>JBBPZA010000098.1:0-9657 GCA_038199375.1 Solirubrobacterales bacterium | reverse complement strand
TGCGGTTTTCTAACGACTGGAGGCGCGATGCGGCGCGGACAAGTGAAGTGGCTGGCGGGTGCTGGAGCGACGTGCGTCGCGACGGCGGCGGTGGCAGTGGGGACGGGGGGGATGGCGGCGGCTGACATCACGCCGACTCCCGATCGCACCAAGGGCAGGGGGGAGGCCTTCAAGCTCGCTCAGGCGATCGCCGATGACCCGAAGATCATTCGGCGCGCGGATTTCACGCTGCTTCCGCCGGGCGGCAATCCGGCGGCGATCTCCGACGACAAGCTGGCCGGGTTTCCCCGTGCGGGTAAGACGTTTGGGATCTTGAGCACGGGCGACGCGACGATCGCCGGTGACAAGAACACCGATCCCGACAGCGGCACGGCGGTCAACGGGCCCTTTGTGCGCGGTGCGCGTGACGTGACGATCCTGCGCATCAAGTTCAAGCGGCCCAAGGGCGCCAATTGCCTGTCGATTCGCTTCAGGTTTCTGTCTGAGGAGTTCCCGGAGTTCAAGGACGACGAGTTCAACGACGGGTTCATCGCCGAGCTCAACAAGTCGACGTGGGACGCCAAGAGCAACGAGGACCCGACGATCGTCGCGCCCGACAACTTCGCGCGCGGGTCAAACGGCCGGCGGGTGTCGGTCAACGCGACCGATGAGCTCAGCGTCAGCCCCAAGCGCGCGCGGGGAACGACCTATGACGCGGCGACCCGCCTGCTGCGCGCCTCCACGCCGCTGAGCAGCCGCAGCGCGCAGACCCTCTACCTGTCGATCTTCGACCAGGGCGACCGGATCTATGACTCCGCCGTGTTCCTCGACCGCATGACCGTCAACAAGCGCTCGAGCTGCAAGCCGGGCACCGTCGAGGACAAATAAGCGAGCAACCGGGGTGGGGCGGGCCGCGGGAGCCATCCGCGCGGCCCGCCCCACGCCCAGCCCCGGATTCGTTGCCCATCCCGCGCACACTCGAAGTCGTCCCGCTGGAATGCATGCTCGGGGACTAGGCGGGCCCAGCGTCCGACCGGGCGGGCTGATCGACGTCCTGGCCGTGATGTGGGTCGCGCTGTGGGTCGTCGTGGCGCTGGCCGTCGCTGATGAGATGCGCAACCTGGGTCGCCTCAGCGTCACCGTCGACCGCGTCGGCCGCGCCGCCGTCACGGTCGGCGACGGGCTCTCCGATCTCTCGTCGGTGCCGTTCGTCGGGGGGCGAGTGGACCGGGCCGGCGCCGAGATCCGCGCGGCGGGCGTGCGGGCGTCCGCCGGGGCTTCCGAGAGCAAACGCAGCGTCCGGCGGCTGAGCGTGCTGCTGGGGCTGTCGATCGCCGTCCTGCCTACCGCACCGCTGCTCCTCTACGTCCCGCTCCGGCTAAGTCGTATCCGCGAGGCTCGGACGCTGCGTCGCCTGCTTGCGCAAGGGGGCGACGCCGTCGCGATGGAGCGCTTCCTGGCCGAGCGCGCCGTGGCCAATCTGTCTTACGCTCAGCTGCGCAAGGTCAGCGAGGCGCCGTGGCGCGACCTCGACGAAGGCCGCTACGGCGCCCTGGCGCTCGCCGAGCTCGAGCGCGTCGGCGTGGCGCCGAGCCTCGCGCGCTCGCACCCCCGGGGGGGCTCGGGATGAGCGGGGAGGGGCGCTGGCGCGGGATGAGCGCCGCGGTCGCGCCGGCGGGGCCCGCGGGGTGAGCGCCGCGCTCGGGCGGTCGCGCCGGCGGGGGGCCGCTCGATGAGCGCCGCGCTCGCGCGCTGGGTCGTCCGCGGCCGAGTCTTTGTCATCGTCGCCTGGATCGCCGCGGCCGTGGCGGTCACGATGTGGCTTCCGACGATCCGGCAGGCTCAGGTCGGCGCGCTCGGCGACCTGGTGCCCAACGACGCCGCGGCCATCGAGGCTGAGCGGCGCTCTCACGAGCTGTTCGGCTTTCCGCTGATCAGCCGGACGCTGGTCGTCGAGCGCCGCGGCCAGGGCCTGCCGCTCAAGCGACGGGCGGAGGTCGTGCTCCGGGCGGCTCGGGTAAACCGGGGGAATGACCCGGGGCTGCGCTCAGTGGTGGGCGCCCTGCCGGTGAGCAACGCCTTCGGCCGGCCCCCATTCTCGCGCGAGCGCTCCACGACCGCGGTCACCTACCTGTTCATCGCGCCCGACATCGGCCAGATCGGTCGCACGGGCCTGGCGCGACGCTATGCCGAGAAGCGCGCCGGCCCGCTTCCCGGCGGCTATGTCGGGGTCACCGGCGCGATCCCGGCTCGCTACGAGCAGGCGCGCGTGATCGAGGACGCGCTGCCCTGGGTCGAGCTCGCGACGGTGGCCCTGGTCGCCGCGGCGGTCGGGCTCTACTTCCGCGCGCCGGGAGCTCCGCTGCTCGCACTGGCGACCGTCGCGATCGCCTACCTGATCTGCATCAGGCTCATCGCGTGGATCGGTCAGCGGGTCGGGGTGTCGGTGCCCTCCGAGGTCGAGCCGATCATCGTCGCCCTGCTCTTCGGGGTCATCACCGACTACGTGATCTTCTACACCTCGCGGTTCCGCCGGCACCTGCGCGACGGGCTCGACGCCCGCGCCGCCGCCGAGCGGACCACCGCCGGCCTCGCGCCCATCATCGTCACCTGCGCGCTCACGGTCGCCGGCGGCAGCGCGGCGCTGGTCGTCGCCGAGCTGGGGTTCTTCCAGGCCTTCGGCCCGGGCATGGCGATGGCCGTCTTGATCGCACTCGCGGTCTCGATCACCTTCGTGCCGGCTGCGCTGGCGCTGGCCGGCGGGCCGATCCTGTGGCCCTCCGCGCGTCGCGGGAAAGAGCCGGCAGTAGAGGCGGGCGAGGGGCGATCGTCTGTCACGGCCCGCCTCATCGACGTCGCGGTCCGCCGTCCGGGGCTCACGATGCTGGCGTGCCTGGCGATCCTCGCAGTCGCCTCGAGCGGCCTGCTCAAGCTCGACCTGGGCAACTCGCTCATCCGCGGCCTCCCGGCCCAGAGCGAACCGCGGCGCGCCTACGCGGCCGGCGCCCAGGGCTTTGCGCCCGGCATCCTCTCGCCGACGGTGATCGTCGTGGAAGAGGCGGGCGTGGTCCGCCGCCGCGCCGCGCTCGCGCGCCTCCAGCGCGCGCTCGACCGCACCCCCGGCGTCGCCGAGGTGATCGGTCCCGCTGACAACCCGGTCGTTGC
This sequence comes from Solirubrobacterales bacterium, assembly GCA_038199375.1. GTDB lineage: Bacteria > Actinomycetota > Thermoleophilia > Solirubrobacterales > Solirubrobacteraceae > JBBPZA01. The sequence goes on along the minus strand of JBBPZA010000098.1, from coordinate 6,513 downwards.
GAGCGTCGGCGCGGTACTCTCGCGCGAGGGCGACGCCGCCCGCTACGTGCTCGTTCTCGGCGACGACCCGCTCGGAAGCCGCGCGATCGCCACCGTCGACCGCCTGGGCGACCGCATGCCCGAGCTGCTCGCCTCGGCCGGACTGCCGCGCGCGAGCGCCTCGATCGCCGGCGACACCGCCCTCTCCGCCGAGACCATCAACGGCACCGTCGACGACCTCGCCCGCGTCGTCCCGGCCGTCATGGCGGTCATCGTCCTCATCCTCGTGGTCTTCCTGCGCGGCCTCGTCGCGCCGCTCTACCTCGTCGCGGCCTCGCTGCTGGCGCCGCTCGCGGCCATCGGGCTGGCGACCTACGTCTTCGGCGACATCCGCGGCTACGGCGAGCTCACCTACTTCGTGCCGGTCGCCGCCGGGGTGCTGCTGGTCGCGCTGGGCTCGGACTACAACGTCTTCCTCGCCGGACGCATATGGGAAGAGGCCGAACAACGCCCCTTGCTCGAGGCGGTTCGGGTCGGAGGCAAGGGCGCGGCACGCACGATCTCGGCAGCCGGCCTCGTCCTCGCCGGCTCGTTCGCGCTGCTCGCGCTCGTGCCGCTCCGATCGTTTCGCGAGCTGGCCTTCGTGACCAGCGTCGGCCTCTTGATAGACGCGTTCCTCGTGCGCACGGTGCTCGTGCCCGCCGCCATCGCGCTCGTCGGGGAGCGCAGCGGCTGGCCCGGGCGTCGCCTGCGCCCTCGACGCCGGGATTCGCTGAGCACGGCCGCCCTCCCGTTGAAGCCCGAGAGCAGCGCTCAGTCTTAGGAGCCCATGCGCGGCCTGTGCCTTGCCTTCATCGGCTTCCTGGGACTCGGAGTCACCGGGCGCGCGTGGATGACGCCTGCGACGGCCGCCTCGCCCCGATCGATACCGCCCTTGACCGCATCTGCTTCGACGGCGACCAGCGGCTTCCCCGCCCGTCGGGTGAAGGCACCGATCCCGACGAGGCGGCCGCTCCAGGGACGGCCGTCGAGCTCGACGGCCTCACCTACACGGTTCCGGTGACTCGCCAGCTCAACCCCGATATCCGGCCCGACCGTGCGCTCGTCGACGGACGCAAGCCGGGCGAAGACATGACCTTCCTTGGCGTGTTCCTTCGCGTGTGCAACGAAGCGGGGCGAGCGAAGACGCCCACCTCGCGACTCGCGCTGCACGACGCCTTCGGTAAGCGAGTGGCCCCCGTAGACGTCGGGCCCGGCAACTCGTTCGCATACGCGCCGCGGCCGCTCGACGAGGACCAGTGCATGCCCAGGGAAGGCTCGGCAGCGGCCGCTGCGAGCCCCGGCGCGCTGGTGCTCTTCGAGGTGCCGTTCGACCTGCTCGGAGAACGTCCCCTCTCGCTGAGGATCACCGGAGCGTCAGGCCAGACCAAGAGCCTGAGGCTCGACCTGTGACCCATCCGCGGGCCTGACCTAGAGGACTCCGCGCCGGTCTCGCCTTGGGCAACCTGCGCGGTAGGGGGTCGTGAGAACCCTTCCGCTGCGGGCGTCCGCGGGCTGACCTCGAGCCGCGTGCGCAGCCCGCGGCCGGGTAGAGTCGACAGGAATGACTACGCTACGGCGACACAAGGCAATCATTCTCGCGGCGGCCATTGCGCTCGTCGCAGCGGCGGCCGTGCTCGGCGTGCTGTTCGTCGGTGCCGACGAGGAGCCGGCCGCCACCGCTCGGCCGAGCGGCCCGGCGCTCACTCCACCACCACCGTCCCCGACCCGGGCTCCGGACCGGTCCGCTGAGAACCCCGGCGCCGAGGAGGCGCGAGCTGCGCAGCTGCCCTTCCCCAGCCCTCGCGCGTTCTCGGTCGGCACCGCCAAGCGCTCGCTGGCGGAGTTCATGTCCGCCTGGCGGGTGCGCTCCTACGAGCGCATGGAGACATGGTCGACGCGCAGCTGGCAGCTTCTCCAAGACGAGCCCGTGGACGCTCTCCGTCAGCGCCTGTCCGCTCGCCGGATCGTGGGCTGGCGTCTGGTCGACGTGACGGGCGGCCCCCGGTTCCTGGAAGCCAGGATAGAGATCGCCTACCGCTTCCGCCTGCGCCCACGGTTGCGCCGGGAGAGCTTTACCGTCCGCCTCCTGCGCCAGACGCGCGGCGGAGCGCTGACCGGTTCGGGAGGCCGCTGGGGTGTCGATCCGAGGTCCGTGCCGGCCACCCGCGCCGGCTGAGCGCCGTGTGGGCGCCCGACGCTAGATTTCGATCTTCGCCGCCTCGTGAGTAAGGACCCAGCTGCCGTCGGCCGTCCTGGTCAGCAGGCCGTTGTCGGCCAGCTCGCCGAGCGCAGTGGTCACTGTGGGCCGGCGGGTCCCGACGAGCCGCGAGATGCTCTCGTGGGTGAGGGGAAGATGCACGACGATGCCGTCTGTCGTCACCCGACCCCACCGGGTGGCGACGTGGCGAAAGAGGAGAAGGACCCGATCGCTGGCGCGCGTCCGGTGGCCGATGGCGGAGTTGACCGCGAGCGAGCGCGAGCGGCGGGTCGCACGCGACAGCAGGGCGTCCATCACCTCCGGCCACCGGCCCACGATCGCCGCGAAGTCGCGATCGAGGACCGCGAGCCGCGTGGGCTCGATCACGCTCCATTCGATCGATGCCGAAACGGCGAACTCGTCGTCCTCGTCCCACGGGCGCAGCAGGTCGCCCTCGCCGAGCAGCTCCGCCGATCGGCCGCCGGCCAGCTCCACGATCCGGACGAGCAGCCCGGAGAGGACGAGCAGCCCCAGATGGCCCGGCTGCCTGTCCCGCGACGGCTGCCATAATCCCGTCGGCAGATGCTCGACCGCCGCAACTGCGTGATGGGCAGCGAGCGCCGCGACGTCGTCGGCCAAGCCCTCGGCCAAGTCCGGATCGGCCTTGAGCACCCGAACGAGGTCGTCGCGAGCCGAGTCGCGGCTGGTTGGCATGGCCATCTCGAGCGCGTTACCCCCGCCGCGAAGATCGAACCAGATGCGGGTGTGACCGCCGGCGAGCCCGCGCCGTAGCCGTTCAGCGATCGCCGGGCCAGCTGCTTCGCCCGGGCGCCGCTCGCGCTCACCTCATGAGCCCCTGCCGTAACGGCCGACGTGGATGGCCGGCGACCCCCGCGGCACCGGACGTTCGCCCGGGCGGTCGTCCTCGACGATGAGCGCCGCGCCCGGCGCGCGAGCATCGAGCCGTTCCGCGCCGTGCGTGGCGCCGGCGATGATCCGTGCCCCGCGACCGGGGGACCATCACGCAGGTCGGCTCGGCTATGGCCTATCGCGGCATCCCGCTGCAATCGCCCTACTGCGGAGCCAAGCACGCCGTCAAGGGATTCACCGACTCCATTCGCAGCGAGCTGATCCACAAGCGGTCCAAGGTGCACGTCGGGATGGTCCAGCTGCCCGGCCTGAACACCCCCCAGTTCGACCATTGCCGGTCGAAGATGAACAGGCACCCGATGCCCGTGCCGCCGATCTACCAGCCCGAGGTCGCCGCCGCCGCGGTGCTGTCGGCGACTCGGAAGCGGCGGCGTGAAATGTACGTGGGAGTGCCGACTCTGTACACCATCTGGGGTAACAGGCTCGCCCCGTGGCTCGCCGACCACTATCTCGGCAGGACCGCGGTCAACTCTCAGCTCACCGACGAGCCGGTTGACGCACCGCGGCTCGGCAACCTCTTCGAGCCGTCCGAGGGCGATCCGGGAGCCCACGGCGACTTCGACGACTCCGCCCATGAGCGCAGCCTCCAGCTCTGGGCTTCGGAGCACCGGGGCGGCCTGCTGGCGGCTGCCGTCGGCGCCGCCGCGACGTGGGCCGCGCTGCTCGCCCGCGACTGACGGTCCTCGTCCACACGGCGCAGCGCCGATCATCGCCGCAATAGCGGACTTTGCGAAGCAGACCCGCGTTCCGGTCAACCGCCGACTCGACTACGCGATCCGCCGCGGACTCGTCGAGCCGTGATCGACGTGGGGTGAGAACTCCCCGCGGGATGGCGATCTGCCCATTGAGCGAGGCCACGGGAGCTAGGCTCTGGCGGTGGGCCTCCTCATCCTCTTCGACCGCCTCGCGAGGATGCCGATCGGCGAGGCTTGCGAATGGACTCGCACCGAGTCACGACGGTTGGTGGCGTCGATGGAGGCCGTCGAGGCGGCGCGGCTGACCGCGTTGCGGGGACCGGCCGCGACGACGACGGTCACGACTGGATGCTCGAGCTGATGGTCCCCGAGGGCGTCGCGATCGACGACGTCATCCAGGCGCCGGCCTTGCGCGACTTCCTGGGCGACCTGCGCCTCCTCGGCGCAAGCCCTACGGTGCTGAGAATGAGTGATCCGCTAACGCTTCGAGGGCCCCGCTGATGGTCCTCGCCGTCGCCATCTTCGCGGCCGCACTGGCCGTGGTCGCCTCCGAGCGCGTCCACCGCACCAAGGTCGCGCTGATCGGTGCTGCGCTCGTCGTCCTCACGCAGACGATCGACCAGGAGCAGGCGATCGAGGCTGTGGACTTCAACACCATCGGACTGCTCGCCGGGATGATGCTCGTCGTCCGGCTGACCGAGCCGACCGGGATCTACAACTACCTGGCCATCCGCGCCGGCCAGATCTCCCGCGGCAAGACGCTTGGCATCGTGGTCTCGCTGTCGTTGACGACGGCCGTGCTCTCGGCGTTTCTCGACAACCTCACGACGATCCTGTTGATGGTGCCGATCACCTTCCTGCTCGCCGACACGCTCGACATCGACGCTATCCCGCTCATCCTCATCGAGATCATCGCGTCGAACATAGGCGGCACGGCGACGCTGATCGGCGATCCGCCCAACATCCTGATCGCGGGCGCGACCGACCTCTCCTTCCTCGACTTCGTCGTCAACCTCGCGCCCGTCTCGGCGATCACCCTGATCGTCGTCGTCGGCGCGCTCTACCTGGCCTATCGCGGCCGGCTGCGCGTCGCGCCGAGCGAGCAGCGGCGCATCATGGAGCTCGACGCGCGCAAGTCGATCGAGGACGCCGACGAGCTCAAGCGGACGCTCCCCATCCTCGTCCTGACCGTGCTGGGCTTCTTCGCGCACCAGGCCCTGCACCTCGAGCCCGCCACGGTGGCGCTGGCCGGCGCGTCGGTCATGCTCCTTGTCACCCGTCAGTCGGTCGAGAAGGCCCTCGCGGGGATCGAGTGGCCCACGCTCTTCTTCTTCCTGGGGCTGTTCGTCATGGTAGGCGCACTCGAGCAGACGGGAGCGATCGACAAGGTCGCCGACGGGATCGCCGGCGTGACCGGTGGCGACCGCACCGCCGAGCTGCTCGGCATCACCTGGGTGTCGGCGATCGCCTCGGGCATCGTCGACAACATCCCCTTCACGGCGACGATGATCCCCGTCGTCGAGCAGCTGCAAGCCGACACCCCCGACGACGACGCCTACTGGTGGGCGCTCGCGCTCGGCGCCTGCTTCGGTGGCAACGCGACGCTCATAGCCGCCGCCGCCAACGTCGCCGCCGCGGGAATGGCCTCCCGCGCCGGCCAGCCGATCGGCTTCGTGGCCTTCCTCCGCGTCGGGATCCCCGCAACCGCGCTCTCGCTCGTCATCGCCACCCTGTACATCGCCGTGCGCTACCTGTAGGAGGAAACCCCATGACCCCTCAGACGCTCGGAAAGTCGACGACCCAGGAGACACCGCTCCTACGCGTCGATCAGGAGGTGGGAAGCGCGATCACGCAGATCGCCGACAGCGGGCTCCCCGCACTCCCCGTGGTCACGCCGGACGGCCGCCTGGCCGGGATCTTCGGCGAGCGCGAGTTCATCTCCGCGGTGTTCCCCGGCTACGTCGGCGAACTGCGCTCGGCGGCCTTCGTGCCCCGCTCGATCGAGGAGCAACTCGAGAAGCGCGCCGCCTGCCATGACCAGCCGGTCGGGGAGTACATGAACACCGATCGCGTCGCCGTCCCGCGCGACTACTCCGACGTCCAGGTGGCCGAGACCTTCCTGCATCACCGCGTGCTGATCGTCCCCATCGTCGACGAACGCCGGCGCCCCACGGGCCTGATCACGCGCAGCGACTTCTTCCGCGCCCTCGTCGACCGCTTCCAGACAGTCCTCGAGTAGGGGGATGCCTCCAGCGCCTCCACTGCCCGGCAGCTCGCTCAGCGCCGTGCACGGCACGAGCGCAACCCCGCTGACCCGCCGCCTGCTCGCTCGTCCCTGACCCGCGTGCTGGGCGTGGGGCGGGCCGTGCGGATGGCTCCCGCGGCCCGCCCCACCCCGGTTGCTCGCTTATTTGTCCTCGATGGTGCCGGGCTTGCAGCTCGAGCGCTTGTTGACGGTCATGCGGTCGAGGAAGACGGCGGAGTCATAGATCCGGTCGCCCTGGTCGAAGATCGACAGGTAGAGGATCTGCTTGCTGCGGCTGCTCAGCGGCGTGGAGGCGCGCAGCAGGCGGGTCGCCGCGTCATAGGTCGTTCCCCGCGCGCGCTTGGGGCTGACGCTGAGCTCATCGGTCGCGTTGACCGACACCCGCCGGCCGTTTGACCCGCGCG
>JBBPZA010000097.1:0-42079 GCA_038199375.1 Solirubrobacterales bacterium | reverse complement strand
TCGAGTGCCAGTCGAGCGGTGGGCGGGCACCCGAGCTGCGCAAAGCCTGCGCCACCGCGGTGGGCAGCGTGGAGCTCAAGGAGAGATGAGCTTAGAGGCCGTCGGCTCGACGTCGAGGCCACCGGCGTCGCGACGATCACGCTCGACCACCCCGACGACCGCAACGCCCTCTCCGACCAGTTGCTCTCGGAGCTGATCGAGGCGTTCACCGCGGCGCGCGACGACGGCTCCGTCCGCTGCGTCGTCCTGACCTCCTCGCACGAGAAGGTCTTCAGCGCCGGGGGCGATCTCGCCGGAATGGAAGGGTCGCTGAGCCGGCGCTTCGCTCAGAGCTCGTCGGGCGCCACGACGAAGCCGAGCCGGTCCGTGCCGCGGCGCAGGCGCGCGTCCGCCGTCACCAACCGGCATTCGAGAAGGTCGGCCAGCGCCACATACTCGGCGTCGTAGGTCTTCGCCCACCCGAGCTGGTCGGCGATCTCCCATGCACGCTCGTCGAGTCGGCGATGCCTGCGCTCGTGCAAAGAGCTTTCGCGCAGTCGCCGGCGCAGCATCGTGGCGTGTCTCGGCGTGATGTCGCGTCGCCAGAGCGCCTCGTGCACCGCCGAGCGAAACTCGGACCACAGCAAGGGTGGCCCGACCAGGTCGGGGTCTCGCAGGAGAGCGATGCCACCGGCTGTCTGGAAGGAGCGGATCGCGACGCTGGCATCGACGACGAGCGTCAACGGTGGTCGCGGGAGCGTCGGACGATCGCCTCCCAATCAGGCGCCGGCGTGCCGTCTTCGAAGTTCCTCCACTCCCCGGGCAGCTCGATCGGTTCGACGTCCTCGACGAGCTGCTCGAGGTCGCGTTCCTCGATGACGTGCTGTGTACCGACCTTCCGAGCCCGAAGGAGGCCGGAGCGGATCCACCGGCGCACGGTCTCGGGGTTGCGCCCGACACGCCGGGCAGCTTCGGGCACGGTCAGCATGGCGTACGATGCTACACCCTTTGCCCGGGGTGACTATGACACGCTGTCGTGCGGCCGGCCCGTGATCTATCTAGGACGCGATTCTCACCGCCGACCGCGACTTCGAGAGCGTTCCCGGCTTGGAACGTGTGGATCCCATCGATCGCGCCGGGTCGACGCACTGGCGGGCTGAGTTACGAGGCCTCTAGGGTGGGCCTTCTCGCCCATGCGGCCGCGGGCCGGAAGAGATGACTCGTTCGCGCAAGTTCACCCATCCAATACCGGTGCCCGGTGAATGAGCGACGTGTGGCGAGCCATCTCGGCACGAAGTCGTTACCGGCGTGTCTTGTCTCGCCACAGTGTTCGCGACGAAGCTGTCCGCATGACCGAAGATCGATGCTCGGGATTTCGCGGGTGGCACGCCCAGCACACCGTGCCGGTCTGGGAAGCGCTCATCGAGGCGGTCGGCGAGCGGCTCGCCGCCGGGTTCATGTGGATGAACGAGATCGAGCTCGGCGACGGCACGTGCCTCCACGCCTACAAGCACATCCACACCCGGCGGTATCTGTACCTGACCGGCGACGTGCGCGCGTTCGAGCCGATGCCGTGCGGCCGGTTCGTCGCGCTGCGCCTCGACTTCGCGATCGAGCGCGCGATCTGCACTTGGTGGATCCTCTCGGGCTGGGACGTCCAGGACGCTGCGGCGGTCGGCGACGCGGTCAGCCGGGCGGCTGAGCGGGCGGCCGTGGCGACGTGACAAGTGCCACGGGTGTCGCTAGCCTGGCTGCGCCGATGCTGTCCGCCGAGACCGCGATCCATCGCCTGTCGGTCGAGGACGTGCGACGCATGGTCGAGGTCGGCGTTCTGCGCGAGGAGGATCGCATGGAGCTCGTCGATGGGGTGCTCATCGACGTGAGTCCCCCGGGTGCCGCGCACAGCGCGATCGTCGCGTGGCTCAACCGGCACCTCGTGGGGGCCGTCGGCCAACGGGAGGTCCGCGTGCAGGACCTCCTGCTCGTCGAGGGCGGGTTCGTGATGCCCGACCTCATGGTGATCGACCCGCTGCCCCGCGATCGCCAGCCGTCCACGGCGGCGCTGGTGATCGAGGTCGCCGTGACCTCGCAACGCTACGACGCGGCGAAGTCGCTGCGCTACGCCGGCGCTGCCGTGCCCGAGTACTGGATCATCGACGCGCCCAAGCGCGGGGTCGATGTATACCGCCGCCCGAGCCCGGCGGGATACGCCGAGATCAAGCGCTACGGCGACGGTGAGCAGATCGCTGCCGAGACCGCGGCGTCACCGGTCGACGTTTCGGCCTTGCTGGGCTGAGCCGCCGCCACTCGCCCTGCTCGGTCGTCTCGCTCATCCCTGCCGCCAGCGCTCGAGCACGCGGTCGACGTCATCGCGAACGCGTTCGCGGGCCTCGGCGCGGTCGAGGCCAGTCATCAGCAGCTCGTCGTATCCGGTGTCCTGGTGGCGGACCGACGCGACCACGGCCAGCTTGACTGCCGTGGGATCCAGGGCGCGTCCCGCGGGGCTGCGCCCGACGCGTCCGCTGCTGCGGGCCGCGGCGTGGCCCGCGATGGCTCGGGCGCGCGCCGCGGGGCAGCCGGGAAACGCCCGGGCGATCTCTGTGGCGAAGCGCTCGTGCAGATCGGCATCCTTGGCGGCGCGCCTGAGGCGGTCGCGCTCACGCCGCCGCGCTCGGGCCTCCTCGTCGGCGAGGCACTGCGTCTCGGCGCTGGCCAGGGCGTCCTCCTCGACGAGGACGCCCTGGCGTTCGTAGCGCTTGCGCGCGCGGCTGAAGCGCACGACGACCGCGGACAGCGCGCTGGCGGCCTTTGCGCGCCGCGTCAGCGTGGCGTCGCCCGCTGCCAGGAAGACGAGGTGGTCCATCTCGGCGCAGGCCAGGCACAGCGGGCCGGGCTCGTCCATGATCAGCAGGTCGCCGGTGGCCTCGCAGGAGGCGCAGGCCCAATCTCTGATCGGTGAGATCACCACGAGGTCTGGTGGCTTGCTCTGGCGCTCGGCCAAGCGCTCGCGCTCGCGCTCGGATAGCTGGGGCGAGACCCAGTGCGTTCTGTAGGCGCGCTCGATGTTCGGATTGCCGCTCTTGCTGAAGCGCAGCGCGGGACGCCCCGGCACTCGCCGCACGTAGGCGGTCTCGCTGGGCTTGAGCCCCCGGTGCTGCGCCCAGCGGCGGAAGAAGCGCATCGCCTCGGAGATCTTGCTCAGGTTGGCCGTGACCGCGGCCTCTAGGTACGGGATCTGGCTCCGACGCCACGCCTGCTCGGCGGAAGCCGGAAGCCAGCCCAGGCCGAGGAAGACGTCGATCGCGGTGACGAAGGTGCGCTGGGAGAGGGCGGCCTCGGCGGCAGCCACGACGCGGCGCTCGAGTCGCTTGTCGTTCTCAGTCGTCATCGGGGGAGTGGCGGAGGAGCCGTGCACGGTACAAGCCGCGCAAACTCGATGTGTCCGGTCAAGTGCGCCACGGCCGAGCCCCTCGCCGTGGGCGTCACCACCTGATGAGCCGCGGAGGCAAGTCGTCCGGTCACGCCGCAAAGATGGCGCTGTGATCGTCGTCCACGCCATCTGGTCGCGCGACTCGCGGTTGTGCATTTGGGGCGAGGATTCTTCGCTGCCTGCCCGGGCTCGCGGCCGGCCGGGACGCCCAGCAGCGTCACCGAAGCCGCGATTGCACCCGTTCGCGTGCGGCAGCACGGGATTGGAGGCGGCGCTGGAGCGCCTCGGCGCGTCGGTGCCGTCCCCGGCCATGCCGGACTCGCCGCTCACGCTGACGCTCCCGTCCTCGACGGACGGTCCGCAGGCCTCGCCGCAGCTCCTGCGACCCGTGCAGGACGACCACTCAGACGCGTCGTTCGACCGTGTCGAGGATTGGGACGTGCCGGTCCTTGCCGTCTCCGCCGGCGCGGCGCTCGACCTCGCGCTCGCCCTGCCCCCGGCCCCGGTGGCGGCGGTCGTGGTCGGCGACTCGCTGCGGTTCGTGGCCGAGGCTGCCAAGCTCGCGCTGGAGCTCGTCGCTCGCGGGCGGCTGCGCGCCGGCCTTGTCCGTCGCGGCGATGAGTGGACCGGGCGCTGGCTGCCGGTGACCGACGATCCGCACGACGCGGCTCGGGTCGAGATGCTGCATCGTTCGATGCCGGCCGCCGTGCGGGCCCAGCGCTCCGGCGGAGCGCCCGAAGCGGTGACGCGCTCCATGCTCGGCGCGGTCGTGGACGCGTGCGCCCGAGAGTTGCTTGACGACACGAGCGACGCGCGACCGCAGTCGGCGATCGACGCCTGGCTGGCGGCGCTTGGCGCAGAGGACGCGGTCGTCGCCGGAGATCCCTGGGAGCTCGCCGCGCTGGCCGAGCAGCTCGACGGGTGGTGGGAAGACGGCCGGCGCTATGCGGCGCAGCGGATGTTTCGCACCTGCTTTCGGCTCGTGGCCCCGGACGAGCCCGAGGACGACGAGGATCGGAGCGAGCCGGCCGAGGTCCAGCAGGAGGTAGACGCCCGCTCAGCTCGAGAGCACGCGTCAACCCCGCGGCGCCGCGATTCGCCTGCGGCCCAGGACGAGGCCGACGCGCAACGGCCGTGGCGCGTGGACATCCTGTTGCAGTCCAAGGAGGACCCGAGCGTGCTCGTTCCGGCAGCCGAGGTGTGGTCGCGCAGCGAGCGTCTGAACGCGCTGGGCCGCATGCTCGAGAACCCGCAGGAGCGCCTTCTCGGCGGCCTCGGTCACGCGCTGGCGCTCTGGCCGGAGCTGGAGCCGGCGCTGCGGGAAGCTACGCCGACGGAGGTGGAGCTGAGCCCGGACGCCGCTCACCGCTTCCTGCGCGAGGCCGCTCCGGCGCTCGAGCAGGGAGGCTTCGCGGTGCTCGTACCAGCCTGGTGGCGACAACGCCTGCGGGTGAAGCTGCGCGTGGAGCCCGCGGGCGAGTGGGAGGAGTCTACGGGGCTGTTCGGCCTGAACGGCCTGTGCGCCTACGAGTGGCAGGTCGCGATCGGCGACGCGACGCTCTCGCTCGCCGAACTGCAGGCGCTGGCCGCGCTGAAGCTGCCGCTCGTGAAGGCTCGGGGACGCTGGATCGCCCTGCGGCCCGACGACGTCGATGCGGCCCTGCGCTTCCTGGAGCGTCGGCGCGAGCGCGGGCGGGCGTCGGCGGGCGACCTGCTGCGCACCGGGCTGGGTCTGGACGACGCCAAGCCCCCCGCCGACTCGCCGCCGGTCGAGCTCGATGCGACGGGCTGGCTCGGGGGCCTGTTGGGCGCCGACGGCGACCGCAAGCTCGAGCGGATTCCGACGCCGGCCGCATTCGAGGGCGAGTTGCGGCCCTACCAGGAGCGCGGCCTTGCCTGGCTGGCGTTCCTGTCGAGCGTCGGGCTCGGCGCCTGCCTGGCCGACGACATGGGCCTGGGCAAGACGATTCAGCTGCTGGCCCTGCTGCTTGCCGAGCGCGAGCCGCCGGCGAAGGGCGAGCGGACGGCGAAGGGCGAGCCGTCGGCGGTGGGGGCGTCGGCGCGGAGCGCGCGCCCTCGACAGCGCCGGCGGGTGGGTCCGACGCTGCTGATCTGCCCGATGTCGGTGGCCGGCAACTGGGAGCGCGAGGCGCAGCGGTTCGCTCCCGGCCTGCGGGTGCATGTGCATCATGGCCGCGAACGGCTCCGAGGGCGCGCGTTTGCGCGCGCGGCACGCGCGGCGGATCTGGTCGTCACCACCTATGCGCTGGCTCTGCGCGATCGCGATGCGCTGGCCGCGGTCAAGTGGGATCGCCTGGTCCTCGACGAGGCGCAGAACATCAAGTCGATCGAGGCCAAGCAGACGCGCGCTATCCGCGCCCTGCGGGCGCGTCACCGCGTCGCGATGACCGGCACGCCGGTCGAGAACCGGCTCAGCGAGCTGCACTCGATCATGGACTTCCTCAATCCCGGTCTCCTGGGAACGGCGACGAGCTTTCGCGAGCGCTTCGCCCACCCGATCGAGCGCTACCGCGACGGCGCCGCCACGCGCCGGCTGCGCCAGGCAACGGGTCCCTTCACCCTGCGTCGCCTGAAGACCGACAAGGAGATCATCGGCGACCTGCCCGAGAAGATCGAGATGCGCGTCGACTGCCACCTGTCCCGCGAGCAGGCGACGCTCTACCAAGCGGTGGTGGACGAGATGCTCGAGAAGGCGTCTGGAGCCGAGGGGATCGAGCGCTCGGGAATCGTCCTCGCCGCGCTGGTCAAGCTCAAGCAGGTCTGCAACCACCCCGCCCATGTGCTCGAGGACCGCTCGCGCCTGGACGGCCGTTCGGGCAAGCTTGCGCGGCTGGAGGAGATCCTCGAGGAAGCGCTGGCGCAGGGTGACCGGGCGCTCTGCTTCACTCAGTTCGCGAGCTTCGGTCACCAGCTGCGCGCGCACCTGCAGGAGCGGCTGGGCCGCGAGGTGCTGTTCCTGCACGGCGGCACCCCGAAGGCCGGGCGCGACGAGATGGTCGCGCGCTTCCAGGCCGACGAGGGCCCGCCGGTTTTCCTGCTGTCGCTCAAAGCGGGCGGCACGGGGCTCAACCTCACCGCCGCGAACCACGTCATCCACTTCGACCGTTGGTGGAACCCCGCGGTCGAGGACCAGGCCACCGATCGCGCGTTTCGCATCGGTCAGCGCAAGAACGTCCAGGTCCGCAAGCTGACCTGCGTGGGCACGCTCGAGGAGCGAATCGACCAGCTGATCGCCGAGAAGAAGGATCTGGCGGAGAGCATCGTGGGCAGCGGCGAGGCGTGGCTGACCCAGCTGGACACCGCGCAGCTGCGCGAGCTCGTCACCCTGTCGGCTGAAGCGGTGGCGGCGTGATGGAGGCCGCGGAGCTCGAACCCGCCCGTCCGCTTCCCGCCGCAGATGGCATCACCACCGGTGAGGGCGACGGCGACCGCGGCGGCATGTGGTGGTCACAGCGCTTCATCGCGCTTCTGGAGTCCTTCGGCGTCGGCTCCCGTCTCGAGCGTGGCCGCAGCTACGCCCGGGCCGGTCAGGTGACCGAGATGGAGGTCGAACCCGGGATCGTGCTGGCCAAGGTTCAGGGCACGCGCTACACGCCCTACCGGGTGCGCATCCGCGCCAAGCAGCTCTCCGAGCATCAGTGGCGTCGCGCGGAGCGGGCGATGGCCGCGCGGGCCCTGCCGCTTGCGCAGCTGCTCGCGGGACAGATGCCGCAGGACGTCGAGGATCTGTTCAGGGCGTCCAAGCTCACGCTGTTCCCGGCCACCCACGATGACCTCAAGGCAAGCTGCCCGTGCCCGGACGCGGAGAACCCCTGCAAGCACATCGCCGCGGTCTACTACGTGCTGGCTGAGCGTTTCGATGCCGATCCGTTCCTGATCTTCACCTGGCGCGGGCGAACGCAGGATGAGCTGCTCTCGGGTCTGCGCGCGCGGCGCCGAGGCTCGAAGAAAAAGGCCGAGGCGCCGGCGGACCGGCACGCCCCGCCTGCCGCCGAGGAGAAGGCCTCGTTCTGGGACAGCGGCGCCGAGCTCGCGGAGCTGCGCATCAGCCCGCTTGCCGGAGAGGCGCCTGACGCGCTGCTGCGCCGGCTCGGCCCGCTACCCGTGGACACAGGGGGCCGTGACGTCGCCGGCGTTCTCGGCGGCATGTACCAGCGGCTCGCCGGGGCCGCCGAGCGTCGCGCTCTCGCGGAGTAGAGCCCGCGGGAGCTTGGTGTCGGCAAGGCGGCTCGGCGGCGCATATTGCGACCCCCTTGACCTCAAGCTCCCTTATGCACATGCTACTGTATGTGTATGCCACGGCTGACGCGGCGAATGCAGATCCTGCTCGATGACGGCCGCTATGCCAGGTTGGAACGGGCGGCGTCGAAGGAGGGACGTACGGTGGCGGCGATCGTGCGCGAGGCGATCGACGCACGGGTGGGGAGCGAGGATCACGGCCGCCGCCGCACCGCGTTCCGGGAGCTCCTCGAAGAACAGATGCCCGCTGAGCACGAGCCGGACTGGGAGCTCGTGAAGAACGAGATGCTCGACGCTGCGGGTCGCCCGTCCAGCGAAGAGCCGGCGTGAGGCGCTTCCTCTACGACACGAACATCTTCGTCTACGCGCTCGGAGGTCCCAGTTCCTATCGCGAGCCATGCCGATGGGTCTTGTCCATGGCCGAGCGTGGCCGGCTCAGCGGTGAGGCCTGCGTCGACCTCGTCCAGGAGTTCGCCCATCAGCGCTTCCGCCAGACGCGACAGCGCGTTGCTGCCGCTCGCGGCGCAGAGCGGATCGCCCGCGCCTGCGTGCTTCATCCGCTCGAGGCGGCGGACCTGCCGGTGGCCCTGCGGCTGTTCGCGGCGACTCCGGGCCTTCAGTGCCGCGACGCCTGCTTCGCTGCGGTGGCGCTCAACCGCGGGATCGATGCGATCCTCACCGCCGATCGCGCGTTCGATGCGGTCCGCGGCCTCGAGCGCGTCGATCCCGCCGACGAGGCAGCCGTCGATGCGCTGGCGGGTTGAAGCGGGCTCGCGGTCCGGGCGCTTGACGCCCCTGCGAGATGTCCGTCATGACCGAGGACGTGGGCCGCCGCCCCGCGACGGTGGCCCAGGCGCGCGAGCTGCTCGGCGTGCCGAGGCGGGCTGCGGCGTGAGCGGGCCGGCTCTCCACGGCACCCGGGCGGTCGCACGGCGGCCGCACCGAGGCGGGGGCCGATGACGCCGCTCGCACTCGAGGACGTGCGGGTCCTCGACTTGTCCCGGCTGCTCCCCGGGGGCTTCTGCTCGCTCATGCTCGCCGACTTCGGCGCCAAGGTGCTCAAGGTCGAGGACACCGGGATGGGCGACTACCTGCGGTGGGCGCCGCCCTACTACGAGGGGGTGCAGGAGAGCGCCAGGTCCGCGCTCTACCTCGCGCTCAACCGCAACAAGCGCTCGATCCGCGTCAACCTCAAGGACGAGGGCGGAAAGGAGGTGCTCCGGCGCCTCGCGCGCGACTACGACGTGCTGCTCGAGTCCTTCCGGCCGGGAGTCCTCGATCGGCTCGGCGTGGGCTACGAGACGCTTCGCGCCGAGAACCCGGGGCTCGTCTACTGCGCGATCACCGGCTACGGACAGGACGGCCCCTACCGCGACCGCAGCGGCCACGACATTAACTACCTCGGCCTTGTCGGCCTGCTCGGGCTCACCGGCGACCGCGACGGCCCGCCCGTAGCGCCCGCGGGCCAGATCGCCGACGTCGGCGGCGGCGCGCTCATGGCCGCCTTCGGCATCCTCGCCGCGCTGCACGAGCGCGACCGGTCGGGCGAGGGCCAGCTCGTCGACGTCTCCATGGCCGACGGCGCGCTGGCGTGGCTGGCGATGGTCGCCGGGCGCTACTTCGCCGACGGCGTCGTCCCTCGGCGCGGCGACCTCGAGCTCGCCGGGCGCCTGATCTGCTATCGGCCCTACGCGTGCAAGGACGGCCACGTCACCCTCGGCGCGCTGGAGCCGAAGTTCTGGCAGGCGTGGTGCCTCGGCGTCGGGCGCGAGGACCTGATCGAAGCGCAGCTCGAGGCGCCGGGCTCCGCGGCCCACGAGCAGGTGCAGCGGATCTTCCTCGAACGCACGCGCTCGGAGTGGCGCGCGTTCGCCTCGCAGCACGACTGCTGCCTGGAGCCGGTGCTCGACCTCGACGAGGCGCTGGACTCAGAGCTCGTCCGCGCGCGTGAGATGGTCGTCGAGCTCGACCAGCCGGGGGCGGGGAGCGTGCTCCAGCTCGGCGTTCCCGTCAAGCTCTCGCGCACCCCAGGGGGGGTGCGGGCTTGCGGCCCCGTGCTCGGTGAGCACACGCGCGACGTGCTCGCGTCCCTGGGCTACTCCGAGGAAGAGGTCGCAGAGCTAGAGGCAGCTGGGGCGGTCGCGGGGCCGGCGACCGAAGCGAGCGGCTCGTTCCTAGGATGACTGCCGAACCGCCTCAAGCAGCGGCGATCGGTTAGGCGATTGAGAAGCGCGTCACAGCGTGGTCGGCCGCGGGGGCTGCCACCGCTCCCTCACGCGCGCGCTTGGTGAGGAGCCTTGGGTCTTGGTTCTCGGGCGCGAAGCTCTTGACGAACTCCATGCCCAGGGCGCCAGCGAGTCGGCGCAGCGTCTTGTCGCCGGGCTCATGCTCGGCGGCTTCCAGGCGTGCGATCTGGGGTTGCGGCAGACCGATTCGCTCGGCGAGATCGCGCTGAGAGAGATCGTGATCGGCGCGGTACTCGATCACTTTGGCAGCGACCGCGCGCGCGAAGGCAAGGCGCGCCCACTCCGCGCGGAACTCCTCGTCCTGGAGCTCCTCTTGGGCGACGAGCTCTCCGTGGGTCATCAGGTCGGTGATCAGTTTGACCATGATTGTCTCCTTCCGGTGGTTGCTGAACGCGACCATAGCACGCTTGTTATCGGCTTGAAAGAGCCTTCGCTAAAGGTCGAGGCCATAGTCGTCCTTCGCGCGTTTCACGGCGCGCTTCACCGCCGCATCGAATCCCGACTCGTTGACCTGCGCTTCGGGCGCCACCGCAAAGATCACGAAGTGCGTTTGGTCGACCTGGGCGTACAGCGGGCGGATGAGCGCCTTGCCGCCGCCCGGCCGCAACTCCCGCAGCTTGTTCGTCCCGTGCACCTGGTCGCCATGCGGCTTGATGAGCTTCGGCCCGAGTTCGCGTAGGAGGGCGACGACCGTCAGGACTTTCTTGCGGTCTTTCGCGTCCTTGAAAGACGCGTACTCCTGGACGGCGCCGTCGTGGTAGGCCACGGACCACCCGGAAGTTCCTAGCTTCGCGCCCCCCGGAGCGGCGGATCCCGGGGCAGCCGTGTGCTTCTGTTTCTGCTTGCCCTTCTTCGCCATGGACAGGTTCTACCGGGCGGCCCGGCCACGACCGCTATAGGTCCCGTGGTCCCAGGTAGCGCATGAAGATCTGGTTGAAGGCCGGGTTGGAGCGCGCGGAGGCGAGCGTCGCGAGCCGGTTGACGAACCAGTCGGGGTGCAGGCGCCGCGCTCGGCGGACGTCGGCGAAGGGGTCGCTGGTCTCGAAGAGCAGGTAGTTGGCTCGCGCGCTCGAGGCCGCGTTGCGCGACGGCAGGCGCAGAGGGCGGTTGGAGGTGTCGGCGGAGTGGTTGGTGACCAGGTTGCGCACGTCGGTGTAGAGGAAGACGTCGCGCGCCCCGTTGCGGTCGCGCTTGGCGGCCGCGGTCGGCCGGAAGGTCGTGGACGAGGAGTCGAAGACGGCGTAGTAGCCGCCGGCCGCCGACTGCGGGTTGAACGACGGCCCGTTGCCGATGCGCCCGCGCTGACGCGAGACGGCCTTGGTGGCGATGCGCCGGCCGCGCAGGTCGGCGCGCGCGATGTCGGTCACCGCGTTGCGGTCGCGCGGGAT
This sequence comes from Solirubrobacterales bacterium, assembly GCA_038199375.1. GTDB lineage: Bacteria > Actinomycetota > Thermoleophilia > Solirubrobacterales > Solirubrobacteraceae > JBBPZA01. Next base: position 30,776 of record JBBPZA010000097.1, on the reverse strand, counting down.
GAGATCGGACGCCTTGGTCTGGTAGGTCACGAAGTAGCCCTGGTCGGAGGCCGAGGGCTGTGAGGAGGAGCCGTTTCCGGCCTTCCCGCTCGCCTTGGCCGAGACCAGCCGCGTCCGGCTCGCGAGGGTCGCCAGCTTGCGTCGCGAGCCGCGGCGCCCGAAGTAGCGCACGACGCGCTTCATCTTGCGCACGTAGACGTCGGTGGTCCGGTTCTCGTCGCGACCTGCGAGGTTGCTTGCCCGTGAGGTGAAGGCGAGCACCTCCTTGGTCCGGATCGACCACGAGGGGTCAGAGGAGTTCGCGTTTCCGGGGTTTCCGCCGCTCGAGGCCGAGGCCAGGAAGGTCAGTCCCCTGAGGCCGCGGTCGCTCGCGCGATCGGTGCCGATCACGCGGACGTAGACTTGCTTGGTCCCGGCGAGGGGCGCTCCGGTGCGGACGCTCGCGAAGTTCGGTCGGCGCTTGCCGCCGCGGCTGGTCTGGGCCAGGTTCGACGCGTCCGACGTGAAGGCGACGCGCGTGCACGTCCCGTCGACGGCGACGTCGTAGGTGGAGCCGTCGGACTGGGCGCCCGCGCTCGAGAGCGAGACCCGGCGGACGCTGCCGCTGCGCAGCGAGAACACGAACGCGTCGGGCCTGCCGTTGGTGTCGTCGGGCACGAGGTTCGACGCGTCGGAGACGAACGCCACGCAGCTCGGCGCGATCGGCCGGGGCCCGCGCGGCCGCCCGTCGATCGCCGCCCCGTAGGAGCGTCCGTTGGCCGGCTGGCCGCCGAGGCCGGTCGACGCGATCCGCGTGCGGCCGTTGCGCCACGTCGAGCCCGTTCGGCTGTAGGGCCAGGCGCGCTCGACGACGATGACGTCGGTCAGCCCGTTGGCGTCGCCGGGGACGATGTTCGACGCGTCGGACTGGTAGGCCACCGCGCGGCCGACCCGCCCGTCCTGGGAGATCGTCGCGTTGCTCGAGGGACCGTTCGGCCAGTCGCCCGTGAAGGCGCGCGAGAAGAGGAAGGTGTCATAGAGCGTGGAGCGCCCTCGCTTGGCCTCGGCGGGCACGGCAAGCCCGGCCGCGGCGATGGCGGCGACGGACACGGCGGCGACGCGCGCCGCGAGAGACGAAGGATGTGCTCGCATGATTGAAAGGGACAGCCCCTGGCCGACTGCCCCGATTGAGGTCCCGCTGTGCGCAGACGTCACGCGGAGAGGCACACTCTCACCTGATCGCACCGCGCGATGCGCCGCCGAAGTTCGCAAATTGCGGGTTTTCCCCCGCCTTGGCAAGCCTCTTTGACGTCCGGGTCGACCGTCCAGAGCGGCGGGCGCAGTGGCCCCGACCCGTCCCTCGTATAGTCGCCGCGGATGCCGATCCCGAGGCTGTACGCGAGGCCGAGGGGCCGGTGAGCGGGGGCGATGGAGGCCCAGACGATCACCCTGCATGGCCACGAGGTCCGCTTCCGCAGCGCCGGCTCGGGCCCCGTCATCCTCCTCATCCACGGGATCACCGGAAGCTCGCGGCTCTGGGAAGGCGTCATCCCGGCGCTTGCCCGCGACCACACCGTCATCGCGCCCGACCTGCTCGGCCACGGCGAGTCGGACAAGCCCCGCGGCGACTACTCGCTCGGCGCCTTCGCCGGCGGCGTCCGCGACCTCCTCCTCGCGCTCGGGCACGATCGAGCGACGGTCGTGGGCCACTCGCTCGGCGGCGGGGTGGCGATGCAGTTCGGCTACAACTTCCCCGAGCGGCTCGACCGGCTCGTGCTCGTCTCGAGCGGTGGCCTCGGCCGCGAGGTCAGCGTCCTCCTGCGCTCCGCCGCGATACCGGGGGCAGAGCTCGTGCTGCCGCTGCTGGTGGCCCCTGCGCTGCGCGACGCGACAGCCGCGGTGGCGGGCTTCCTCGGGCGGCTCGGGCTGCGGCCGAGCGCCGACGTCGAGGAGATGGCCCGTGGCTTCGCGTCGCTCGGCGACCTCCAGACCCGGCAGGCGTTCATCCACACCGTGCGCGGGATCATCGCGTGGGACGGGCAGCGGGTGAGCGCGCTGGACCGCCTCTACCTGGCCGCCGACATCCCCACTCTCCTGGTGTGGGGCGAGCGCGATCCCATGATCCCCGCCTTCCACGGGCAGCAGGCGCACGAGAGCGTGTCAGGCAGCCGGCTCGAGGTCTTCCCCGGCGCCGGCCACTTCCCCCACCTCCACGATCCCCAGCGTTTTGCGGACGTGCTGCTGAGCTTCATCGCCGAGACCGAAGCCGCGAAGCTCGACCATGGGCGCGTGCGAGAGCTTATCCAGGCGCGAATCGCGTAGCGCCGATTGCGCCCCGAGGGCCCTAGGACACGTCGCGGCGCAGGGTGAGCGCGATGCCGGCGCCGACGAAAAGCGCCGCGTAGCCCGCGTAGAGAAGCGCCCCCGCCCAGAAGGGCAGGACGTCGCTGAAGCTCTCCGAGTCGCCGAAGAGGGCGGCGCTGGTTCCGTTGAGGCCGTAGGTCCCGACGGCGTCGGAGACCAGTTGGAGGGCGGGCTCGACCGCGAGCAGCGTGACCAGCGCGGTGACCAGGGCCGCCGCCTGGTTGCGGAACAGGGTGCCCAGCCCGACGCCCAGTGCGGCGCTCAGCCCCGCGTAGAGCAGACGGCCGGTCACCGGCTCGATCCACCCCGTGCCGCCGAGCTCGAGCGTCACGTCTTTGGCGGCGAGCCATGGCAGCCCGACGACCAACAAGAGCAGGAGCGTCGCCGCGCCGTAGGCGAGGCCTACCAGCGCGTAGGCGATCGCCTTGGCCACCACGACAGGCCAGCGGCTCGGCGTGATCAGGAAGCCCGCGGTAACCGTTCCGTGGCGGAACTCGCCGGCGGCGGCGACTATTCCGAGGCACAGGACGAGCAGGTCGGCTATCGAGATGAAGCTGAAGAGGGCGCCGAGATTGTCGTCGGTGATCGTCCTGGAGCGCTCGAGCACCGAGAGGATGATGACCAGAACTCCGGCGGCGATCGCGAGGGCGATGCCGAGGAGCACCCACGTCGTGCGGGTCGTTCGCAGCTTGAGCAGCTCGGCCCGGAGGAGCGCGCTCACGAGCCCCTCAGCTGGTCGCCAGCGGGGGCGAGGGAGGAATCGCCGGTCAGCTCGAGGAAGACGTCCTCGAGCGTCGCGCCCAGTTGGGTGAGCTCCTGGAGCACGATCCCGCTGGACGCGGCAAGCTCGCCGACGCGCGCGGGGTCGATGCCGCGGATGAGCAGGGTGCCGTCGTGGCCCGCCTCCACGGCGGCGCCCTCGGCGCGCAGCACCTCCGCAAGCTTCGTGGGGTCGGGCGTCCGCGCGCGGACGCCCGCGCTTGCCCGCCGCGTGAGCTCGCCGACCGGCGCCTGGGCGAGCAGCTTCCCGCGCCCGATGACCACCACGTCGTCGACGGTCTGGGCGATCTCCGCGAGCACGTGGCTCGAGACGAGCACCGCACGGCCCTCGCCGGCCAGGGAGCGCAGGACGTCGCGCAGCCAGCGGATGCCCTGGGGATCGAGGCCGTTGGCGGGCTCGTCGAGTACTAGCACGCGCGGGTCGCCGAGCAGCGCGGCGGCCAGGCTCAGCCGCTGGCGCATGCCCAGCGAGTAGCCGCCGACCCGTCGGCCCGCATCATCTGAGAGGCCGACCATCGCGAGCACTTCGTCCACCCTCGCATCCGGGACAACGGCGGCGGCCGCCAGCACCAGAAGGTGGTTGCGCCCGCTGCGACCAGGATGAAACCGGGCGTTCTCGAGCACCGCGCCGACCTCCCGGGCCGGGTCCGCGAGCTCGCGGTAGAGCCGGCCGGCGATGACCGCACGACCGGAGGAGGGCGCGACGAGCCCCAGCAGGGCGCGAAGCGTCGTCGTCTTGCCCGCCCCGTTGGGGCCCAGGAAGCCGACGACCTTGCCCTCTGGCACTTCGAAGCTCAGGTCCTCGACGGCGGTGGTCTGCCCGAAGCGCTTGGTCAACGACTCGACCGTGACGGCGGCGCTCACCAGAGGACCTCGTGGATGGTCGGCATCCGCTCGGGCGGGAGCGGAACGCCCGCGGGCCGGCCGGCTCCCGGCCCGCGCCATGGAGCGTCGAGAGCCGGATTCCGCCCCACCAGCGTCCATGGCCGGGCCGGTATCCTTGAGTTGTGCAGGGTTGATCGACTAGTCAATCGACTCGACGGGGGAGGGAGCCCACTGCGGGCCGCAGCGGTTCAGCTCAACGCAACGGAGGATAGGGCTCGCAACCTCGAGTGCGCGGATCGGTTGACCCGCGAGGCTGCGCAGCGCGGAGCGAGGCTCGTCGTCCTGCCGGAGAAGTGGAGCGTGCTGGGCACCGAGGAGCAGTTGCGCGCGGGCGCTGAGCCGCTCGACGGGCCGAGCGTCGCGTGGGCTCGCGAGACCGCCCGGGAGCTCCGGATCGACCTGGTCGCCGGTTCGATAGTGGAGCGCACCGCCGACGGGCGCCACCACAACACCTCCGTCCACCTCGGTCCGGACGGCGAGGTGCACGCCGTCTATCGCAAGATCCACCTCTTCGACGTCGAGGTGGACGGGACCGTCTACCGCGAGTCAGACCTCGAGGATCCCGGCGAGGAGGTCGTCACGACCGTCGTCGACGGCGTCGGGGTGGGCATGTCGGTCTGCTATGACCTGCGCTTCCCAGAGCTCTATCGGATTCTCGCGCTGCGAGGCGCCAAGATCCTGTTGGTGCCCGCCGCATTCACGCTCGCGACGACGCGCGATCACTGGGAGGTCCTGCTGCGGGCCCGCGCCGTCGAGGACCAGGCCTTCGTGGTCGCCCCCAACCAGATCGGCGCCTCGGGCGCCGGCGCCCGCTCGGGTGGGCGGTCGATGATCGTGGACCCGTGGGGCGTCGTCCTTGCCCAGGCGCCCGACGCCGAGGGCGTGACCGTCGCCGACCTCGACATCGCTCGGGTCGACGAGGTCCGCGAGCGCCTGCCGTCGCTGGCCAACCGGAGGCCGAGCGCCTACGTCTGGCCGGAGCGGGTGACCGCGTGAGCGCGACCACCCGCCACGGCGCCGCCGTCGACAAGCGGCGGCTCATCCTCGACGCGGCGGTGCGGGTCTTCGCCCGGCAGGGATTCCACGGGTGCCGGGTCTCCGACGTGGCCGACGAGGCGCAGGTCGCCTACGGGCTCGTCTACCACTACTTCCACTCCAAGGACGAGATCCTCGACACCGTGTTCCTCGAGCGGTGGGGCGTGATGCTCGAGGTCATCGCACAGGTCGATGCCGGCGATGGACCGGCGCGGGCAAAGCTCGAGGCGATCGCCTCGTTCATCGTGGACTCCTACCGACACGACCCCGACGTGATGACGGTGATCGTCGTCGAGGTCACCCGCGCCGCGAACTCCTTCGGGCGCACCCACCTCGCGAAGATCCGCGAGGCCTACGCGGGAATCGCGCAGATCGTGCGCAAGGCGCAGGAGTCCGGCGAGCTCAAGCGCACGGTGTCGCCCGAGTTCGCCGCGATGGCCTTCTACGGGACCATCGAGCAGGTCCTCACGGGCTGGATCTTCGACGTGGTCGAAGCGCAGGAGGCGGAGTTCGACCGTGCCAAGCGGTTCGTGGTGGAGACCATCTGCGACGGGCTGCAGGAGGCCGGCGCCTCCGGGGCGCCCGCTTCCGGACCGCGCCTCTGATTTACTGCCCCCCATGCTCGAGAACGACGCAGTCAAGCGCCTGGCCTGGGCCGGGATGCTCGCGGGGGTCGGCGCGCTGGCCAGCATCGCCACGACGAAGGTTGCGGCGCTGCTCTACCGCCGCGTGTTCGACGAGGACCCGCCAGAGTGATCGACGAGCCGCGCGACCCGAGCACGAGCGAGCCTCCCACCGGCCCCGACGGGAACGATCAGCAGACCCGGGAGAGCCCGGCGCTCAGCTTCTCGGCGCCTGGTGGGGGGGCACGGCAGCCGGCCGCTCCGCCGGCGAACCCGCCCGAGCCCCCCGCCCCCCCGGTCGGCCCGCCCGCAACTCCCGAGCTCTGGTCACCGCCCCCCCGGCGGCCCGCCTCGTCCGCGCCCGAGCTCGACAAGGCGCCACGGGTGGAGACCGTGTCTGCGCCTGAGGGCTCCGCCGGCGACGGCGGATGGAACCCGGAACGGGTGATCTCGGTGGCCCGCACCTTGGCGGAGGAGAAGCCGGAGGTCCTCGTGGGAGCAGCCTTCGGCGGCGGCCTCCTGCTCGCCATCATCATCAGACGCCTTGGCTCCTGACGACCAGAGCACGCTTGCGCAGGCGCTCCACGAGATCACCGAACGGGCGACGCTCATCGTCCGGGAGGAGATCGAGCTCGCGCGGGTAGAAGTCGAGACGAAGGTCAAGAGCCTCGTCCGCGGCGCGGTAATCGCCGCCGCCGCCGGGTTCTTCGCGCTCATGGGGCTCATCATCCTGCTCCACGGGATCTCGTGGTTCTTCTACCTCAACGTCTTCGACGACCCCTTCTGGGGCTTTCTCATCGTCGCCGGCCTGCTGTTCATCCTCGGCGCGCTGGCGGGGTGGCTGGCGGCCAAGGCCTTCAAGGCCGGAGCGCCTCCCACCCCGGATATGGCGATCGACGAGGCCAAGCTCATCCGCGAGACCGTCGAGGCCTCAGCCGGCTTCGGTGACGGCGCCCCCGGCCGCCCGCCCGCCGGCGTGGGTGCGGCGGTCCCAGTCCGATCCCCCGAGAGGGGTGGCGCGGTCCGCGGCGAAGACGAGCGCTGATGGCCGACCGCACGCCCGAGCAGATACGCGCCTCGATCGAGGCCAACCGCGCCGAGCTCGCCGTCGCGGTCACCAAGCTTCGCGGCGAGGTCGAGCGCGTGCGCGGCGAGTTCGATCGTGTGAAGGGCGAGTTCGGGCGCCTGACCGACTGGCGCAGCTTCCTCGAGCGCAACCGCACCCAGGTCCTCGTCGGGGTGGCGGTGGCCGGCTTCGTGCTCGGTGGTGGCCTCGCGGCGGTCGGCGGGCTTGCGCGCCGGCGCAACAAGTAGGCGGCGCCGGCCGCAGCGATCCGGTGGTGCCCGGTCGCGGTCTGCCGGCCCCGGCGCCCGGACCTTCGGTTACTCCCTCAGTCCGGCGTGCGATCGAGCAGCGACCGGGGGATCGCGCCGACGCCGATCAGGCCCGGACCGACGTGCGTCCCGATGACCGGCCCGACCTCGGAGACGAAGAGCGGCTCGCAGCCGAAGAGCTCGCGGCCGCGCTCCACGAGGCGCTGCGCCACGTCGGGGGCCTGGACGTGCTGGACGACCCAGGCGTCGGCTCCGTCCTTCGAGCGGGTCTCCATGTAGTCGACCATGCGCTCGAAGGCACGGCCGGCGGTGCGAACGCGCTCGATCGGGGTGACCTCCGCCTCGAGCGTGAGGATCGGCTTGATGCGCAGGGCGGTGCCCATCCACGCGCGCGCCCCGCCGATGCGACCGCTGCGGCGCAGGTATTCGAGCGTGTCGAGACAGAACCACATCTTCAGCTCCGCACGCGCGGCGCGCGCACGCGCGGCGACCTGCTCGCGGTCGCCGCCCCCCAGCGCGGCGGCGGCGGCGGGGAGGATCACCATGCCCAGCCCGCCGCAGGCCGTCGCGGCGTCGACCACCTCGATGCGCTCACCGCCTGCGCCTTGCTCCTCCAGGCGCCCCTTGGCCTGGCGGGCGGACTCGCAAGTTCCCGAGATCGCGCCCGAGAGATGAATCGAGACGATGTCGCGGCCGTCGGCGAGGAGCGGCTCGTAGGTCGCCAGGAAATCGCCGATCGAGGGCTGTGACGTCGTGGGAGGGTCGCTCGCGACCCGGAGGTGCTCGTAGTACTCCGAGAAGTCCGGCAGGTCGGCCTCGCGGTCCTGGCGACCCTTCCAGTTGACGTAGAGGCTGACCTGGCGCAGCTCGTAGGAGTCGGCCACGTCGCGAGGCATGTAATGGGTCGTGTCGGTGACGACGGCGACTGGGGACATCAGCCTCGAGGACCCTATCCTGATGACTGGCTCGAAAGCCCGCCGCACTCGCCGGCCGCGGCCGCGGGGGCCGGCAATCCGCCATCTAGACTCCGCGGCCGATGGCCAAGATCCTCGTCACCGGCGGCACCGGGCTGGTCGGCTCACATGTGGTGCGAGCGCTCGTCGGACGGGGAGACGACGTGCGCGTGGCGCTGCGGCCCAGCTCGCGGATGGACAACCTGGCCGATCTCAACCTCGAGCTCGAGAAGGTGGACTGCGACGTGCTTGACCGCCGCGCGGTTCGCCGCGCCCTGCGCGGAATCGAGCGCGTCTTCCACATCGCGGGGACGACGTCGCTGCGGACGCCGAGCGAGACCGTGTTCCGAGTCAACGTGCAGGGCACGCGTACGGTCCTCGAGGAGGCCCTGCGCGTCGGGGTGGAGCGCGCGGTCTACACCTCCTCGGTGGCCGCGGTCGGCCCGGCGATGCGGGGCTCGACCGCCGACGAGCGCCACCCCTTCTACGGGAGCTACGGCATCCCCTACGTCGCCGCCAAGCGCGAGGCGGAGGTCGAGGTGCTGCGCCTCGCGGCGCGCGGGTTGCCGGTGGTCATCGTCAACCCCGCGCACGTGTTCGGCCCGGGGGACCTCTACCGGTCCTCCACCGTGGTCGTCCGCCGCTTCCTGCGCCGGCAGATCCCCGCCTACGTCGACGGCGCGATCAACATCGTCGACGTCGCCGACGTGGCCCGCGGGCACCTGCTCGCCGACGAGCGCGGCATCGTCGGCGAGCGCTACATCCTCGGCAACCGCAACTACACGTGGGAACGGCTCTTCGCCGATCTCAGCCGCGTCTCGGGAGTCGAGCCGCCCGCGGTGCGCCTCCCCCTCCCGGTCGCCCTCGCCCTGGCCCGCGGCGCCTGGGCGGTCCCCGGGACGCCGCCCATCACCGCCGTCGAGATCCGCGCCGCCTCGAAATGGTGGACCTACCGCAACACGAAGGCCAAGCGCGAGCTGGGCTGGAAGCCCTCCCCCCACGAGGAGACCGTGGAGTCGACCGTCGCCTGGTACCGGACCCGCGAAGGGGACTCCCTGTCGCGCGAGGGGGCGCGGCAGCACGTCGGCCTGCGAGTGGCGGGGTTCGCGGTGCGCCAGGCGGCCGGCGTCGTCGGCCGCTTCGCGTCGTGACGTCCGCAGCGCCGGATCTTACCTTTCACCCAGCTGCAACCGGATGTCTGGAGATCGGCTACCGTGCCGCGCTCATGCGGCGTCTCGCCCGAACGGCTGCGGCCCTCGCTCTCGCCGCCGTGCTGATCGCTCCCGCCGCGGCGCGGGCCGGTGACCCCGTCATGGCGCTCGGGGACGTGCGGTCCGGGATGCGGTGCACCGGGCTCTCGGTCGTGCGTGGGACGGAGATCTCCTCCTTCGACGTAGAGGTCCTCGACGTCGTCGCCGGATCGCTCAGCGACTTGGAGCCGCGCATCCTGGTGCGGGTCTCTGGCCCCGCGGTCGATCAGGGCGGGATCGCCGAGGGCTTCTCGGGCTCGCCGGTCTACTGCCCCGACGCGCAGGGGGTGTCGCGCGTGATCGGCGCGCTTTCCTACGGGATCGGCCAGTATGGGGACACCGTCGGCCTTGCGACGCCGATCGAGCAGATGCTCGGGGAGGGACCGCCGCCCGCGGCGGGCACCCGCGCCGGCGCCGCGGCCCGCCCCGGTCTGCGCGTGCGCATCCGACCGCGACTGCTGCGCGCAGCGCGACCCCTCGCCTCGCCGCTGTCGATCGGCGGCCTCTCCCCGTCGCTCGGCCGAACGCTCACCGCCGCAGGGCGGCGGGTGGGCCGGAGCGTCCGCGCGGCGCCCGCGGGCCCGCTCGCCGGCCTGCGCCCGCAGGCGCTGCGTCCTGGGGCCTCCGTGGTGGCCGGGTATGCGAGCGGCGACCTCTCGGCCGGCGGGCTGGGCACCGTCACCTACGCCGACGGCGACCGCGTGTGGGCCTTCGGCCACTCCTTCGAGGGCATCGGCGCCCGCAGGCTGCTGCTCCAGGACGCCTACGTCTACGGGGTCGTCTACAACCCGGTCAACGCCGGCGACGCGGTCAGCTACAAGCTCGGGGCCGCGGGCAACGTCCTGGGCACGCTCACCTACGACGCGCTGGACGCCGTCGTGGGCCGCGTCGGCGCCGCTCCGCCGGTGACCGACCTGCGGGTGCTCGCCCGCAACACCGCCACGAGCCGTCGCGTCGGACTGCAGTCGCGGGTCGCCGACGAGGGCGAGATCGGCAACCCGCTCGGCTCGACGATGTCCCTGCTCGTTCCCCTCGCCCTCACCCAGGCCGACTCCCTCGCGCTGCGGGCGACGCCTCCCGAGCAGTCCCTGTCGCTGTGCATGCGGATGACGCTCGCCGGCCGCTCGGAGCCCCTGCGCTTCTGCAACCGCTACGTCGGAGGGGCGGATGACCAGGCACTGGTCGACGACGGCACGGGCGGCTCGAGCGCCGTGCTTCGCATGCTGGTCGACGCGACGCTCGCAATCGGGTTGGTCGACTCCTACGCCGGTCCGCCGCTGCGCCTCACCCGCCTGGGCATGGACCTTCGCGCGCGAAGCGGCCTCGACCTCGCCGACATGCGAGGGGTCGACGCGCCCCGGCGGGTGCGCCCGGGCCGCCCCTTCCGGGTCGCCCTGCGCCTTCGCACGCCGCGGCGTCGCTCGTCGAGCAAGGTGGTCGAGGTCACCCTGCCCCGCGCGACGCGCCCCGGCCTCTACGAGCTCCACCTCGCCGGCACGCGGGCCGACGCGATCGACGAGGATCTCGAGGACGTGCTGGCCGGCGAGATGACTCCGGCCGAGGGCGACAAGACCAAGGCCCCGCGCACCACCAAGGAGCTCGCCGCGCGAGTCGCCGCCCTGTCGCGCTTCGACGGGGTCACCGTCCGGCTGGGCCGGCCGGGCTCCAAGGGCGGCCGGATCGTCGGCCGCTTTCGCGACCCTTCGCGGCGGCTCAGCGGCAATGCCGCGGTGAGGGTCCGGGTAGCGGGGTAGCCGAGCGCCGGGCCACCCGGCGTCGGGCGCCGCCGCAGCGGCGCCGCGACGGGTCAGCCCAGCCGGTTCTCGATACCCATCGGCGCCGGACCCACGTCGTGGCCCTCGTCGCCGGGCGCCGTGTCGGGTGCGTCTGAGGGCGGCTCGACGCCCAGCGTCTCGGCCAGCTCGCCGGACTCGTACATCTCGGTGACGATGTCGCAGCCGCCGACCAGTTCTCCGTTGACGAACAGCTGTGGAATCGTCGGCCAGTTCGAGATCTCCGACACCACCTGGCGGATGGCCGGGTGGGGAAGCACGTCGACCGCCGCGAAGGGCGATCCGGTGGCCTCGAGGGCCGCCACGGTCCGCGCGGAGAACCCGCATCTGGGCTGCTCGGGCGTCCCCTTCATGAACAGGACAACCGGGTTGTCGGTGATCGCCTTCTGGATCTGCTCGCGGAGCTGGGTTTGCGTGTCTTCGCTCATGGTGTCCTCGTCTGGGTCTTGATGGAGAGCGCGTGGATCGGGCCGCCGACCTCGGGGCCGAACACGTCGTAGACCATGCGATGCTGCTCGAGGCGGCTCTTGCCCGCGAAGGCGTCGGCCAGCACCTCGGCCCGGAAGTGGTCGCCACCCCCGGTCAGGTCCTCGACCGCGGCCTCGGCGCCGGGAATCGCGGCCTGGATGCGGAGCTTGATCTCCTCGCTGGTCGGCATCGACAAGGCCAGGATAGCGACCGCTACACTTCCTGGAAGCTATGATCGAACTGACCAACAAGGCCGCCGAGAAGGTCCAGGAGTTCCTCGCCACGCAGGACGCGGGGATCGACACGGCGGGGCTTCGCGTCGGCGTGCGGGGAGGGGGCTGCTCAGGCTTCCAGTACCTGCTCGCCTTCGACGAGCAGCACGACGGCGACACCGTCGTCGAGAGCCATGGCCTCAAGCTGCTGGTCGACGAGCCGAGCCTCTCCTACGTCCGCGGCGCCATCGTCGACTATGTCGACGGCTTTCAGGGCGCGGGCTTCAAGGTCGAGAACCCCAACGTCGTCGCCGCGTGCGGCTGCGGCTCCTCCTTCCGGGTCGCCGAAGAAGAAGAGGTCTCGGCCGTCTGAGCGGCCGCACCGCCCTCGTCGCGACCGTCTGGTTCGCGACGTGTGTCGTGTTGGCCGGATGCGGGGCCGAGAAGAGGCGGGAGGAGCCGCCGCGCTCGACGCTGGCCACCGGCATCCAGGAGCAGAACCCGAACCTGGTGTGGAGCGCCGCCGCGCGGCCGGCGCCGCCCGGAGGCTTCGGGCCGTGGCGCGACCGCCTCTCCGCGCTGCGGCCTCGCTACATCCGGCTCTTCGTGAGCTGGGCGCAGTTCCAGCCGCGCTCGACCCAGCCGCCGGACTTCTCGCTGCGCGACGCGGGCTGCCTGCGCGACGTGCCGCCCTGCGCGCCCTACCTCGGGGTCCGCGAGCAGCTCGAGGCGATCGCCTCGCAGCAGCGCGCCCAGCCGGGTACCGAGGTCTTGATCGTCCTGCATCGCACGCCTCCCTGGGCGGCGCTTCCCGCGAGCGGGTGCGAGCCGCGCGTCGAGGAGCCCGAGGCCCGGGCGCCTCGCGACCTGGACCGCTACCGCGAGTTCGTCGCCGCCCTCGCAGGCGTCGCCGAGGAGGCCGGCGCGCGCGTGCGCTACTGGAGCGCGTGGACCGAGCCCAACCACCCCGGCGAGCTCAACCCGCAGCGCGAGCGCTGCGACACCGGCTCCCGGCCGCTCGCGCCGGCCGTCTACGCCACCCTGGTGCGGGCAATGACAGAGGCGCTCGAGGCCGTGCCCGGCGAGCAGGAGCCGGTGGTCGGCGAGCTCGCCGGCTACGACCGTCCGCGGCCGACCGCCGCCTCCACCCCCGAGTTCCTCGACGCGCTGCCCGCAGACGTCGCCTGCCTGGGGCGGATATGGACGCAGCACGCCTATGTCGGTCAGTCGGTCCGGCCCGCTGACGCGGACTACGCGGGCGACGCCGACCTCGGCGGCAGCCCGCGGCTGCTGGCCGCACTCGAGCGCTCGCTGCGCCGCAAGGGGTGCTCCGAGCCCAGGCGCATATGGATAACCGAGACCGCGGTCGGAGGGCCGAGCGCCGGCAAGCCTCGGCCCGGCGACCCGGCGAGCGAGCGCGCCGGCTGCCGCGACATGCATCGCGCGCTGCTGTCGTGGTATGGGGATCCGCAGGTGGACGTCGCCTTCCAGTACACCTTCCGCGAGGACAACTTCTTCCCCGTCGGCCTGGTGGACACAGGTCTGACGCGCGCCTACCCGGCCTACGACCTGTGGAAGGCGTGGGGCGCCCGAGCGCCCGACGACCCACCGCCGGTCCTCCCCCCGAGCTGCCGCTGATGGCCGGCGCACGAGGGCGCTGATGCTCCTGCGCACGCACGACGACGCGGTGGTCTGCATAGGTCAGCCCGCCCACGCGTGGGTCTCGGGGCAGCTCGCGCGGGCGTGGCGCGGCGTCGAGTCGCGCGAGGAGGTGTGCCTGGCCGCAGCCCAGCACGACATCGGCATGGCGGCCTGGGACGCCGAGCCCGAGCTCAACCGCTCGACCGGGCGGCCCTACGGCTTCACCGAGATGCCGCTGGAGACCCATCTGGGCCTGTGGACGAGGGCGCCGGCGCTCGCGCTGAGCCAGGGCCGCTACGTCGCCCTGCTCATATCCATGCACGGGACGGCCCTGTACGAGATGCGCGACCTCGATCGGATGGCCGAGGACGACGCGCGTGCTGTACGCGGCTTCCTCGACGGCCAGCGCTCGCTCCAGGGCGAGCTGCGCGACTCGCTCGGGATCGGCGAGGAGGAGACGAGGCGAAACCAGCGGCTGCTGTGGACGTGGGACTTCCTCTCGTTGGCACTGTGCCTCGACTGGGCGCCGACGGGAATCGACGACGTGCCGCTCGGCGACGGACGTGCCGAGCGGCTCGAGCTGCGCGTCGTGGAGCGCGGGCGCTTCGTCGTGTACCCGTGGCCCTTCGCGGCAGACCGCGTGGGGCTGCGCTGCGACGGGCGCGTCCTACGTGGACGCTTCGCCGACGAGCAGCGCATGCGCGGGGCGCTGGCCGAGGCGCCGTGGGTGAGCCTCGAGTGGCTCCTACAATCCGGCCTTACATGATCGGGACTCAGGAGAATCCACTCCGCGTCGCGGTGATCGGCTCGGGACCGGCTGGCTTCTACGCCGCCGGCCAGCTGCTGGGCAAGAAGGCCCAGCACGTCGCCCGGGTCGATGTCTTCGACCGGCTGCCGACCCCGTGGGGCCTGGTCCGCGCCGGCGTGGCGCCCGACCATCCGAACATCAAGGCGGTCTCCCGCGTCTACGAGAAGACCGCCGGCCACGAGGGCTTTCGCTTCTTCGGAGGAGTCGAGCTGGGCCGCGACCTCGACGTCGAGGACCTCCGCCGCCACTACCACGCCGTGATCTACGCGGTCGGCGCCCAGAGCGACCGGCGGATGGCAATCCCCGGCGAGGAGCTGCCGGGAAGCTGGGGGGCCACCGACTTCGTCGCCTGGTACAACGCCCACCCCGACTATCGCGAGCTCGACTTCGATCTCGACTGCGAGCGGGCGGTGGTGGTCGGCAACGGCAACGTCGCGCTCGACGTCGCGCGCATGCTCGCCCTAACCCACGACGAGCTGCGGGTGACCGACGTCGCCGACCACGCCCTCGATGCCCTGCGCGAGTCGCGGATCCGCGAGATCGTGGTGCTCGGCCGCCGCGGGCCGCTCCAGGCCGCCTTCACGAACCCCGAGCTCCGGGAGCTGGGGGAGATGATCGAGGCCGACGTCTGCGTCGAGGTCTGCGAGGCCGACCTCGATCCGCTCAGCGAAGCCCTGCTCGAGGAGTCCGACATCACCGCACGCAAGAACGTCGAGATCCTCACCGACTACGCCAAGCGCCCGCCCGCCGGTCATCCCACCCGCATCGTGCTGCGCTTCCTCGCCTCGCCGGTGGAGATCCTCGGCGACGAGCGGGTGGAGGGGATCGTCGTCGAACGCAACGAGCTTGTTCGCGACGAGGTGTCGGGCGCACTGCGCGCACGGGGGACCGGCGAGCGTGAGACCATCTCGTGCGGCCTGGTCCTGCGCTCCATCGGCTACCGCGGCGTCGCACTGCCCGGCGTGCCCTTCGACGAGCGCCGCGCGGTGATCCCCAACGACGGCGGCCGCGTCCTCTCCGACGGCGAGCCGCGCCCCGGCGAGTACGTGACGGGTTGGATCAAGCGCGGCCCGAGCGGAGTCATCGGCACCAACAAGAAGGACGCCGGCGAGACGGTCGCGCTCTTGCTCTCAGACTTCGAGGCGGGGCGCATCCTCGACCCGCCCGAGCCCGATCCCGAGGCGGTCGAGGACCTGCTGCGCGACCGCGGTGCCGAGGTCGTCACCCAGGAGGGCTGGGAGGCGATCGACGAGCACGAGCGGGGCCGCGGAGAGCCCAGCGGCCGCCCGCGGGCGAAGCTGCCGAGCTTCGAAGAGCTGATGGAGCAGGCGCGCGGTGCCGATCGCGCAGGCGCTCGCTAGCACCTCGCGAGCGCGAACTACGGAATCGCTCGCAAGCGATCGCGCAAGATCTTTCCAAGCTGCGCGGGGGTGGCGCCGGCGCTCAAGCTGAGGATCCAGGCCGCAAGTTCCGAATCCGGAGCTTCCACGCGGTAGCCGTTGATCTCGAGGAAGGTGAGCATCGCGACGAGCGCGACGCGCTTGTTGCCGTCGATGAACGTCTGGCTCTCGGCAATCCCGTGCGCGAGTACCGCGGCTTGCAGCGCGAGGTCGGCCTCCTCGTAGTGAGCGTAGGCACGCGGTCGCCCAAGTGCGCTCTCGAGGCCCGCTCGTTCGCGAAGCTGGTTGCCGGCCTCGGTGGCCGTAGCGCCGATGATCGCCGCATACAACTCCAATGCGTCGGCGAGCTCGAGATAGACCGGCTCACCCTCGACCGGGTCGTCCACGAAGCGCTACTGGTGGGCGAAGTCGCTGCCGGGATCGTGCTCGGCGAGAGTCCTAAGTGCCTCCGTGTGCTCTGCAACCACGCGCCGCCCGACATCGCGGATGCGATCGCGCACCTGCTCGGTCGGCATGATGCGCAGCTCGCCGCCCTCGAGCTCCTCGACCAACACCGACGTTCCCGGTGTGTAGCCACGCGCCTCGAGCTCCCGAGGGATCGACACCACGTTGCTATTGCCGACCCGGCGGACCTTGAAAATCTTCACAGCGTGAGTATACACGCGGATATCCGAAATCTGGCCGTAATCACCCCACGCGGCTTTCGCATCACCGGTCAGAGCGAAAGCCCGATCCGAGAGAGGTCGTAGCGCCTCGTCCCCGTGCGGAGCGAGGACGTGCGGGCTTGGCGAGGGGACGCCTCGGCTGCTACGGCGTTGAGGTCGGTGCTCTAGCAGCCGCTCGCTGTTCGAGTTCCTGCATCGTGTGGGCGTCGACCGCGACGTACAGGCGCACTTCGGTGCCGTCTGCGGGCCGGGTGACGCTCAGCGTTTCAGCCTCGTTGAGGACAGCGTCGAGCTCGTCGGATGTGATCTCTTCGTCGTGCCGCATCCCTACATGATGCTCATCTAGCGATCGCGGCGGTAGCGGCTGGCGTGTGCAGGGCTCGCCTCCCACGCGGTGCGCCTGCCACGCGCCGGAGTCGACGGGCTCCGGATTAGCACGACGGTGAGAATTCGTCCACCGTGCGTAGGGCCGATCATGAGCACAGACCTTCGACGCGCGGCCGCGCGGCCGTGGGTTGCGATATCACGACGCGATCGCCGTCGTTGACCTGGCGCACCTCCTCTGGGGTGATCGCATGACGGGCGGGGGCGAGGTTCCCGACTGTCGGCTCCGAGAACAGCAGAACGGCGATCAGCGCCGCCGCACCGTACTTACAGCGGGTCCGCTCCCGCTTCGCGCGACGAGCGGGAGCGGGAGCCCGGCCGCTCGGCACTCTCGCACGTCGTCCCGAGCGGGCGTCTGTTGAGCGCCGACGGAGACGCTCGCATTTCGTCCAGAGGAGGCGCCTCGGCGGCGCCAGCGGGGACGCCTGCATCCGTCAAGAAGCAACAGCGCGTGAGGCGCGAACGCCGGCGCGATTCGGCGTGCAGGCGTGCGTCACAGCGCCGACCGTCCCATGCCCTCATTCCCGCTCCAGGGCGAACGCAGCGTCGATTACGCCGCGCGTCTTGCCTTATCCGGTGGCGAGGATGGTGGAGAGGCCCGGGGCGCCAGCAAGCGTCTGGTAGACGACGCAGTAGCGTTCGGTGAGCTTTACCAGCGTGGCGAGTTGCTGGTCATCGGCGTCGGTGTCGAGCTCGAAGGACAGGCGGATCGCCGAGAAGCCCACCGGTGCTTCGCGCTCGACGCCCAGCGTGCCGCGGAAGTCGAGGTCTCCTTCGGCGCGCACGCTCCCGGACGCCACGGAGATTCCCAGCGAAGTCGCGACCGCCCGCAGCGTGACCCCGGCGCAGGCGACCAGCGCCTCGAGCAGCATGTCACCGGAGCACAAAAGCGACCCGTCGCCGCCAGTTGCCGGGTGAAGCCCGGCCTCAGCGATCGCGCGCCCGGTCTGCACCGAGCACGACACATGCTCTCCGAGGGTGCCGCTCGCCGACAAGGTGACCAGCGCGGCCTCGGGCTCGTTGGTGTAGCGCTCTTTGAGCGGCGCCTGCATCGCCCTCAGCTCGTCGCGCTGCACGAGCGAGATATTAGATCGGCGTCGCTCTTGCTTCTCGTGGGCAAGGAGCGACTGTTCCACTCACTGGCCTTGCCGCGGCGGCTTCTCGTCCCAAGCGGGAGCCGGCGCGCGGTGCGCCGGTGTTATCGGTTCGTGCCGGGAACAGCAGCGCTCAAGCCGTTGGGGTGTCCATCGCGCCATGGAGCACGCGCGCCGCCACGGCTTTCCGGCGCTCTCCGACCGGATAGGGTCGATGCGTCCAAGTCAACGTGGGAAGGGATGTCATGTACGCGCGAGTAGCAAGGTTCGAAGGCGGCGAAGCCGATGCCATCCGGCAAAACGCCCAGGAAATCAGCTCCCGGGCGGAGTCAGGGCCGCCTGAGGGCGTGCCCGCCAAGGGTTTCGTGTTGCTCATCGACCCAGAGAACGGCCGCGGGCTGGGGATCGGCCTGTTCGAGACCGAGGAGGACCTACGAAAGGGTGATGAGGTCTTGAACTCGATGAGCCCGCCGAGCGAGGGCATGGGCCGCCGCACGTCGGTCGAGA
Organism: Solirubrobacterales bacterium; assembly: GCA_038199375.1. GTDB lineage: Bacteria > Actinomycetota > Thermoleophilia > Solirubrobacterales > Solirubrobacteraceae > JBBPZA01. The sequence goes on along the minus strand of JBBPZA010000097.1, from coordinate 12,600 downwards.
CCTACGAGGTCGCGGTCGACGTCAGGAGCTAGGGGCCGACGCCCCCAGCCGTCACTATCGGCTCGGGCGCAGAGCAGTCACCCCGAGCACGAATGGCAACGTCATCGGATTGGCCACGAAGCAGTCGCGCACTCGTCGTCGGCGCGCCCTAGCGCTTCGGACGACGTCCGAGCGCGCGGCTGGCAAGTTGTCGGCTCCCGCATTCCGCTGAAGGAGCGAGAGTCCGGGCGACGTGGTCGCAGACGCTCGGAGCTCGTCCCAAGCGAGTGCGAGGCGTCTGGTTACCGTGACGCTCGTTTGCCGCCGGAAGCGGGAGCGGGCCCGGGTGATGAGGAAGCGCCACACGGGCGCTTCCTCCTCTTCTTGGTGTCGTTGGGTTCGAGTCTCGTGCGCCATTGCGGAGCGCGAAATTCGGCGCGCGGAGGGGAACGCTTGGCTGAACGGTCTTCACGAGGGTTCCGGAGATCTCTCGAGCTATGCAATCGTTCTGATCCGCGCTCACGGCGAGGATCGCGCGGCCTCGCAGAGTGCCGTCCAGAGAGGGAGGAGCGCGCCGCCTCGTAGAGCGCCGTGCGGAGTGGGACTGCCTCGGGGGAGCAAGCCGCGGGCGGTGTTACTTGAAGCGCAGCATGGCCCGGTTGCTTGAGCGCTTCTTTGCCTCGAGGTTGCCGTCGCGGTCGACGCCGCGCACGACCACGCTGTAGCGCCCGGCCGGCAGCTTGACCGCTCGTGCGTACTTCCACGCGGTGTTTGCCTTCTTGGCGTCAAAGCTGACCGTGTTGGTTTTCAGCCAGAGCGGGCGGGCGCAGCTGCGCGGGCCGCTCAGCGTTCCCTTGGCGGTTAGGAAGCGACACTTCTTGCCGGCGCGCACAGCGACCGAGACCTCGACCCGCGCGAGCTTTTGCTCGCTGCGCACGGCGCGCCCGTTGGGCGAGCACTCACGATCGGTGGCGCGCCCCGACAGCAGAATCCTGGTGCGCGTCAGCCGCGAGCGCTTGCTCAGACTCGACCGCGGCCGCGCAGCGTCACCGCAGCGCGAGGCCCCCGTGCCCGGGGCCGGTCCGGGGGCCGGGGCGCCAGCACCAGCCGGGGCTTGGGCGCCTGGCGGTGCGGGCGGGGGCGCGGCGGGCCGCACTCCCCAGTCGGGGTCGAGGTCTGACGCCGGGTTGCGAGTCAGCCCGTACTCCGGGTGGCTGCCATCGGGGGCGATCATGTTGATCTCTAGGTTGCCGCCGCGGTCGGTTTGAAAGGCAATCTCTCTCCCATCGGGCGAGAAGGCCGGCGCGGCATTGAAGCCAGAGTCGGTCAGACGCGTCGGGTTTGACCCGTCGCTGCCCATGACATAGATCTGAAAGTTGCCCGCGAAGACGATCCTGGCCCCATCGGGGGAGAAGTTGGGCTGGGCGGTATAGATCAGCGGGCTGGTGGTCAGGCGCGTCTGCCCCGACCCGTCGGCGTTCATCACATAGATCTGTGAGTTCCTCACGAAGGCGATCTTGCGCCCGTCAGGCGAGAAGGCGGGGTCGACATCGGCGCCCGGGTCGCTGGTCAACCGCGCCAGCCCCGTCCCGTCGCCGCTCATCACATAGATGTCGAGGTTTCCGTCGCGATTACTCCAAAAGGCGATCCTCCCGTCAGGCGAGAAGGCGGGCGCGAAGTCCTCGCCCGGACTGTTCGTGCGGTTGGCCTGCCCCGACCCGTCAGCATTCATCGTGTAGATCTCCCCCTGGCCATCACGCGTGCTCACGAAGGCAATCGTCCGCCCATCAGGGGAGAAAGCGGGCTGGAAGTCACCGCCCCCGTTGTCAGTGAGGCGAGTCTGGCCCGAACCGTCGACGCCCATCACATAGATCTCCGAATTGCCATCGCGATCGCTCGAAAAGGCAATCTGGCCGTTCTGACCGGGAAACGCCGCCCGGGCAGAAGCTGCCGCAAGACTCAGGCCGGCGCAGAGCACGGCGACGAGCAGACCAGCTCGGACCCACAACAGGCGCATCTCACGATCGCTGCGCCACACCGCCGGACAAGCGAACCAGCCACGCGCCAAGACGACTGCCCCCTTCCTCCTGGTCGAGCCAGTCAGCGCCCGCGATGCGCCGATTAGATGACTAGCAAGGCCGGCGAAGACCCGTCGTCCCTGGACGCCGCGGTCAGGGGATCCCTGGCGCGCGTGCCCAGCATCGCGCTCGCGGCCCGCGAGCCCACCGCTCAGAACCATCATCGCGCGCGCAGCGTGGCCCGGTTGCTGCGCCGCTTCTTGACCTCGACGTTGCCGTCGCGGTCGACGCCGCGCACGATCACCGTGTAGCGCCCGGCCGGCAGCCGGACCGCCCGTGCGAGCCTCCACGAGGTCTTTGCCTTCTTTGCGTCGAAGCTGACCGTCTTGGCGCGCAGCCACACCGGGCGCGCGCAGCTGCGCGCGCTGCTCAGCGTGCCCTTGGCGGTCAGGAAGCGACACTGCTTCCCCTCACGCGTGGCCACCGAGATCTCCACTCGCGACAGCTTGCGCTCGGTGCGCACAATGCGGCCATCGGGCGTGCACTCACGATCGGTCGTGCGACCAGTGAACAGCACCCGGGTGCGGGTCAACCGCGAGCGCTTGCTCACACTCGAGCGCGGCCGCGTCAGATCGCCGCAACGCGCTGCCGCAGCGCCCGGCCGGGGACCCGAGCCCCCGCCACCCGGGCTGCTACCGGAGCCGCCGCCACCACCAGGATCGGGACCGGGGGCCCCGCCACCGCCGCCAGGCGGGGGTGGGGGTGGGGGCTGACCGGTGTCGGGGCCAGGCGGCCCACCGGCGCAGGATGAGCGACCCTCGAGCGATCCAAAGAAGACGTCTTGCCGTTTGCTCTGCGTGGTGCCGTTGCGCGTGTCCGTCCAGGCGGCCGCGAGCTGACTGGTGCTAGAAGCGACATAGACCTCCCCGACAAGCGAGATCCTCGCCCCCGAGCTTGGCGGTCCGATCTTGGCGTCCGAGGCGGCCGTGGTCAGCTTGGTCGGGGCCGAGAAGCTCTGTCCGCGGTCGCAGGAGGAGATCGAGTAGACGTTCTGCTGAGCGTCAGGGGCGAGGTCGTAGTAGGCGATGTCGATGCGCCCGTTGGGCGCCACTGACACTCCGGGCCGGTGCTGGTCGTTGCCCTCGCCGCCGGCAGGAACCCCGAAGAATTTGGGCGAAAGCAGGCTGGGAGCCCAGTTTGCTCCGCCGTCGGTGGACACCGCGGCGAAGACCCGATACCTCCCGTCGACCAGACGGTCATACCAGCCCAGGACGACTTGGCCGGGGCCCCCCGGCACCTGGCTTGGTGCTGGGCCGGCCGCCAGCGCATGGACGTCGATCAGCGTGTCGTAGTGCAGCTCGCACGTCAGTAGCCCGCACATGCCGCCTCCCGTGGTCCCGACCGCCACCGGCGAGCTGAAAGTCGCCCCCTGATCGCGCGAGGAGGCCACGTACAACGTCCCCGGACGAAGGCCGAATGACGGATACCAGATCGTCTTGTCAAACCAGGAGACATAGACCCGCCCGTCGGAGCCGACCGCCGTCCGGGTCCCGCCCTCGGGATAGACCTGAGTGGAAGGAGTCAGGCGCTTGGGCGCCGAAAACGTGGCGCCGCCGTCATCAGAGAAGGCGGTGAGGATCTTGTTTTCGCCCGATTTCGAGCGGTTCCAGGTCACGTGTACCCGCCCCCGGGGCCCCGTGGTCTGGTCAACCGCGATCGAATAGAAATGATCGCCGTCGGCGGCCGGTACCAGAGGATCGACGAGCTTGGGATCGGTAAAGGTCGCGCCGCCGTCGCTCGAGCGGATGATAAAAAGCCGGTCACTTCCTGCACCTCCACTACCCCTACCGCTCGGCATATAGACGTAATAGAGCGCTCCGTCGGGCCCGAAGGCGACCACCGGCCGGGAGGCAAAGGGCCGATGCCATAACCCACACCGGTCATAGCCCTCCGGGAAGCTAAAACGCGCTCCGAAGAGCGGGGGCCTCGGGGCCGCCGGATTCTGGGGGTCAGCTGGCGTCTTCGGGGCGGCGATGACCTGCGCCGTCCACGTGGCGCCGCCGTCCTGTGATAACGCCAGCCCACAGACCTTCGAGGGCCACGGCCCAGAGACGCCCGTCTCCGCCGCTCGGCCCTGGGTATAGGCGACGGCCAGCCGATTGGGGTTACTGGGATCTCGGGAAAACGAGGCGTTCTCAAAGGCGGGCAGGGCGGACGGGTCGCCCTGGCCGGGAACCGCAGCATTCTGCGGCGCCTGGGCCCCCGCCGAAGGGGCCAGCGCCGCGACAAGGACCAATGAAAGCCCGAGCGCCTTCCACAGGCAACACCGGTGCGTAGAACGATACTCATTCGGGTTTGTTCTCACCGTTACCCTGCCCTATCGCTGCGTCGCTCGTTTGATATCCAAGCCTGCTTTGCGTCCTTGCCCGGCGATGAGGGGCGCGACGAACGTGCACCGCCACCAGTCCTACCAAGAATAGGCGCAGTGAGCGAAGAGCACCATCCGCCGATTCGGCTGATTTGCGCGACTGCTATTGGCGTTGTCCAGCGGCCCGTCCCCACGCCTGCTCGCCGCGGCGGCGGACCTCTCGGGCCAGCTCCCTGCGTCGCGCTACGCCGAGCTTGCGGAAGATGTGAGACAGGTGGGTCTTGACCGTTGGCAACGAGATAAAAAGGCACTCGGCGATCTCGGGATTGGTCAGGCCGTCGGCCACCAGGGCGGCCACCTGACGCTCCCTGTCGGTCAGGCTCGACCAGCCGCTCGCCGGCCATCGCACCGGTCCCCCGCCTTGCGAGGGGTGGGACGCTGCTTCCTCAAGCGATAGTTCCGCTCCCTTCGCTATGGCGGCTTGCAGCTCCTCGGCGCAGAGCCCGTCGCGGACGAGCGCGAGGTCGGCCTCGTAGCGGGAGGCTCCCCAGGGGGCGCGGATATAGCCGTGTCGGTCGCGGTAGGCCTTCACCGCCCCGAAGAGTTGGGCGGCCTGCTCGTAGCGGCCGCTCTCGGCGGTCAACCCGGCGACCGCCTCGAGGGAGACGGCGATCCCGGACGCGCTACCGATCTCGCGCTCGAGCTGGAGGGCCTGGTTGTAGAGCACCGCCGCTTGCTTGGCCTCGCCCTCGGTCCGCGCCACCTGGCCCAGGCTGCGCAGCGCCTGCGCGGTGTTCGTCTTATCGCCGCGCTGGCGAGCGAGTTGCAGGGTCTCATCAAAGAGGCGCCGTGCCGCGCTTACATCGCGCTCCTCGGCGGCCAGCTCGCCGAGCCCTCGCAAGGCAGGGATGAGCGAGCCGATGCCAGAGCGGGCCAACGCCAGGGCTTCCTCGAGGAGCAGGCGGGCGCGCAGGCGGTCGCCCTCGGCGTGGGCCACCATCGCGCGAAGCGAGAGCGGGCTGGGAAGGTCGAAGGAGCTACCGACCTCCCGCATCAGGCCCAGCGCCTCGTCGAGCAGCTCGCGGGCCGCACCGAATTCGCCCCGTATGAGCGCCAGACGCCCAAGGTACTGGAGGGCGAGCGCTTTACTGTAGTCCTCGCCGAGCTCGCCGGTGACAGTCACGGCCTCCTTGAAGAGCAACTCAGCCAACCGCAAGTCTTCCTGGCCGAGGTCGTCGCGGAGGTAGATGACCGAGCCCATTCCCATAAGCCCGAAACGCAGACCTTGTTTGTCTTCGGCCTCCCGGGCCACCAGCAGGCATTCCTCAAATAGCGCACGGGCGGCGGGCAGCTCCTTGCGGTTGCGGCAAACAAATCCCGCGAGGGCGAGGGCATGGGCCAGACACCACGAATCGTCCGCCTCCCTCGCGAGCGTGGCGCTCTCTTCAAAGAGCGACAACGCCCACGCGTGGTCACGGTACTGGCGACAACTGCCGAGGATCAGCAGCGCTCGGGCCAAGCCCTGCCGGTCGCCGAGCTCGCGAAAGCGCGACAGGCTCTCCTCAACCAACGGAAGGGCGGCGTCGGTATCGCCGACCATCAGGGCCATAAAGCCCGCGCCCCACAGCGCCTTGGCATGCGACGTGGGTGCCGCCCCATCGCTTGCGGAGAGGGCCGCGTCGAGCAGTTCGCGTCCCTCGCTGAAGTGGCAGTGCACTCGCCAGAAGAGCACCAGCGCACCGGCTAGGCGTAGCGCCAACTCCGCTTGTCCGTGGGAGAGCGACCACTCGATCGCGGAGCGCAGGTCGGCGCGCTCTGCTGCGAGGCGCGCGAGCCAGTCCTGCTGGCCCGGACCGGTGAGCTCGGGCTCTGCCCGCTCTGCCAGGCCGAGGTAGAAGCGGGCGTGTGACCGGCGCAGTTCGGCGGTCTCACCGGCCTCCTCGAGCCGCTCGCCGCCGTAGGCGCGGATCGTCTCGAGCAGCCGGTAGCGGATGTCGCGTGGCGAATCGGTCTCGACGACGACGAGCGACTTTGCAACGATGCGGGCGAGGAGATCGACGACGTCGCCCGCCTCGACTTCCCCACCCGCGCAGACGGCCTCGGCGGCCTCCACTCCGAAGCCGCCGACGAACACCGACAGCCGACGCAGCAGCGACCGCTCTGGTCCGGAGAGCAACTCGTGGCTCCAGTCAAGCGCCGCCTGGAGGGTCTGATGGCGGGGGACCACATCGGGATCACCTACTGTCAGCAGTCCGAAGCGATCCTCGAGGCGTCGGGCGATCTCCTGGGGGGTAAGCGACTCGGCCCTGGCGGCGGCCAGCTCGATCGCGAGCGGAATTCCGTCTAGGCGCCGGCAGATCTCGCCGACCGCGGGGGCGACGTAGGCGTTGATGGCAAAGCCGGGCTGCACAGCGGCGGCGCGCTCGACAAACAGACCCACCGCCGCGTAGCCCGCCATCGCCTCGGGGGAGGACTGGGCGGGCTCGGGCACCGGCAGCGGCGCCACCGGCCAGACGCGTTCGGCGGCAAGCCCGAGCGGCTCGCGGCTGGTCGCCATGATGCGTAGGTCGGGACACCCGGCGAGCAGCGCGTCGACCAGCTCTGCGCAGGCGCCGAGCAGATGCTCGCAGTTGTCAAGCACGACCAACATCTGCCGCTCGCGAAGGCGGGACAGCAGTGTGTCGGTGATGCTCTGGCCAGAGGTCTCGGGAATCGAGAGGGCCGACGCGAGCACACCAGCGACAAGCGCGCCTTCGATAACCGGGGCGAGCTCGACCACCCGCGCATCACCCCCGTAACGGCCGGCCACCTCGTGGGCAAGCCGCGTCTTGCCAATCCCCGGCGCGCCGGTCAGCGTCACCAGGCGAGCTCGCTCGAGCAGACCGACCAGCTCCGCTATCTCCTCCTCTCGGCCGAAGAGGCCGCCGACCGTCTCCCGCGTCTTATGGCCAGAGGAGGGCGAGGAACCCCCGTGCTCAGACCCCGAGCGCCTCGCCGGCGACCTGATGGCAGTCGAAGGACGCCCACTGCGGGCTTTGGGCGAGGACATCAGCCCGCTCTCCTGGCCCTAACCGATGGCGGGCACCGGCGCAAACCGATCAGCGCCACCCGCGCCGTGAGCGCCCCGCCGCCCCCGCGGCCATAGCCGATCAATCACCCTCAGCAGGCTAGCCCAACCCGCTTCGACACATAAGTGGCCACGGCATAGAGCGCCGCGCGCATCGGGCCATGACCTCGCCCCCTGCAAGGGAATGTCACCGGCCTGCTCGCGACCACCGATAACCACGCCAGCGGTGCTATCTCGAGCGCCGCCGCACCCGGTCGCAGCGGCGGGTGTCGTCGCCCGGGCCGCCCGCGAGGCGCTTTTGCCCGGGCCGCCGGCGAGGCGGTCGTTGCCGCCCTTATGGTCGGCGGGCTTACCAATCCCCACATCGCCGAACCGCTGTTCATCTCGCGGGAACGGGCAAGCGTCATCTGTCTAAATTTTTTTAGCGCGGCGCAACTGTCCGTACGCAGCTGGCCCGAGAGGCGCGGCGTCATGCGACAGGAGCCGACCGGGAGCGCGCGATAGACCAGGGAAAACGGGCCACTCGCCCATCCCTGCCCGCGTCGGCGGTCGGCATCCTGGAGTCGTGGGTTGCGCTGCCTCGCGGGAATCCCCGAATGAGTGCCACCCGGGTGTTGGCGGGAAGGTCTGGTGGGCACAATGTGGGGGATGCGCCGCCTCGCCTTGGGCACGCTATTGGCCGTGTTTGCCTTGTCTCCGTCTGCCGGGGCGATCGTCGGGGGCAGCCAGACCGCGCGCAGCTGGCCGCACATGGCGGCGCTCGAGTTTCGCGGTGAGAACGGCAGCTGGAGGTTCATCTGCGGCGCGAGCCTTGTGCGCCCGGAGGTGGTGCTCACCGCGGCGCACTGCATCGATGGCAGCGAGGGGACGCCGGAGCGCTTTCGCGTTCTGCTCGGAACCACTGACCGCGAGCAGGGCGGGGAACGCATCGAGTCGGTCAAGGTGGTCGAGCACCCGCAGTACGACACGGGCGATGGCGGCTCTGACGTGGCGCTGCTAAAGCTCTCGCGTGAGGCGGTCTTGGGCTCGCCTATCCGGATCGCCGACGAGGGCGACAAGGACCGCTTTGATCCCGGTGACATCGCCACCATCGTCGGGTGGGGCGCGACGTTTTTCCAAGGATCCGCTCAGCGCAACCTGCGCGAGGCGGAGGTGCCGGTACGCGAGGACAGCGAGTGTGCGCGCAACTACACCGTAACCGCCTCCTTTGACCCGGCGACGATGATCTGCGCCGGCTATGACCAGGGCGGGGCGGATACTTGCCAGGGCGATTCCGGCGGTCCGCTGATGGTGCCCGACGCCGCCGGTAAGTTCGTCCTGGTGGGGGCGGTCTCCTTCGGCGTCGGCTGTGCCTTTCCGACCCAGTACGGCGTCTACTCAGAGGTTGCCGGCTCAACGCTGCGGCCCTGGGTCGAGGCGAGGCTCAGCGAGCTCTCCTCGGCCGGTCCCGCGCCGCCGGGCGGGGGCACCGGCACGGGCAGCGGCGGCTCCTCCGGCGGTGGGCAGACGGGGGCTCCCGGTGGTGGAGGTGGTCAGACGGGCGCGCCGGCCGGTGGAGGCGGGCAGACGAGCAGCCCGGTAGCCGGGGGCCAGGTCGGTGCAGACGAGGACCGCCCGGGCGCGGCCCCGGAGGGCGCCCGGCCCGTCACCCGGCTCACAGTGTCGCGCCGGCTCGGCTCGGCCGCTCGCGCGCGGCGCGCCAGGCGCCTCAGCGTGGTCCTAGAGACGACCGAGCCCGTTCGCGGCGTGCGCGCTAGCTTGACCCAGCGCTCCCGCACCGTCGCGCAGGGACGCCTGAGTAAGCTCGTCAAGGTAGGCCGGATCAGGTTGCGAGTAGGACGCGGCCTGCGGGCAGGCTCTGCGGTGCTCAACCTGACTGCCCGCGACGGCGACGGCCGGCGCACCCGCGTCGTCCGCCGAGTGCGGCTCAGCCGCTAGGCCGCCCCCGCGCGCCCGTCCTGTCCGCTAGAGGCGCAATCCGAGGCGCTCGCCGCCGCCGACCCCGACGAACGACGCCCTACCCGGCCAACGTTCGAACGGTGCACCAGCGAGTTCCGCGAACCTCGCGCAACTCAGCGCCGCTGCTCGAGGCAAGCAGGCCGTATTCGCTCGCGTACCGCACACTCTCGCAGGGGACGAGGAGCGAGCGGCTCGCTCGAGGTCGGCTTCGCTCCTACTTCTCGTCCCTTGCGAGAGCCTGTCAGGCGTCGCTGAGGGCGCCCGCATCCGTCGCGACAGCGAGAGCGCAAGGGGCTTCGCCGTTAGTCGGCGTGGCTTGAGAGCGCCGCCCGTAGGAGGGCCAGCGCGTTGGATCGCATGATCGCGACCGCGTCCTCGCGTGGGCGCTTCGCGATGTCCGTCAGCCAGACGAACGCCTCGATGCCGATGGTCGCGCCGATGCCGTGGACCAGCCGCTCGAGCTCGTCGTCCGGTAGGTGGCCGCGCAGCGGTGCGAGGGCGTCCGCGATCCAGCCGATCCGCATCCCGCGATGCATCGGAAGTCCGAGCGGGTTGTCTTCGCGGGTCTCCAGCGAGAGCCGCAGGACGGTGCGCTGCTCGGCCTCGTAGTTGAGGATGCGGCGCATGTGGTTGTCGACCACGACGGCCAAGCGCGCAGCCGGCTCGGCCGGTGGATCGGTGCCGAGCAGCGACGGTTGATCGATGTGCGGATAGGCCGCGATCAGCAGAGACCGCAGGCTCGGGAAGTAGCGGTACGCGGTCGTGCGCGAGATCAAGGCGCGTGTGGCCGCGCCCTCCATCGTCGGACTGACACCCTCGGCCAGGATCTCGCGCGTCGCCATGATCAGGGCATCGCGTGTGCGGGCCTTCTGGTTGACCCGGCCGGTCCGCTCGTATGGTACGGTCATTCCCATAATGGTACATGTCGTACCATGATCGACGCGACACACACCAAGGAGCGAACGCCATGAGCACAGCCGTATCGATTGTCCGGGCCGACGGTGAGGGCGAGCGCCTTCGCTTCCTCGGCGGCGGACTCATCACGATGAAGGCGACCGCTGAGGAAACGAACGGCGCGTTCCTGCTCTTCGAGGACCTCATGCCGCATGGCAAGACGACGCCGCTGCACACCCACGCCGGCGAGGACGAGACGCTCTACGTCCTGGCGGGCGAGCTGCTCGTGCACATCGACGGCATCGATCACCCACTCGGCCCGGGCGGGGTCGCCGTCGCACCCCGCGGCGTTCCGCACGCGTTCCTCGTTACCTCGTCGACGGCGCGCATCCTCACGCTGCAGACGCCAGGCAGCGCGGAGCCGTTCTACCGAGGCGCCAGCGAGCCGGCAGGCGAGTACGACACCGACGCCGAGGGACCGGTCGACTTCGACCGGGTGCGCGCATCGGCGGAGCGCTCAGGCGGCATGCAGGTACTCGGACCGCCACCGTTCGCTGCGCCCGCCGCCGCGCCCGCGAGCTGAAGAACAGCCGGCCCGCCGGCCGCCCGCAACGGGATCCCGTAGCCTCACCGCTCGCGCTGTCGGACGGATCGGAGCGTCCCGAGCGGCTCCTCGCTGCGCTCGCTCCCGACGGGCGCCGAGCGCCGAGCGCGCCGGTACGGCGAGCCCGGCTACCGCAATTGCTGACCGAAGCGGGTGCGAGCCAGCCCGCTACGCGGAGTCTTCCTGATCGTCCCGAGGGGGCGCCTGCGGGTCGAAGTGGACGCGCTCGCAACCACGCGGGAGCGCTACCGCAAACGAGTTCCGGCTTCCAACCCCATCGGCTGTGTCAGGCGTAGTCAGCGGCGTAGCATCTCGCCATGCCAACCACTGTCTCCGACGTCTTCGCTGCAGTGGACCTCGTACCGAGAGGTGCGGTGCATTGGGGAGTGCGCATACCTGAGCCTCGTTCCGGCGTCTACGTGGTTGCGCTCACGAACGCGGTCGAGCTGACCGATGCCGCGCGCGTCCGGGCACCCATCAGCGAGGCGGCTCTTGACGAGCTCTTGGACGCGCGCCCTGAACTTCGACTCGATGATGAGATACCAGACGCCGCGGCACTACGAAGGCGGCTTGCCGCCTTTTGGTTGCCCGACGAGGTCATCGTGTACATCGGGCTCGCTGGCACGTCGCTGCAACAGCGCGTCGATCAGTACATGCGCACACGGCTCGGGGCGCGCAGCCCGCGCTGCCCGCCCGCAAGACCCTCGACCAGTTCGACTGCGACGCCCAACCATCCCTGGACCGCCGCATGATCGACGAGCTCGCGACACTCAGATTCATCGCCGAGCAGGCCAACGTCCTGCTCATCGGGCCGCCCGGCGTCGGCAAAACACACCTCGCGGTCGCGCTCGGCCACCAAGCCCTCGAGGCCGGCTACCGCGTCTACTACACCACCGCCGCCGACCTCGTCGCCCGCACCAGCCGCGCCGCGATCGAAGGACGCTGGCAGACCACCATGCGCTTCTGGAACGGGCCGCAGCTCCTCATAGTCGACGAACTCGGCTACCTGCCGATGCCCGGCCAAGACGCCAGCCACCTCTTCCAGGTCATCAGCCGCCGCTACGAACAAGGCTCGATCATCCTCACCACCAACCGCGGCATCGCCGACTGGGGCGCAATCTTCGAAGACACCACCGCCGCCGCCGCGATCCTCGACCGCCTCCTCCACCACGCCACCGTGCTCTCGATCACCGGCGACAGCTACCGCATGCGCCGCCACCGCGACACGATCGCAGCCCTCCGACCAGCCCTCACAGGCCGCCCACAAGGTGGGGAATTCCCATCGTCACAACTGGGAAATCTCGCCGTCCTTGACACGCCGTACCCCTCACGGCATCGCGTCCTTTGAGTCCTCGCCGCCGGGCCCCTTTCCGCCCATCCCAGCCATTCCGTTCTTCTCCTCGCCGCCCATGCTCGTCTCGTCCCTCATCGCCGGCCCGTGGTCCATGCCATCCCCGCCCCGCCCGGGAAGCGTCAGCCCCGGCACCGAGCCGGGCACGAACGCGACCGCGAGCCCGAGCATCACGAGCAGGATCGCGATACCCCGGTTCGCGAGCTGCTTCCAGGGCATAAGCTTCTCCACCGCGATCAGCGCGGCGATGAACACCATCCACGGGATGCTCATCACGCCGAGTGCGAACAGCGTCGCCATCAGTGCCCAGCAGCAGCCGACACACCAGGCGCCGTGCTCAAGTCCGAGTCGCAACGCTCC
>JBBPZA010000096.1:0-15268 GCA_038199375.1 Solirubrobacterales bacterium | reverse complement strand
GTCGCCCTTGCTCACCGCCGACTTGGCATAGCTCGCCAGCTTGGTGTAGGACGTGGTCGGCACGAAGGTCGGCCCCGGCGCGTCGATGAGGTTGACGATACCGGTGTCGAAGTTGAACGCCGCTCCAGCTTCACCCGCGCCCGGGTACCGCACGAGCGTGAACTGGAGCATCGACTTCACCCTCCGGTTCTTCTGGGCGATCTTGAACCCGTCGACCAGGTACTTCGCGCGCCTCGATTCGGGAAAGGTGTCCCGGCCAGAGGCGAAGTAGCCGAACTCGGTCAGGTGCACGTCCAGGTTGCCGCGTCCCCTCGCCTTGACGAGCCGCTTGTTCTTGGTGAGGGCGTCGAGGACCTTGGTCAGATCGCCCAGGTTCGCCATCGTCACCACATCCTTGGCGCTGACGCCCTTCTGCTTGGTCGTGAAGCGCTTCTTAGGTGCTCTGGCGAAGTCATAGGGGTGGTAGGCGACCGCGTCGGCGCGAAGGGTCGGGCACCTGCCCCGTGTCGGCCGGTTGCGCGAGTTCAGGCAGAAGGCCTGGCGCAGGAACTTGAGCGGCTCGACCGCCACGCCCTTCTTCGACGGGTACGGAGCCAACTCGCCGAACCACACCCTTGCCTTGCGGTCGGCCTTCTTGGCCGCCTTGTAGCCCTCGGTGTAGAGCGCGCGGTAGATCTTCGCGTTGCCCGCCACGGATCCCTTCGAGTTCGTCTGGATCCAACCCTTGTGGTTGGGCTCGTTCCAGATGCTGTAGGTGTCGACCTGGCCCTTGTAGCGCTTGACGACCGTGCGCACGAACTTGCCGTAGAGCTTGGCGTTGGGCTTGACGGTCCCCTTCCCGGTGAACTTCTTGTCGCCCGCCGCCCACGCCGGCGTCGGGCCCGCGATCGAGAGGTTGATCTTCAGGCCGCGCGCCTTGGCCGCGGCCACGAGCCCGTCGACATTGGCGAAGTCATAGGTCGGGTTGGAGGGGACGGTTCGCTGCGTCTTCTGCGCCCCGTTCACCGACGACCAGATGATGTTGGCCCGCAGACGGCTCACCTCGAGCCCGCTGGCGAGGTTGAACGCCTGCTCTCGGTTGCCGTAGAACTGCTGCAGGAAGACGGCGTCGTCTTGGAGGGTGATCTCCATCCTCTTTGCGGCGTCGGCCGCCGGCGCGGTGGCCAGGAGGAGGGTCGCGATCGTGCCGGCGAGCAGCGCTGTGGTGGTCGAGCGCCGCCTCGCGCCTCCGTGGAGAGCTGAGCTCAATGAACCATTCCCTTCTCGACCGGCACATCGCGCCGGCATGTCGTGTGGCCGTCGGTGCGCCTTCCCCGGGCGCCTATTTCTCCGAACAGGTCTCTGGGTCCGGAGTTGCGCAGTGTGGCAGCTTCACCCACGCGAGGCGCCGGGCTCCCACAGCGGCTCGGCGCCGGCGTTCGCCTCACGCGCAAGGACGAAGAGCAGGTCCGAGAGCCGGTTGAGGTAGCGCAGGACCTCGGGGTTGGCCTCGTCGCCGAGGGTGAGCACCCGCCGCTCCGCGCGCCGGCACACAGTACGCGCGACATGGAGCTGGGCGGCGAGCGGCGTGCCGCCCGGCAGGACGAAGGACTTCAGCGGCTCGAGCCCCTTGAGGACCTCGTCGCAGGTTTCCTCGAGCCACTCCGTCTGCTCGGGCTCGACGCGCAGGCGCTCGCGGTCGCCCCCCTCGGGCACCGAGAGGTCAGCGCCGACGTCGAAGAGCTCGTTCTGCACGCGTGCGAGCCACTCCCCGGCGCGCTCGGGGAGATCGGGGAGCGCGCGGGCCAGGCCGATCGTCGCGTTGAGCTCGTCGACGTCGCCGAAGGACTCGATGCGCGGATCGGTCTTGGGTACGCGGCTCATGTCGCCGAGATGGGTCTCGCCGCCGTCGCCCAGGCGCGTGTAGATCTTCGTGAGGTTGACCGTCATCGCTCACGGAGTAGGCTACCGATAACAACCACAAGGTCGGTGGTCATGGGAAGCCGGTGAGATTCCGGCGTGGACCCGCCACTGTGACCGGGAGCGAACGCCCGCCCGCACGCCTCGCGCGTCGCGCGGCAGCCACTGGGCCCCTCGGGGACCGGGAAGGCGCGGACGGGAGATGCCCCGGAAGCCAGGAGACCAGCCTCCGACGACAAGCCCGAAGCCCTCGTGGAAAGGGGTGGCTCACATGCAGCTTCGTCGTATCCTCGGCCCGCCCGCCGCCATCGTCGTCCTCGCCTTCGCGAGTCCTCCGGCGGCCCTCGCCGCCAATGTCAACGTTCGCATCGAGGGCCAGGGCGCAACGCTCCTTGCTCGGACGCAGGTCACCACCCCCGCCGCCGACGTCCACGGGGACGGAAGCTGCCCGGGCAACACGGTCGCGGGGGCCCTCCAGGTGGCAACGGGAGGCAACTGGGACCGCGCGCCGGGGGGCTTCTCCACCGTCATCCTCGGCGAGACGCACACCTTCTCCGACGGTAGGGACAGCGATTACTGGGCGGGCTGGGTGAACGACAGGTACGGCGACGCCTTCTGCGCCCAGACCTTGCAGGACGGCGACGACGTGCTCGTCACGCCGGACACCACCGACAACGCCACGTTCGCCTCGGCGATCTTCCCCCTGCGCTTCACCGGGATCCCGGCCATAGTGCCGCGCGGGGCGCAGGTCGAGGTGCGAGCGACGGAGTTTCGCAACTACGTCGGCCAGCCGACCTTCGGCACGCCGGGGACAGGCGACCCTCAGCCCTCTACCGGTGTTCGCATCAGCGGCGGCGGCGCCGACGGCACGACCGGGCAGGACGGGAAGGCCACCGTCGCCTTCACCGAGGCCGGACCCGCCACCGTGCGTGCGGTCAAGCCGGTGACCAGCCCAGACGGCGGAGCGTTCGCGATGCGCGCGGTGCCCCAGGCGGTCTGCGTCGACGACGGAGCGGGGTCGTGCGGGGGCCCGTCAACGCCGGGCGGCGGTGGCGGGACGCCGGCCGCGCCAACCCCATATAGGTCTCCCGACCCCGAGATCATCTCGATCAGGCCCCGCACCCGCTTCTTCCCAAAGCGTGCGCCCCGTGAGCTTCGCGGACGGATCAACCTCGGAACGGCGGGCCTGACGAGCGTGCGCCTGCGGCTCAAGCGAAAGGCCGGGGGACGCTGCGAGTACTTCAGCGGCCGGCTGGAGGCGTTCCGGCGCACGCGCTGCGGGACGGGGTGGTCGTTTGCGATCGGCGACCGCGCCGAGTGGTCCTATCTGCTGCCGGAGAAGCTGGCGCCCGGGCGCTACGAGTTCGACGTCTTCGCCCGCGACCGGACGGGTGAGCGGCGGATGGAGGGCATCGTGTTCTACGTCAGGAAGGGCACTTCGCGATGAGGCGTCGCGCGCTCGCCGGCCGGCTCGGCTGGGTTGGCTGGCTCGGCGCGGCCGGCCTCGGTCTGGTCGTGCTCGCTTCGGCGGCCGCGGCCGCGGCCGCGGCGTCGGCGCCGCTCGTCGACGTGTTCGTGGTCGGGCGGACCGAGGTGCTCCGGGAGTCCGCGCAGGTCCGCGCGCGGGCCGCCTCCGTACGGGTCGCCGGGAGAACGTGCCGGGTCGCCGACGGAACGCCCCTAGCGGCGCTGGAGGCCCTGCGGGTCCGAGGCGGGCCCGCCTACACGCTCCGCGACTACGGCTCCTGCTCGCGGCGGGTCGCCGATGCCGGCGGGCTGTTCGTGACCAAGCTCGGACCCGACCGCAATCGGGGCCGGGACGGCTGGGTCTACAAGGTGGGCCGCAAGGTGGGCAGCACGTCGGCGGGGGATGCCTCGGGCCCCTTCGGACGCGGCCGGCGGCTCAGGGCGAAGGACGCGGTGACCTGGTTCTGGTGCGTGAGCCAGTCCGCCGGCGGCTGTCAGCGAACGCTCGAGGTGAGTGGCGCGCGGACGGTCGGCCCCGGGGCCTCGCTCTCGATCACGGTGCGCGGGTTCGACGACCAGGGGGGCGGTCGGCGCGTTGCGGGCGCGAGCGTGAGCTTCGCCGGGAGCGCCGCGCTCACCGGTCCCGACGGCAAGGCGACCGTGGCGGCGCCTGCTGCAGGGGGGTCCTACACGGTCACCGCCGCGAAGTCGGGGCTGGTCCGCTCCCGACCGCTGGAGGTCCTCGTCAAGTGAGGCACAGGGCCCTCCTCGCCGGGCTGGTCGTGGCGGCGGCCATTTCCTCCGCCGGGTGCGCGGTGGGCGCGGGGGAGGGGTCGCGGGACGTTCGCCTCACCGTCACCAACGGCTTCGGGAGCCGGCCGGTGGGCCAGCCGCGGACCGTTCAGGCACCCGGGGGGGAGACGGTCATGCGCCTGCTCCAGCGCTCCTTCGAGGTGACGACGCGCTACGGCGGCGGCTTCGTCCAGTCCATCGCCGGCCTGCGGGGCGGGACGGAGGCCGGCCGGCCCGTCGACTGGTTCTTCTACGTCAACGGCATCGAGGCGCCCAAGGGGGCCACGGCGACCAAGCTGCGCCCCGGCGACCGCGTCTGGTGGGACCGCCGCGACTGGGGCACCGCAATGCGCGTTCCTGCGGTGGTGGGCTCGTTCCCCGAGCCCTTCCGCAGTGGCATCGACGGCCGGCGCCTCCCGGTGCGCGTGGAGTGCGAGCGGACGGGCGCGCCGGCGTGCGACGAGGCGCGCCGCCGGCTGGCGGCGGCCGGCGTGCCCGCGGGCAGCGCCGTGCTCGGCGCTCAGTCGCAAGGGCGCATCGCCCGCGTTCTCGTCGGTCGCTGGCCCGCCGTGCGCCGCAACCCGGAAGTGCGCCTGGTAGAGGAGGGGCCTGCACGCAGCGGCGTCTTCGCCCGGGTCGAGGAGGGAGGGAGGACGCTCGCCGTCCTGGATCCCGGCGGGCGGCCGACACGCACGCTCGGGCCCGGGGCGGGCCTCGTGGCGGCGACTCGCCCGCCCGAGGAAGGCCAGGAGGCGGCGGTGACCTGGGTGGTCACCGGCACCGACGACCGCGGCGTTCTTGCCGCCGCCCGCGCGCTGGAGGAGGGCGCCCTCGGCGACCACTTCGCGCTGGCGATCGACCCCGGCGGGGTCGCGGTGCCGCTGCCGGCGATGGGCGGCCCGCGATGACCTATCGCCGTCGACCAAGCCCGCTGCACGCCGCGCGCGCCGCGGTGGGGGGCGCCTACTGCCTCGCGCTTGGCGCCGTCGCGCTGAGCACAGAGCACCCACTCGTCCTCGCCGCGGCGCTGGCGGCCGTCGTGGGCTCCGCGCTCCTCGCCGGACTGGGCCTGGAGCTGGCTCGCTTGGCCCGCTTCGCGATCCCCTTCGCGCTCGTCGTCGCCCTGATCAACCCTCTGGTGACCCGCGAGGGCCTCACCGTGATAGTGCGCGGCCCGGACCTGCCGTGGCCGGGCCCGCTCGACATCACCCTGGAAGCGACCGCGTACGGCGGGGTACTCGGGTTGCGGGCGCTGGTGGTGTTCCTCACCTTCGGCCTCTACGCGCTCGCTGTCGATCCCGACGAGGTGCTGCGGATCTTCCGGCGCATCTCGTTTCGCTCTGCGCTCACCGCGACGATCGCGACACGGATGGTCCCGGTCCTCGCCCGCGACGCCCGCCGGCTGGCCGACGCCCAGCGCTGCCGCCCCGGTGCGCAGGTGCCGCGCTTGGCCGTCGTGCGCGCGGTCGCGACCGGGGCGCTCGATCGGGCGGTCGACGTCGCGGCCACGCTCGAGGTCCGCGGCTACGGCGCCGCCCGGCGGCCGCCCCGCGGGAGGCGGCCGTGGTCGCGCCACGACCTCGCCTTCGCGGCTTCGGCCGCGGCACTGGTCGCGATCGCCGTGGCGACTCCCCTGGGTGGCCTCGCGCCGTTCGCGCCCTATCCCCGCCTCGAAACGGCGGCCGGCGTCGGAGAGTGGTCGCTCGCCGGCGCGATCCTCGTGTGCGCGCTGCTCCCGTTCTCCGACCGCAGGGGGATCGTGCGATGACGGAGCGAGCGTGGAGGACACAGGGGAGGGTCCGAGCGGTGAGGGAGGCGTGGGTGGACCGACGCGGAAAGCTCTCGCGATGAGCATCCTCGCCCTGCACGCTGTCACCTACCGCTACCCCCGCGCGCAGGAGCCTGCTCTGCGTGACGTGAGCCTCCAGCTCGACGAGGGTGAGCTCGTCGTCGTCGCCGGCGCGTCGGGATCGGGCAAGTCCACCCTGCTGCGGGCGGCGTCGGGCCTGGTGCCCCATTTCCACGGAGGTGAGTTCGCCGGGAACGTCGTGGTCGACGGCATGGACACGCGTGAGCACGGCCCCGGGCTTCTCGCCGCCTCGGTCGGCTCACTCTTCCAGGACCCCGAGAGCCAGGTGGTGATGGGGACTGTGCGGGCCGAGCTCGCCTTCCCGATCGAGAACCGCGGCTGGCCGGCGGCCGCGACCGCACGCGGGGTCGAGGAGGTGGCCCTCGCGCTCGGCATCGGAGCGCTGCTCGACCGGCCGACCTCCGAGCTCTCGGGCGGCGAGCTCCAGCGCGTGGCCCTCGCGGCCTCGCTCGCGGGCCGCCCGCGCATCGTGCTGCTCGACGAGCCCACCTCCCAGCTCGACCCGGTGGCCGGCGACGAGCTCGTGTGGCTGCTTCGCCGGCTCAACGAGGAGTGGGGGACCACGGTGGTCCTGGCCGACCACCGGCTCGAGCGCTGCCTCGGCGCGGCCGACCGCGTGGTGGCCATGCGCGGCGGCGAGATCGCCTGCGACGGGCCGCCGCGGACGTTCCTCGAGTGGGCGGCGAGCGAGGAGCCGGCCCTCCAGACGCCGGGCGCCCGCCTGTTCGCCCGCGCGGGGCTGCTACCGCCGCCGAGCGGGGTCAAGGAGGCCCGGGCTACCCTGCGCGCGCACGGACTGCTCGGCGACGAGCGCGCTGACCCCGTTTCCTCGCTGGAACCCAAGCGGAGAAGGCGTGAGAAGGGCGCCGCGCTTCGCTTCGACCGGGTCTGGAAGGAGTGGCGCGGCGGCGGCGTCGCCCTGCGGGCGGCGAGCTTCGCGGTCGCTCCGGGCGAGCGGGTCGCGCTCATGGGCCGCAACGGCGCGGGGAAGTCGACTCTGCTGCGCTGCGCCGCGGGTCTGGACAAGCCGACGCGGGGGCGGGTGCACGCGGCCGGGCGCGTCGCGCTGCTCCTCCAGCATCCCGGCGACTACCTGATCGCCGAGCGCGTCGGCGACGAAGCGCCCGCCGCCGCGCTCGAGGCGGCCGGGCTCGGGGAGCTGAGCGAACGCCATCCGGCCGACCTCTCGGGCGGTGAGCGCCAGCGCCTCGCGCTGACCATCGTCCTGGGGCCGGGGGAGCCGCCTGCCGCGATCTGCCTCGACGAGCCGACGCGGGGCATGGACCGTGCGCTCAAGGGCGAGCTCGCAACCCTGCTGCGCCGGCTCGCCGAGCAGGGCAGCGCCGTGCTCGTCGCCACCCACGACCCGGAGTTCGCGGCGAGCTTCGCCCAGCGCGTCGTCCTCATGGGCGACGGCCTGCCCGTCGCCGACGGTCCGACAGCCGAGGTGCTCTGCGGCGGGTGGTACTTCGCCACCGAGACGGCCCGCATCCTCGGCGGCGCCGGTCGGGCCCTGCTTCCCGAGGACGGCGCGGAGGTCGTGCGCCGCCGGATGACGATCGAGGTCCCCGCCCCGTGATGACGATGGAGGTTCCCGTCCCGTGAGCTGGCCGCTGGCGTCCTTCGCCCTCCTCGCGCTCGCCCTGGCGGGCGGCGCCGCGTGGTACGAGCGCACCCGGCCCTCGGCGAGGACCGTCGCCCTCGTCGCGACACTCGGCGCTCTGGCGGCCCTCGGCCGGATCGCCTTCGCCCCGCTGCCAAACGTCAAGCCGACAACCGACATCGTCCTGGTCACCGGCGCGGCGCTGGGCGGGGCGCCGGCCTTCGTGGTCGGCGCGGTGAGCGCGCTTGCCTCCAACCTCTTCTTCGGCCAGGGCTACTGGACACCGTGGCAGATGCTCGCGTGGGGCCTGGTCGGGCTCGGCGGCGCCGCGCTCGGCCGCCTGACCCGCCGCAATCCGGGCCGGCTCGCGCTCGCCGCGGCCGGTGCGGCGGCCGGGCTGGGCTTCGGGGCGATCATGAACTTCTCGACCTGGGTGAGCTTCAGCGACCACAGCCTCGACGCCTACCTGGCGATGGCCGGCTCGGCGCTGGCCTTCGACATCGCCCACGCCGTCGGAAACGTCCTCTTCGCGCTCGCCTTCGGCCCGGCGCTCCTTCGGGCCATCCGGCGCTTCCGCCAGCGCTTCGAGGTCACCTGGCGGCCGAGCCCGACCACGGTGGCGCCGGCCGTGCTGATCGGCCTCGCGGCCGCGGCCGCCCTGGCCGTCGCCGCCCCGCCCGCCGAGGCGGCGACCAGCGTGGACTACCTCCGGCGGGCCCAGAACGCCGACGGCGGCTGGGGAGCGGCGCCCCGTCAGGGGTCGGCGCAGCTCTACACGGGCTGGGCGGCGCTCGGCCTCGCCGCGGCCGGGCGCAACCCGCTCGACGTCCGCCGCGGGAATCGGTCGGCCCTCTCCTACATCCGCAAGGGGGCGGCGGGGGTGACCGACGTCGGCGAGCTCGAGCGCACCATCCTCGTGCTCTCGGCGGCCGGGGTCTCCTCCCGCGACGTGGGCGGGCGCGACCTGATCGCGGCCCTGCTTCGCTTCCGCCGCGGCGACGGGTCGATCAACGGGCAGGTCGTCTACTCCTCGTTCGGCGTCCTCGCGCTTCGGGGGGCCGGGCGGGGCACCCGGGACCGCACGGTGCGGGGCGCCACCGCATGGATCGTCCGCCAGCAGAACGGCGACGGGGGCTTCAACGTGTTCCGCCGGGGCGGTTCGAGCGGGATCGACGAGACGGGCGCCGCGACGCAGGCTCTGGCTGCGGGCGGCCGGCGCGGATCGCCGGCGGTGGACCGGGCCGTGCGCTTCCTTCGCCGCCAACAGAACCCGGACGGGGGCTTTCCCGCCGTCCAGGGCGCGGCCTCAAATGCCCAGTCCACCGCCTACGCGGCGCAGGCTCTGGTCGCCGCGGGCGCCGACCCCGACAGGGGCCCGAAGGGCGGGGGGCGAGGCGCTCTGCGCTACCTGCGGTCGCTCACGGCCTCCAATGGCGCCATCCGCTACTCGCGGACCTCCACCCAGACACCGGTGTGGGTGACCGCCCAGGCCCTCCTCGCCCTCTCGCGCGCTCCCTTCCCGCTTCCACGTACCCGAGCCGCCCGCGGAGTCGGTGCCGCGGCCGCGGGCCGCGACGGCCTGGTGACCCTCGACGAGGCGGTGGGCGGCGGCAAGGGCGCCAAGCCGGCCCGGCGCAGGAAGGCGCGAGCGCGCAAGCGCGCGCCCCGGGCCGAGCCCGCCGTCCTCGAGGCGAGCGACTGGGAGGGCCGGGCCCAGCGGGCCGGCTTCGGCGCCGGTGTGCTGTTCGCGGTGATCGCCGGCTGAGGCGTCCTCCGGGGCGGATGCCTCAGCGAAGGCATCCCTTGTAGGTTTCTGGCGATGCGGGTTGGGATCCCGAAAGAGACCGCGCCTGGGGAGCGGCGGGTCGCGCTGGTGCCTGAGGTCGCGCGAAAGCTCGCGCAGGCCCACGAGCTCACGCTCGAGTCGGGTGCCGGCGAGGGCGCACTGCTCCCCGACGAGCTCTTCGAGGAGGTCGACGTCTCTGTCTCCTCCGACGGGGCGGCGATCTGGGATGCCGACGTCGTGGTGAAAGTCGCAGCGCCCAGCGAGGAGGAGATCGGGAAGCTGGGGAAGGACACCACGCTGATCGCCTTCCTCCAGCCGCTGACCGCGACCGAGACCGTATGCGCGCTGGCCGATGCGGGGGTCACCGCCTTTGCGATGGAGGCGATCCCGCGCATCTCGCGCGCCCAGTCGATGGACGCGCTCTCCTCGCAGTCGAACGTGGCCGGCTACCGCGCCGCGCTCATGGGAGCGCAACTGCTGGGGCGCTTCTACCCCATGCTCATGACCGCGGCGGGCACGATCCGCCCCGCCAAGGTGCTGGTGATCGGGGCGGGCGTCGCCGGCCTTCAGGCGCTGGCCACCGCGCGGCGCCTCGGCGCGCAGACCACCGGGTATGACGTGCGAAGCGCCGTCCAAGAGCAGATCGAGTCGCTCGGGGCGAAATTCCTCGAGCTCGAGGCCGGCAAGGGCGCCGAGGGGGAGGGCGGCTACGCCCGGGAGCTGACCGACGAGGAGAAGGCCGCCCAGCAGCAGGAGCTCTCGGACCAGATCGCGACCTTCGACGTGGTCATCACGACCGCGCTCGTGCCCGGCCGGCCGGCGCCGCGCCTGGTGACCGCCGACGCGGTAGAGGCCATGAACCCCGGCTCGGTGATCATCGACCTCGCGGGGGAGGCCGGCGGCAACTGCGAGCTCTCCGAGCCCGGCGAGACGATCGTCGAGCACGACGTGACCATCGCGGCGCCGCTCAACGTCCCCAGCAGCATGGCCGAGCACGCCTCCCAGCTCTACGCGCGCAATGTCCAGTCGCTGCTCGAGCTCATGGCCGGAGAGGACGGCGAGCTCGAGCTCGACTTCGACGACGAGATCATCGTCGGCGCCTGCATCACGCGGGACGGGGAGATCGTCCACGAGGCCGCCCGCAAGGCGGCGGGGCGCGGCGGCGATGAGGACGACGACGACGAGGCCGGCGAGGACGACGACGAAGAGGCCGACGAGGACGACGACGACGAAGAGGGCGAAGAGGACGACGACCAAAAGGACGACGACGAAGACGACGACGAGGGCGACGAGGACGACGACGAAGAGCACGACGAGGGCGAAAACGGCGAAGAGGACGACGACGAGGAGCACGACGAGGACGACGACGAAGACCGAGAGGACCAGGAGACCCAGTCATGAGCATCCTGCCGACCGTCCTGGCCACCGCAGCCGAGTCCGCGGCCGTGTCCTCCTCGCAAGAGGCACAAGAGCACATCCTCACCAACCTCGCGATTCTCGTGTTGGCCGGCTTCGTCGGCTACGCGGTGATCTCCAAGGTGCCCAACACGCTGCACACGCCGCTGATGTCGGGCACCAACGCGATCCACGGCATCGTCATCCTCGGCGGGCTGCTGATCATCGGCCTGGCGACCGGCTTCGTGAACGATCTCCTGCTGGTCATCGCGATCGCCTTTGGAACGATCAACGTTGTCGGTGGCTTCCTGGTCACGGACAGGATGCTCGAGATGTTCAAGAGCAAGCCGGGCAAGGCGCGCGCCGACACGGAGGCCTCGACGGAGTGACCCACTCGCTCGCTACAGACTTCTGGCAGAGCACCAACTTCATCCAGGGGCTCTACATCGTCGCCTTCGGGCTGTTCATCTACGGCCTCTCGCTGCTCACCGGGCCCAACACCGCGATCCGCGGCAACCGCCTTGCAGCAATGGGCATGGCGATCGCCGTCGCCGCGACGCTGCTGACCGTGGACGTGGGCGACTGGGTGCTGATGCTCCTCGGCGCGGTGATCGGGACCGCGGTGGGGATCCCCGCGGCGCGCTCGGTCAAGATGACCCAGGTCCCGCAGATGGTGGCGCTGTTCAACGGCGTCGGCGGCGGCGCGGTGGCGCTCATCGCCTGGGTCGAGTTCCGCAAGTCGGGCGGCTTCACGGACATCTCGCTGGCCGTGGTGATTCCGTCGATGTTCGCGGCGATCATCGGGTCGATCTCCTTCTGGGGCTCGAACATCGCCTTCGCCAAGCTCCAGGAGCTCCTGCCCGGCCGGCCGATCACGCTCGGTAAGGTCCAGCCCTTCATCAGCCTGGTGCTCCTGCTCGTCGCGCTGGGCGGCTCGCTCGCGATCGTCCTCGGCTCCACGAGCGAGGGGATCTTCATCCTGGTCCTTGTCGCCGCCGCCCTCCTGGGCAACCTCCTCGTGCTGCCGATCGGCGGCGCGGACATGCCAGTCGTGATTTCGTTGCTCAACGCGTTCACCGGCCTGAGTGCCGCCGCCACCGGCGTCGCGTTCGACAACACCGCGCTGATCGTGGCCGGCATGATCGTCGGCGCCTCGGGCTCGATTCTCACCAACCTCATGGCCAAGGCCATGAACCGCTCTATCGTCAGCATCGCGGCCGGGGGCTTCGGAGGAGGGGGTACCGGAGGCGCCGAGGGCGAGACGCCCGCCGGCGTGCCCGAGGACGCGACGGTGCGCTCGACCAGCGCCGCGGACGTGGCGATCCAGCTCTCCTACGCGAGCAAGGTGGTCGTGGTGCCCGGCTACGGCTTGGCGGTCGCCCAGGCCCAGCACGCGGTCAAGGAGCTGGTCACGGAGCTCGAGAAGCGCGGGATCGAGGTCTCCTACGCGATCCATCCGGTCGCCGGGCGGATGCCCGGTCACATGAACGTGCTGCTCGCCGAGGCCGACGTGCCCTACGAGCAGCTCAAGGAGATGGACGAGGTCAACAACGAGTTCTCGCGCACCGACGTCTCGCTGGTCATCGGCGCAAACGACGTGACCAACCCGGCGGCCAACACCAATTCCGAGAGCCCCATCTACGGGATGCCGGTGCTCAATGTCAACGAGTCGGAATCGATCATCGTGCTCAAGCGCTCGATGAGCCCCGGCTTCGCCGGCATCGACAACGAGCTCTACTACGACCCCAAGACCCAGATGCTCTTCGGAGACGCCAAGGAGTCGGTCGCCGACGTGACCGACGAGGTCCAGGCGCTGTAGGCGAGCCGAGCCGAGGCTCGCTCAGGCCAGTGCGCGCCAACGCCATTCTCCGAGCCAGACCAGTTCAGTCCGCGCTGTCGGTGACCTCGTCCCGCTCATCATCCAGTCTGAGCGGCGTGAAGGAGAGGACCCCGGCGAGCAGCTCGTAGTGGCGATCGACGTGGAGGACGTCTGCGGCGTGCTGCTGTGCGCAGGCGCCTATGAGGAGGTCTGGCATGGGAACGCGGTGACGTCCTCCTCGAGCGAGGTCGCGCTGCGCTGTTCGGGCGATCGCGAAGGTCTCGGCGTTCACTCGCAGCTCGCGATAGCTGTCGAGGTGTGCGTCCAGCGCGAGGTAGTCGTCGGGCGATCGGGCGCTGTAGAGGATCTCCAGTCGGGTCACCGTGCACAGGCACGGCTCGCCAGGCACTTGTTCGGCGCCCCTGCGGGTGAAGGCGGACTTGTCTATCAGGAGAAGACGATCGGCACGGCTCACCGCCACGCCGCGTCCGCGAGCAGCGCATCGGCGTCGACGAGGTCGCGTATGCACGCGAAGGCGTGGTTCTGGCGCTCGCGTCGTACTTCGTCGTCGGCACGCTCGAGCTCTCGGCTGAGCGCGGTGTGCCCCTCAGCGGCGAGGCGGAGGAGCAGTTGCTTGCGGTCTGACATATCAGGCCAGCGCCGATGGGCGTCGTCGAGCATCGTGGCCAGCTCGCCGGTGTCGGTGATCGTGTAGCGAGGTTTGGTGGTCGGCACGGCGCCAGTGTAGCACCTAGCCCTCGGCGGTGCGGCACCCGCGCCGCAGCGGGCGCGGTCGCGGCTCAGCGGGTTGGGCTCCTGCTGACGCGCTCGCAGTCGGAAGAGACCCGGTCGCTGCGGTCGGCGCTCACCACGTCGCGGCCCGTTCCGCAGCTGATCTTGTCGCGCTCGCCGTCGCGTGCGCGGATGACGTCGTTGCCGTCGCCGCCGGAGAGCGTGTCGCGGCCCGCGCCGCCGTCGATGCGATCGTTGCCGCCAAGGCCGCTGGCGCGGTCGTTGCCGGCGCGCGCGATGATGCGATCGTCGCCTCCCTCGCCCTGCACGCCCACGATGACGTCCTTGCCCTCGGTGCCGCGCGTGGTGGCCAGGGTCGGGGTGCGGATGGTGAAGATCTCGCAGTCCGCGGGCCGTGGATCGGCGGTGTCGAGGTAGGCCTGGTCGCGGCCCGCGCCGCAGGAGATCGCGTCCGCGGTCGGATTGAGCTCGAGCTCTGACGTGTTGCTCTGCTCCTCGGCTACGTCGGCGGCGTGCAGGAGGTCGTTGCCTGGGCCGCCCGAAAGGGTGCTGGCAGCGCCGCCGACGTCGCCGTCGACCACGATATCGTCGCCGGCGCCGCCGTCGACGGTGTCTGGGCCCTCGCCCCCGAACACCGCGTCATCGCCGCCGGCACCTTGGACGCTGCCTCCGGTGGGATCGCCGACACCCGCGAAACCGAGCCGCAGGCTGTTGTCGGCCTCGTTTCCGACGAGCTGGTCGGCGCCGGTGGCGCCGATCACGTTCTCGACGTCGCCGGCCACGCTGTCGTTCTCGCCCGGGGCGCCGTCGTTGGCCATCGCGTCGAGGGTCACGGTTACCGGCGTGGTCCGCAGAGCTTGACCGGAGGCAATGGCGAATTCCTGGTAGATGACCGTGTCCGTGCCCGCGCCGCCGACTATCACGTCAGTGCCCAGCCCGCCCTCGATCCGGTCGTCGCCGCCGCGCCCGTCGATCTGGTCGTTGCCCGCCGCGCCCTGGTCAAAGCCCGCCTCGCCGAAGATGAGATCGTCGCCCTCGCCCCCGGTCAGGATGTCATCGTCCGGGCCTCCGGCCAGCACCGGTGCAGAGCCGCTCCCCGCACTGAGCCGGTCGCTGCCCGCGCCGCCGTCGAGCAAGACCGGCACGTCGGCACCACGCGTGGTCGCCGCATCGTCGCCGTCGCCGAGGTTGACCGGTCCCGGAATGACCGACCGCCTGCCGGGAGCGATGCAACGCGCCTTGTTGGCCGAGACCGCGGTGCACCCCGCGCCCGGGGTGACCGGCGCCCCGAGGTCCTCGATCGTGAAGGTCCTCGCCCCGGTCCGAGCGACCGTGACTCGATTCGCCTCGCCTGCAGATGCCCTGAAGGACGGAAGCTTGTTGACGACCCGCGCCTCGCCGGCGAAGGCCGCGCCCGGCGCGGCGGCCAGCGCCGCCGACGCGACAGCGAGAGAGACGAAGGCTCGCGTCGAGAAAGAACCAAGCATCACAAGCAACAACGTCCGCGCCGCTCGAAAGTAGCGACGTGGCGAGGTCAGCCCGCTGTCCTGGATTGTGTTCGCTATGCGAGGTCGCCCTTGAACTCGACGCCGCGCGACTGGAGCTCGGCGCGGGCGGCCTCGACGTCGCCGATGACCGGGGTCCCGTGCCGAGGTTGAGATGGCGGGCAGTCCATCGGACGATGCCGGGTGCGATCTCCTCCATCGCGCGGCGACGATACCGTGGGGCGTCCATGGGCGGGCGGATCGTCGTCGGGACCTCGAGCTGGGCCGACCCGGGCTTCGTCGAGGAGTGGTACCCGAAGGGCATGGCCGCCCGCGACCGCCTGGCCTGGTACGCGGAGCGCTTCGAGGCGGTCGAGCTGAACTCGAGCTTCTACGCGGT
>JBBPZA010000095.1:0-11730 GCA_038199375.1 Solirubrobacterales bacterium | reverse complement strand
CGGAAAGGTCAGGATCGTGATCCAGCTGGCTCGTGCCGCCTTCGACGCCCCGCCGGGCAAAGCGAGGAGGCTGTCGATCAAGGTGCCCAAGGGTGCTGAGACCCTTGCCGACCGCAAGGGCAGGATCCAGGCCCGTGCGCTTGCGACGACGGGGGTCTCCCCGGCGAGAGCCTCGACCTCGCAGAAGCTCACGCTCGATTTCGCCAGGCCGAAGCCGAGAAGGAAAGGACGCGGGTGATCGGGGGAGGCCCGGACGCCTCCTAGCGGGGCTCGGGGGGCTGCTCGAGCTCCGCGCCCGTGGGCAGCTCCAGGCCCTCCGGCATGCGGCGCTCCTCGTCGGCCTGCTCGATCGAGCGCACCCACAGCTCGTCGGCGAGGATGAGCATCGTCGAGAGGATCGGGACCGCGACGAAGAGCCCCAGGAAGCCGAACAGCTTGCCCACCACCACGACGCCCAGGGCGATCACCGCGGGATGGAGCTTGAGCTGGCGCGACATGACGAGCGGGATGATCACGTTGCCCTCGATCTGCTGGACGGCGACGTAGACGACGAGCGCGAGCAGCGCCTTCGAAGGGGAATCCGAAAGGGCGAAGAGGACCGGCGGGATGCCGCCCAGGAACGCCCCGAAATAGGGGATGACCACGAGCAGGGCCGAGAAGACCGCGAAGACGAGCGCGAAATCCAGCCCGATGATCGACAGCCCGGCGTAGAGCAGGAAGAAGGTGACGACCATGTCGACCGCCACGCCGTGCAGCCATCCGACGTAGGCCTCGCGCAGGCGCTCGAGGAGGCGGCTCGCCCACGCGCGGCGAGGCGGGGGAAAGAGACGGACGGCGCCGCCGATCAGCGGCTGGGGGTTG
This sequence comes from Solirubrobacterales bacterium, assembly GCA_038199375.1. Lineage (GTDB taxonomy): Bacteria > Actinomycetota > Thermoleophilia > Solirubrobacterales > Solirubrobacteraceae > JBBPZA01. The sequence goes on along the minus strand of JBBPZA010000095.1, from coordinate 10,869 downwards.
ATCGCGATGTAGTACGCGGTCACCAGCACGAGCACGAGCGAGCCGATGACGCCGGCGATGCCCAGGCCGATCGAGGTGAGCGGGCCGATCAGCCTCTCGGGCCTGTCGATGAAGGTCTGGAGGTAGTCCTGGACGTCGGTCGCCGGCCCGCTATCGGCGGAGCCGGTGGCCTGCGCAAAGCGGCCCCGCAGATCGTCGAAGGTCGCCGGGATGCTCTCGACGAACTGGCGCGTCTGCTCGACGAACGGCGGAATGACGAGCGCGAGCACCCCGGCGACGACCGCCAAGCCCGCCAGCAGCCCCACGAGCACGCCCAGCCACCGCGGCACCCTGAGGCGCTCGAGCCGCGACGCGCAGCCCGACAGCGGGATGGCGATAATGATCGTGATGAAGATTCCCAGCAGCAGGGTGACCAGCTGCTCGAAGAGCAGCCCCGCCACGAGCAGGGCCGCTGCCAGCAGCACCGCGCGCATGGCAACGTTCTTCGGGGCTTGGGGGGCCGCCAGGTCAGGCATGACTCGAGCGCTCACTACCCCGTGGCGGGGAGAGGCGCGCGCTTCCTTCGGCGGAGGTGTCAGAAGCCACGATCGTGCAGGCGCCCGGCGAGAAGATCGAGGATCTGGCCTGCCTCGGGGACGCGCATCAGGAGCACGGACCCCGTGTATACCAAGCCGCCCGCGGTCAATGCCGTGCCCACCGAGATGCACTGGGCGGCCAGTCCCCGACCGAGAAGGTCATCGAGCATCCACCAGGTCGCGTAGGCTGCGCCGGCCAGCAGGCCCGCCGCGAGGAGCATCCGGCCGGCGGCGATCGCCGTGCGCCGGCCGTCGATCCCGCCGAGCTCTGAGCGCAGGCGCCAGGCTTGCGCGCCGGCCATGGCGGCGTTGCCGACGACGGTGCCGATGACCAACCCGGCGATCCCCAGCGGGGCGTAGAGGGCGACGCTCACGGCGGTGTTGACGACGATGCTGGCGATCGCGATCGTCGTCGCCGTCCACGGACGCCGCAGCGAGAAGAAGGTGCGCGTCAGCAGGAAGTTAGCCCCGTTGAAGGGCAGTGCGAAGGAGAACCACAGAAGGGCCTCGGCGACAAGGTCGGTCGAGTCGGGGCCGAATTCACCGTGCTCGTAGACTAGGCGGACGATCGGGGTGGCCAGCGCCGCGCTGACCGCCGCGGCGGGGATGAGCAGGAGCAGGATCTGACGCACGCCGTTGGCCATCGTGCCGCGCAGCAGCGGAAGGTCGCCGCGCACCGCGGCGCGGGTCAGAGCCGGAAAGAGGACGGTGGCCAACGCGATCGAGAACATTCCCTGGGGCAGCTGGTAGAGGCGGAAGGCCGCGTCTATCGCACGCGGCGCCTGCTCGGAGACGAGCGAGCCCAGCATCGAGTTGATGACGAGGTCGACGTTGATGACCCCGAGCCCGATGGTCACCGGGAGCATCAAGGCCACCACCTGGGCTATCCGCGGGTCGCGCCAGTCCAGTGCGAAGCGAAGCTCGAACCCGTGGCGCCGGAGCACCGGGAAGGCCATGAGGAACTGGACCACCGTACCGGCCAAGACCGCTATGGCATAGGCGTAGAGCTCCTCGGGCCCTTCGAACAGCGGCCGCAGGACGACGAGGAGGACGATGATGACCAGGTTCCAGGCAAGCGGGGCGAGCGCCGGGATCGTGAAGTGGTCGTAGGCGTTGAGGATCGCCACGCACAGGCCGTTGAGTCCGAGGAGCACCACGACCGGGAAGAGCAGGCGCGACAGGCCGGAGGTCAGGGAGTCGAGCACCGGGGTGAACTCGTCGCCGGTGAACAGCGGCATGACCAGCGGGGCGAGGATCACGAAGACGACGGTGATCGAGCCCAGCACGGCGAGGATCAGGAAGAAGAGCGTCGAGGCGAGGCGGAAGGCCTCGGCGCGCCGCCGCTGCTCGAGCAGCTCGGTGAACACCGGGACGAACGCGGCGGTGATCGCCTGATCGGCGACGAGCATGCGCAGCAGGTTCGGGACCTGGAAGGCGATCGTGAAGGCCGAGAAGGCGCCACTCGTCGCGAAGTAGCTCGAGGCGAGGATCTCACGGCCCAGGCCGGCGATCCGCGACAGGCCCGTCGCGAGCGAGAAGATCGCGGTGTTGACCGCGATCCGCCGCGTAGGGCCGCTATCATCGGGGCCGCGCCGCGGCTCCTCCCGCGGCGAACCGCTGTCCATGGCCAACATTCACTCCCAAGAAAAGCGGATCCTCCGGGCGGAACGCGAACGGCTCGAGAACCGCCGCTACACCTCGAAGGTCAAGACCTACTTCCGCCGGCTCGAGAGTGCGGTCGCCGACGGCGACGCCGCCAGGGCCCAGGCCGACCATCGAGAGCTCGTCTCGACGATCGACAAGGCCGTCAAGCGGGGGGCGCTGCACGCCAACAACGGCGCGCGCAAGAAGTCCCGCGCCGCCCGCCTGCAAAAGGGCGCCACGAGCTCGTAGAGCGTCGGCTGGTGGCGGGAGCGGCCTGCTGACCGGCCAGCGGAGTCGGGCGGCGCTCAGGCCGGCTGACCAACGTCGAACGCGTCGGTCACGCCGGCCGAGCCACTCGACGCGCCGCTCAGGCCGGCTGCGCGACCTCGACGATCGCGCGCAGCGCGGCGGTGTCCTCCGAGGCGGCCGCGGCGCCTCCGCGGGAGGCGAGCTCGAGGTCGGCCATCGCCTCGAGCGCGCGGCGCAGGCGGTCGCGGTCGAGCTTTCCGACCTCCTCGAGGAACCGCGCCGCGACTCTCGGCCCCCCGGGGATGGAGCGCTTGACCTCCGCCGCCGACTCGCCGGCCTCGAGGCGGCTGAGCACGTCATGGGCCTCGCGCAGGCGGCGGGTCATCCAGTAGAGAAGGCTCGGCACGCGCTCGCCGCGCTCGCGCAACTCGAGGTAGAGCCGGATCGCGGAGGCGGCATCGCCGGCGAGCAGAGCGTCGGCCAGGCTCCACACCTTGCGCTCCGCCGAGGCGGCCGCGAGCTCGTCGACGTCCTCGGCCGTCAGGCGAGCATCGGGACCGAGCTCGATCGCCAGCTTCTCGAGCTCGCGGGCGAGGCGCTGCTGGCGCTCGCCGACCTGGCCGACGAGCGCCTTGGCCGCGCCCGCGTCGAGCTCGATGCCCTGCCGGCGCGCCTCGGCCGCGACCCACTTGGGAAGCTCCCAGGGCTTGACCGCCTGCTCGGCGGACACGTCCCCGCCCGCTGCCTTGACCGCCTCGTGGAGCTGCTTGGGCGCCTTCGTCCGGCCCTCCTCGCGCGCGAAGAAGGCGACGGTCGTCTCGGGAGGGGGATCGCGCAGCACGACCGTTACCGGGGCGACCGCGGCCTCCTTCCAGCGCTCGACCCCGTCGACGATGACGAACCGCCGCCCCAGCGCAAAGGTCATGGCTCCGAGCGCCGCGGCGACCGCCTCGGGCGTCGCGTCCTCCCCTTCGAGCAGCTCTATGCCGCCGGCGCCGCTCGCGGACTCCGCGACCGCGCGCAACCGGGCGCGACGCTCGGCGATGCGGCCGTGGTCGTCGCCGTGGACGAGATAGGCGGGCTTGAACTTCTGGGCCACGGCTCTCGAGTCTAGGTCGCGCCGCGGCGCGCCGCGGCGACCGCGAGGCGTTCGCCGACCGCGTCGATGCGGACGGTCCCGTTCCGGTCGGTCCGGTAGACCCGTGGCACTGCGCGCAGCGCGCCGAGGGCCTGCGGGGTGGGGTGACCGTAGGAGTTCGTTCCCACCGGGATGACGGCGACCTGCGGGCGCAGCCTGGCGAGGATGCTCGGCAGCCCCGGATCCTCGCTGCCGTGGTGGGCGGCCTTGAGAATCTCCACGGGCGCGAGGTCGAGCCCGGCGGTCACGTTTGACTCGGCGTCGGCCGGAAGCAGGGCGTCGACCGGCCCGTCTCGCGCCAAGACCACCAGGGCCCGGTCGTTCGGGTCGGCGGAGGGAGGGAACGGGTCGGCGCGGCGCGGCCAGAGCACGTCGAGCCGGAGCGGGCCCGCGCGGATCGCCTGGCCGGCCGTCGGGGCGATTCTCCGGACGCCGCGCCGCGCCGCCGCGGCGAGGAAGGCTCGACGCAAGAAACTGGGCGGCCCCTCTCCCCCGTCGACCAGGGTGCCCACGGGGACGGCGTCGAGGACCGCTGCCGCACCGCCCGCGTGGTCGGCCTGGTCGTGGGTGACGACGAGCGCGTCGAGCCGCCGGACCCCCGCTTCCTCCAAGCGCCCCAGGACGGGCCCGCCCGGGGGTCCGGTGTCGACCAGGATCGCCCGGGAGCCGTGCTGGAGCAGAGTCGCGTCGCCCTGGCCGATGGCAAGGAAGGAGGCCCGGAATCCGGCCGGCGGAGCGATCGGCGCGGGGCCCGGCCGCAGGACCAGGGCGGCGAGGAGGACGAGCGCGGCGGCGAGCCCCAATCGGCCGGCGGGTCGGCGGACCAGGCGCCGCGCCGCGCGACGGGCCCGAGGCAAGGCGAACCCTGCACACATAGCGGCGAGCGCGGCATATGCGGTCGCCAGACCCCAGGGGCCCGGCAAGCGGACGGGCAACTCGGCCTTCGGCATCCCGCTCGTCGCGTGGGCTACCCAGGCGAGATAGCCCAGGAGGTAGGACGCGAGGGCGTCGAGCAGCACCGCGGGGGCGGTCGCCACCTGACCCGCGGCCGCGGAGAGCATCCCCAGCCACATGATCGGTGCGACCGCGGGCGCCGCGAGAAGGTTCGCCGGCAGTGAGACGAGCGAGAGCCGCTCGAAGTGCAGCGCGATGAGCGGCGCGGTGCCGAGCGTGGCGGCGATCGTCAGCGCCGCGGCCTCAGCGACGGGCCGGGGCAGCCTGGGGCGCCGCCACCTCCTCGCCGTCGCGTCGGCCCCGCCGCTCTCCTCGCCCAGAGCCACCCCAAGATCCTCCGCCGCGCTCCCTTCCTCGGCCGGCGGTCCCAGTGCCTCGCGGAGCGGACTCGAGAGGGCGAGGATCGCGAGGACGGCGGCGAAGCTCAGTTGCCAGCCCGGATCCTCGACCGCTCGAGGGTTGACCGCGAGCGTAGCCAAGGCGGCCAGGAGCACCGCGTACCAGCGGGAGGAGGGGCGGCCGGCGAGGCCGGCGACCAGGCCGGCCGCTCCCATCACGCCGGCTCGCTGGATGCTCGGCCCCGCACCCGCGAGGGGACCGTAGGCGGCGACGAGGGCCAGGACGCCCAGCAGCCGCGCGCGCAGGGGGAGACCGAGACCGCGCAGGATCGGCAGCGCGAGCGCCGCCAGCAGCACGATGTTCTGCCCGCTGGCGGCCAGAAGGTGCGAGAGCCCACTCCGACGAAACTCCTCGCGGACCGGCTCAGAGAGCTGCTCGTCCTGGCCGAGCACCATGCCGCGCAGGAGCGCCGCCTCCCGAGGGCCGAGGCCGGCCGACAGAGCGCGCTCAGCTCGCGCGCGGACCCGGTCGAGTGCGCCGAGGATTCCCGCGCGTCGACGGCCCGTCGACCAAGCCCGCGACGCCCGGAGCACCGCATGGGCGCCGCGGCGACGCTGGTGGGAGTCCCACGGACCGAGCGCCTCGAGCCGCCCCGAAAGCCGCACGACTCCGCCGGTCGCGACGACCGACCATCGCACCTCGGCGCCGGCCCTGACCAGGATCTTCTCTCCGTTGCCGACCCCGCCGGCGATCTCGGCGAGCGCCTTGCGTCCTTGGCCGTATCCACGCGAAGCGCTGCCTGCCGCGACCGCGCCCGCGCCCGGGCTGGTTCTCCGCGGCTGCTCGAGCAGGACGGCGTCCACGGCCAGCGTTCGCCCGATGAGCGGCGTCAAGTGCGTGCGGTCGAGGGCGTCCAGGCGGGCATCCGCGAGCATCGCCCCCGCGAGGGTCGCCGCCGCAGCCAGCAGGGCGAGGGGCGGGCGACCGGCGACCGCGGCGAGCGCCGCCGCGGCGAGCAGGGCGCCAGGTGGCCATTGCGGGCCGAGCACCAGCCCTGCCACGGCGCCCGCGACGATCAGGTGGCGAGGATGGGCGCGGAGCACCGCGATGAGTCGGCCGAGGACCTCGAATCGCCTCATACGCGCACGAGGTCGCGGAGCGCGGCCAGTCGCTGGGGACCGATGCCGGGCACCTGATCGAGCTCGTCGACCGTCCGGAACCCGCCCTTGGATTGGCGGTAGGCGAGGATCTTCTGTGCGGTCGACGGTCCGACCCCGTCGAGCTGGTCGAGCTGGTCGGCTGTGGCGGTGTTCAGGTTGAGCGGCTGCGCGGGCGTGGGGCCGCCCGCGCCGGCCGCAGCGCTTCCGGCGCCGCCGCCCGGCGCCCCGGCCGCCGTGTCGCCTCCCTGCGCCCCGGCCCGTTCGGGCACGATGTACTGGCGGCCGTCCTCGACCTTTGCGGCCAGGTTGACGCCGGTCAGGTCGGCGCGAGGCGTGGGCCCTCCGGCTCGCCGCACCGCGTCGTCGACGCGGTCGGTGCCTTTGAGGCGGTAGACCCCCGGCCGGCGGACCGCCCCGGTGACGTCGACCACAGCCGGGTTGCGTCCCGCGCGATCGACCGTGACTCCGGACGGCGTCCCGCCCGCCGGGCGGGACGCCGGCGGCGAGCTCTGCTCGCGCAGGTAGCGCGCGCCGAGGAGTGCGATGGCGATCGCCGCGGCGACGTAGACGGCGAGCTGTGGACGCCCGATCTCTCCCACCGCTCCGACGGTAGGCACGAGCGAGTGCGCAAAGACGCACGCTCAGCAAAGAGAGTGCGTCAGGTCACGCGAGGAGCTGCGCCGCTCGGCAATGCTGCACCGCGATGTCGGGCGTCACGCCGTCAGCGGACGACCAGGTTGACCAGCCGCCCGGGCACCACGACTTCCTTGACCACCTCACGGCCTTCGACGTGCGCCCGCACGTTCGGCGCGGAGCGGCACAGCGCGACGAGCTCCTGCCCGCTCGCCTCGGCCGGCGCCGGGACGCGGTCGCGCACCTTGCCGTTGACCTGGCAGACGAGCTCGTAGGTCTCTGACTCCAGCAGCGCCTCGTCGGCCTCGGGCCACGGCTGCTGCCACACCCGCTCGCCCGTCAAGAGCTCGTAGACCTCGGAGCCCAGGTGCGGAGCGAAGGGAAAGATCAGCGACGCCGCCGTCGCAAGCGCGAAGCGCAGCGCGCCCGGCTGCGCGGACTCGCGGAGCTTGGAGCACTCGTTGGTGAGCTCCATCACGGCGGCGATCGCCGTGTTGAACGCGAAGCGACCGTCGCCGAGGTCGCGCGTGACCTTGTCGATGGCCCAGTGGGTCTTGTGCAGCAGCTGGATGTCGGCATCGGTGGGCTCGGCCGGCGGGGGGTCCGCCGAGCTCGACGCCGCCGTCTGGTCGGCCAGCCGCCACAGGCGCGCCAGGAAGCGGTGGACGCCCTCGACACCGCTGTCTGACCAGTCGGCGTCCTGGTCGGGCGGCCCGATGAACAGGATGTAGCACCGGGCGGTGTCGGCGCCGTGGCTCTCGACGATGGTCGCCGGGGATACGACGTTGCCCTTGGACTTGGACATCTTCGCCCCGTCGCGGGTGATCATGCCCTGCGTGAAGAGCTTGGCGAACGGCTCCTGGACGTCGAGCAGGTCCATGTCGGCGAGCGCTTTTACGAAGAAGCGCGCGTACATCAGGTGCAGGATCGCGTGCTCGACCCCGCCGATGTACTGGTCGACGGGCATCCACCGACGCAGGACGGCCCGGTCCCACGGCGCGCGGTCGTTGCCCGCGTCGCAGTAGCGCAGGAAGTACCAGGAGGAGTCGACGAAGGTGTCCATCGTGTCTGTCTCCCGCCGGGCGTCGCCCCCGCACGACGGGCAGCTGACCTGGACCCAGTCCTGGGCCGCGGCCAGCGGCGACCGACCCTGCGGCGCGTAGTCCTCGACGTCGGGCAGCTCGACCGGAAGGTCGTCCTCTCCAACCGGCACCATGCCGCAGTCGGCCTGGCAGTAGACGATCGGGATCGGGCAGCCCCAGTAGCGCTGGCGCGAGACCAGCCAGTCGCGCAGGCGGTAGTTGACCGACGCGTGGCCCTTTCCCTCGCGGTCGAGCCAGTCGGTGATCGCCTGCCGTGCCTCGGGCGAGGGCATCCCGGTGAACTCGCCGGAGTCCACGAGCCGCTCGGCGCCCGAGTGGCCGGCGAACGCCTCGTCCTCGGGCGGCGCCTCTCCCGATGCCGGCTCGACCACCCGTCGGATCGGCAGGTCGAAGGCGCGCGCGAAGTCGAAGTCGCGCTGGTCGTGGGCGGGCACCGCCATGATCGCGCCGGTGCCGTACTCCATGAGCACGTAGTCGGCCACGAGCATCGGGACCTCCTCGCCGTTGACCGGATTGGTAACCGTGCGCCCCAGCGGCACCCCCGTCTTGGCCTTGTCCTGGTCGCCGCGCTCCTCGGCCGACTCCTGGACGGCCTCGTTTACGTACTCGTGCACCGCCCGCTCGTGCTCGGTGCCGGCCGCCAGCGGGAAGACGTCGGGATGCTCTGGGGCCATGACGAAGAACGTCGCCCCGAACAGCGTGTCGGGGCGCGTCGTGAAGACGGGGTAGTCGATCCCGAGCTCCTCGCAGCGAAAGACGACCTCTGCGCCCTCGCTGCGCCCGATCCAGTTGCGCTGCATCGTCTTGACGTGCTCGGGCCACTCGATGGCGTCCAAGTCGTCGAGCAGGCGGTCGGCGTAATCGGTGATGCGAAAGAACCACTGCTCGAGCTGGCGCACCTCGACCGGCGTGCCACAGCGCTCGCAGCGGCCGTCGAGCACCTGCTCGTTGGCCAGGACGGTCTGGTCCTTCGGACACCACTGGACCGCGGCCTCCTTGCGGTAGGCCAGGCCCCGCTCGTAGAGCTTGAGGAAGATCCACTGGGTCCAGCGGTAGTAGCTGGGCTCGTGGGTTGCGAGCTCGCGCGTCCAGTCGATGGAGATCCCCCACTCGCGGAACTCGCGCTGGAACTGGCCGATGGACTCCCTGGTGGCGTCGCGCGGATGCTGCCCGGTCTTGATCGCGTTGTTCTCGGCCGGAAGGCCGAAGGCGTCGTAGCCCATCGGATGCAGGACCCGATGGCCGGTCCTGCGCTGGAAGTGGGCAACCGCGTCGCCTACGGAGTAGGTCTTGAGGTGGCCGATGTGCGGCTCGCCGCTCGGATAGGGGAGCATCTCGAGCACGTAGGCCTTGGGCCGCGGGTCGTCCTCGTTGGAGACCTCCCAGCTGCGCTCGCTCGCCCATACCGCCTGCCACTTTGGCTCGATCTCGCGGTGGTCGTAGCGGCGCTCTGCCATGGAGCGCTGAGGGTAGCGGCGCGGCGCTGTCGACCGCGGGCGCCGAGCCGGGAAAAGCCTGGGACCTGCCGAGGGCTCCGTGGGCCGGTTCTTGCGCGTTCCGGCTGGGCGCCGCCGTAGGATCCGGCGATGGCCGAGCACGACTCGTCCGCCCGCGCGGCCGCGCACGTCGCCGCGATCGTCGAGGCCGCCGAGGAGGCGGCCGCGGGGCTGCGCGCGGACGCCGAGGAGGCCGCGGCGGAGATGCGCGAGAGCGCCGAGCGGGACTCCCGTCAGCGGATCTCCAAGGCCGAGCGCACCGGCGACGTCCTGGTCGAGGAGGCCGAGAAGGAGGCCGAGGAGCTCCGCGCGAAGGCGCGGGAGGAGGTCGAGCGCCTCCGCGAGGAGGCCGCGCGGATGACCGCAGAGGGCCGCCGGGCGCGCCAGAAGGGGCTCGCCGAAGCCAAGCACGCGCGCAGGCAGGCGGCCACCGAGGTCAAGCGGGCCCGTGAGGAGGCCGCCGCGGCGGCCGAGAAGGAGCTCGACGAGGCGACCGCCGAGGCGACGCGGCGACGCGCCGAGGCCATCGTCGATGCCCAGAAAGCGCGCGAGGAGGGCATCTCCGACGCCGAGCGCGCGCGCGAGCAAGCGGCGACGCGAGCGCAGAAGGCCGAGCAAGAGGCCACCCAGTCCGCAGCCCTGGTGCGCGCGGCGGCGGACGCAGACGCGCGCGAGATACGCCAAAGCGCCGCCCAGGAGGCCCGCGAGGTGACCAGCGAGGCCCGCGAGGAGGCCCGCGAGGTGACCAGCGAGGCCCGCGAGGCCGCCCGCGACGCGCTCGAGGAGGGCACCCAGCTGTCAGAGGATCTCCGCGCCCTGAGCGCATCGCTGCGGACCAACGCCGACCGCCTCCTGCGCGACGTCTCAGACGCCCATGCCCGGCTCACCGAGCGCCTGGAGAGCCTCCCGGGCGACGAGCTCCAAGGAGCGGCGGCCCCCGCCGCCCGGCCGGGCCGCTCACCGGGCGCACCCCCCGACGTCGACTTCGACGTTCCGGAGTTCACGGCGGGGCGGTAGCTGCCACCTCCTGCGCGGGGAGAAGCCGCACATAGGGCCTGTCGCGGCGTCGGACGAAGACCTCGTCGCCGGCAGCGGCACGCTCGGCGTAGTAGCCGAAGAGGTTACGGAACTCGTGAGCCCCGATGTCGTGCCGGGCCGGTACCGACGGAGTGGAGCTGAGGGGGCTCGAACCCCTGGCCTCCTGCATGCCGAGCAGGCGCTCTTCCAACTGAGCTACAGCCCCAGTGAACTCGTGATCTGCCGCAAGGGTAATGCATGCGCGCTGGCCGTTCCGAGGCGGAGCAAGCCTGAGGCAGACGAGCGTCTTCTCGGCCGCCAGAGAAACGGGCAGCAGGTAACAGCGGTCGAGGGCACCGCAATAGGCGGCCACCAGATCGATTTCGTCGGGCCGATAACACGTCGTGACATAGCCGCCAGGCGTGTGGCGATTCGTCCGAAGATAGACCTCGACCACCTCGCCTCTGAGTCGAGCCCACTTGCATTGCACCCGTAGAAGCTGCGAGCCGATCTCGAAGACGAGATCGTACCGGCCGTGCTCGGTAACCGGCCTGAGAACGG
>JBBPZA010000094.1:0-5241 GCA_038199375.1 Solirubrobacterales bacterium | reverse complement strand
TAGGAGGACCTTCTCGACCTCGCTGAAGTGGGCTTCGTTCATGACCTCATCTCGGTTGGACGGCAGACTACGAGGCGAGGCGGATGAGTAGGCCCGTGGACTGCGGAAATAGCGTGCGCTCTTCGTAGCAACACCGTCACCGCCACCGAGCCTGGAGTCGGGTCGGCCTAGCCGCGCCGCCTCCCCGTCCGTGCCAGCTCGCGCTCGAGGCGGGCGTTGCCCTCGCGCAGCTGGTCGTGGGTGGCGTCGGGGACCGAGGGCGCGCCGGTGGAGGCGTTGGTGCGGGCGTGGACAGCGGCGTGCTCCTCGCCGGTACGGCGGGCGAGGAGGGCGACGAGGCGGGTGCGCCGCTCGCGCTCGCGCTCGCGCAGGACGTAGGCCGGCGCCTGCGCTCTCGGTGCGACGGGCGCCGGTGCACAGGGCGCCGGTGCCGGTGCCGGGGGAGCCGGATCGCCGAAGAGCGAGAGGGCGTCGCCGGGCTGGGTCGTCGAGCGGATCACCTCCTCGAGGTGGGCGCTCGAGGACAGCGCGAGGAACCCCTCCCCGGGCGCCGCGCGCTCGGCCGGGGGCTCGACCTCGAGGTCTGGACGCTGCTCGAGGGCGTGCCGGCGCTCCTCCTCGACCTTGGCGGCGAGTGCCCGCAGGACCGGGTCGGCCGGAAGCAGGAGGAAGCTCATCTGGCGCTCGGGGCGCGGTGTGCGGCGAACGAAGCGCCCGACGACCTGGCGGAAGAACAGCTCGGTCCGCGCCGCGGTGGCGTAGACGCCGACGCGCAGGCGCGGCACGTCGACCCCCTCCGAGACCATGAGCACCGACACCAGCCAGCGGGCTCTGCCACGCGCGAACGCGTCGATGCGCGCCGACGCTCCCGGGTCGTCGGAGGTCACCACCTCGGCCGGCTCGCCGCTGATGGCCGATAGGCGCGCGGCCAGCCGGCGCGCGTGGGCCTTGTCAGCGGCGACGACGAGGCCGCCGGCGTCGGCGTGGCCGGCCCGGCGCACCTCGTCCAGGCGCGCGTCGGCGTCGCGCAGGACGCCGCCCATGAAGTCGCCGTCGGCCTCGAGCGCCGTGCGCAGGCGCCGGGCCGCCTCGGCCCTGGGCAGCGCGGTGGCAAAGCTCGCCGCCCGCCGGCGCCCTGCTGCCACCCACTCCATCTCACCGTCGTAGGCCAGGAAGGTGATCGGCCGGCACACGCCGTCGAGCAGGGCCTGGGTGTAGCCGTACTCGTAGTCAGACCGGCTCACGTCGTTCTCGTCGTAGTCGATCCAGGGAATCGCCGAGCTGTCTGAGCGAAAGGGCGTGCCCGAGAGGAGCAGGCGCAGGCGCGCCGACCCGAAGGCCGCCGCCGCGCTGCGGCCCCAGGCGGCCTCCTCGCCCATGTGGTGGGGCTCGTCGGCGATCAGCAGCGTCGGCCGCGCCGCGCACGCCCGGCGGTGGACGGCCGCGCCGGCCGCTACGGCCTGGTAGGTGATCGCGAGGCCGTCGCGGTCGAGCGGCTCGGGCCCGTCCGCGTTTGCCCGGTTGGGGTCGAGGTCGAGGCCGACACGGGCGGCGTCGGCGGCCCACTGGCGGCAGATGTGCGCGGTCGGCGCGACGATGGCTACCCGCGCGACGCGGCCGCTGGTCATCAACGCGTGGGCGACCCGGAGCCCGAACGTCGTCTTGCCCGCCGCGGGGGTGGCGGCCGCGAGGAAGTCCCCGTGCGGCCGGGCGAGGACCGCGTGGAGCGCCTCGGCCTGCCACGCACGAAGGGGGCGAGTGGCCGGCCAGGGCGAGGGCACACGGCGGGCGACGAGGGGGCGGGCACCGGCTTCCATTGGGCCGCGGAACCCTATGGTCCGGGCCTGACAGACCGCTCGGCTCGTTCTGCGCTGTCTGAACGGCATCCAGTGTGGTCGAGCCAGCGCAGAAGGGCCGGACGCCTGCTCGCCCTCGGATTGGAGTGGCCGCGGTACTCGTCGCCGAGCACCGAGCGCGAGCCCCATGCCCCGCGATAGGGTTTCGCGCCGGCGTGCGCTTTTTCGAGTACGAGGCCAAGGAGATCGTCCGGCGGGCGGGCATTCCCACGTCCAAGGGCGGGTTCGCGACGACCGCTGACGAGGCGCGCAAGCTCGCCGAGGAAGTCTCGGGGCCGGTTGTCGTCAAGTCCCAGGTCCTCACCGGGGGGCGGATGAAGGCCGGCGGGGTCGCCTTCGCCGAGAACCCCGACGAGGCAGCCGAGCACGCCGAGCGAATCCTCGACCTGACGATCAACGACCACGAGCCCCGCGGAGTGCTCGTCGACGAGCAGGTGGAGGTCGAGCAGGAGTACTACGCCGGCGTCGTCTGGGACGGCCTGCGCAAGCAGCCGGTGATGCTCTTCTCCGACATGGGGGGCATCGACATCGAGGAGATCGCCGAGACCCACCCCGACCACCTCGGCCGCGGCCACTTCTCAAACCTCTTCCCGCTCTCGGACTTCCAGGCCAAGCAGGTCATCGCCTCGGCCGGGATCACCGGCAAGCAGCTGACCAAGGCGATTCCCGTCCTCACCCGCCTGGCCGAGCTCTTCGTGGAGAACGACATGACGCTCGCCGAGATCAATCCGCTGGCCCAGCTCGCCGACGGCTCGTTCATGGCCGTCGACGCCCACATGGAGATGGAGAACGAGGCCCGCCCGCGCCAGGAGGAGCTGCTCGAGGAGCTCGGCGTGGGCAAAGACGAGACCCGCCAGGCCCGCGAGCCGACTGAGTTCGAGCTCGCCGGCGAGGCCGTCGACGCCTCCTCGCACCGCGGCGTCGCCGGCAACGTGACCGAGTTCGACGGGAACCTCGGACTGGTCATCGGCGCCGGCGGCGGGTCGCTCACGCTCTTCGACGCGGTGCGCAAGTACGGCGGCAAGCCGGCCAACTACTGCGAGATCGGCGGCAACCCTTCGGTGGAGAAGGCCTGCGGGCTGGCCAAGCTCGTGCTCACCAAGCCCGGCGTGGAGAAGATCGCCGTCATGATGTCCATCGTGTCCAACACGCGGGTCGACATCGTCGCGCGCGGAGTCATCAAGGCGTGCATCGAGCTCGACGTCGAACCGGCGGAGAAGATCGTCATGTTCCGCATCCCAGGCGCTTGGGAGGAGGAGGGCTTCAAGCTCCTCGAGCGCTACGGGATCGAGTACGCCGACCGCTCGGTCTCCATGCACGAGGCCGCCGAGCGGGCGGTCGAGAAGGCCGGAGACGGGAGCGGGACATGAGCATCCTCATCGACGCCGACACCACGTTCATCGTCCAGGGGATCACCGGGCGCGAGGCGGTCAACCTGACCAAGGAGTGCCTGGAGTACGGGGCCGGCGCAAAGATCGTGGGAGGCGTCACCCCGGGCCGCAAGGGCCGCGAGGTCCACGGCGTGCCGGTCTTCGACACCGTCGCCCAGGCCATCGAGGACCACGGAGAGCCGATCTACGGCTCGGTGGTCACCGTTCCCCCCGCCTTCACCAAGGACGCCGTCTTCGAGGCGATCGAGAACGGGGTGGAGCTCGTCGTGGTCGTCACCGAGCGCATCCCGCGCCGCGACGTCGCCGCGATGATCGAGCTCGCCACTCTGCGCGGCACCCGGATCATCGGGCCCAACTGCCTCGGGATCATCGTCCCCGACGTCATCAAGATGGGCGGGATCGGCGGCCCGGCCAGGGACTCGTCGAAGGCCTACACGCCCGGGCCGGTCGGTGTGCTCTCGCGCTCGGGCGGGATGACGACCGAGATGGCCTCCACGCTCAGCGCCGCGGGCCTGGGGCAGTCCACCGCGATCTCGATAGGCGGGGACCCGATCATCGGCTCGACCTACGCCGAGCTGATGCCGCTCTTCGAGGACGACGAGCAGACCGAGGCGATCGTCATCTACACGGAGCCGGGGGGCCGGATGGAGGCTCAGCTCGGTGACTGGATCGCCGAGAACGACTCGCGCCTGCCGATCGTCGCCTTCATGGCCGGCCGCTTCATGGACGAGATGCCCGGCATGAGCTTCGGCCACGCCGGCACGATCGTGGAGGGCAAGGAGGACACCGCGAGCGAGAAGATCGACCGGCTGGCCGAGGCGGGGATCGTCGTCGCCGAGGAGATCTCGGAGATCCCCGACCTCGTGCGCGAGAAGATGGGGGCGCCGGCATGAGAGAGGACGGGCTGTTCATCGGGATCGAGGTCGACGACGAGACCGCCCGCGACGCCGAGATCGCCGCCAAGCTCGTCGACGTCTGTCCCGTCGACATCTTCGCCCAGGGCCAGGACGGCGGGCTGGAGATCGTCGAGGACAACGTCGACGAGTGCGTCCTGTGCGAGCTGTGCCTGGACGCGGCGCCCGACGGCACCGTGAAGGTCTACAAGCTCTACGAGGACGGCGCCGTGCTCGTACGGGACTGAGGCCCGTCAACCGATAGGCGCCTCTGGCGCCCGCCCGCGGCGCGAAGCCAAGCACCCGCGCGCCTGGGCACGCGCTTGCGCGACGGGCTTTCCGTGGGGGGGTCCTCTACCCTGCCTCGGTCGATGGTCGCGCTCCTGCTCGCCGTCCTCGCCTCCGTGCCCGCGGCCGCCGCAGCGGCCGAGCCGAGCCCCAGCCCGCTCCCCCGATGGGGCCTCGACGCTGCGTTCCCGACCGCCCGGACGGCCGCCATCCAGCGCAGACGCTGGGTCAGCGGCTTCGAGATCACCGAGTACTGGCCGGTGCCCGAGAAGTGGTTCGTCGGAAAGCGGCTGAAGGCGCCGGGGCTGCGCCGGCCGGCCCGCGTGGACTGGCTCTACTCCGCGCGGGGGGTGTCGATGGAGGGCGACGGGATCGGCCTGGACGGCAAGCGCTACCACATCGAAGGGCTCGGTCGGGCGGGCTGGATCGACGCGCGCGGTCGGCGCACCGCGCCGGGCGGCGGCGGCTGGAGCGGCGGAGCGCCCTGGTGGCGCAACGCGCGGATCTGGTTCAACCGGGCGGGCCGGCCGACCTTCCCGCTCCCAGGCGGGGGTTGGTATCGCGGAGCGGGCAGGCGCTACGTCCCGAACAAGGGCATCACCTTCAAGCGCGGGCCCTCCCGGAACCTGTCCTACTACCAGAGCGTCGCCGTCGATCCCGGCCTCATCCCCCTCGGCAGCCGGATCTACATCCCCGCCTATGAGAAGGTCAACGGCGGGTGGTTCCGGGCAGCCGACGTGGGCGGCGCGATCATCGCCAGGCACATCGACGTCTACCGCCCGCCGCCGCGTGAGCGGTTCGGCAACGGTCGCT
>JBBPZA010000093.1:0-34778 GCA_038199375.1 Solirubrobacterales bacterium | reverse complement strand
GGGTGTCATAAGACGCGTTATCGAGCGTTGTCGCTCGTAGGGACGGGCTAGCCGCGCGGTCGGAGCGGCTCCGCGATGAAGGCTCAGCAAACGACGAGGTCGATACTTGGGTCGAGGCGGCGGAGATCGTCAGGATCGCTGGTGACGGTGATCCCATCGACGACGCCAGCGACGAGCACGACCGACGCGTCGACGACGTCCGAGGTCGCCGTGGCGGCGCACAGCTGACCCGACGCGCGGGCGGTGGCAGTGTCGAGCGGATGCGTCACCACGCCGTCGGCCGAGGCTATCCGCACGAGGCGAACCTGGCGCGCGGGATTTCGCCACGCCTGGGCGAGCGCCGCGGCCGGCACATGGACCTCGTGCGCCAGTTCCAGCAGTCGGACTACGCGCCGGTCGGCCCGATCGACTGCGATCAAGCCGCCCGCGTCGAGGACTACAGGCCGAGGACGCTTCGCGCCCATGCGGTCTCCTCGTCGGTTGCCGGTCCGAGCTCGGCGCGGATGTCGGCGAGCACGTCCGCCAGGGTGTCGCGGCGAGCACGGTCGATCATCGCCGAGGCAACCCATGCGCTCACTGAGCGCGCGTGGCCTGCTGTCACCGCCTCCTCTGCCGCGCGAAGCGCAGCTTCATCAACGGTGACCGTGACCCGAGTCCGCATACGCTGAGCGTAGCATCGCATCAGAAAGTATGCATCCGCGTGGCGCCTGGTTTGGGGAGTGGCCGCCACTGTCATTCGACCGTGGTTCTACACACTGTTGCCTGGCAGGCCACACAGCACAGTCGGTGGGTTCGACGCTCGGTCACCACGACCGCGATCGGCGGCAGCTGTGACCTGGTGGGGCCCGAAGCGCCGCCACCCACTCGTCGGGCACGCGCCGGGCTTGGCCCCCGACGGGTGGTCGCCACGGGTCCGGATAGACTGGAGCGCATGTCATCGGCGCGACCTTGGCCGACTCTTCCCGACGAGGACCGCTGGGCCCTGGAGCTGATGGAGGAGCTGTTGGAGGACAACTCTCAGACGCCGGAGCAGCTCCAAACGCGTGCGAGGGAGCTTCGCGTAGAGGCCGCCGAGACCGACATCAAGGGCATCCGCGATGCCGCCCTCGTGCTCGCCGAGCGTTACGAGGAAGCGGCAGCGGCGCGCGTCGCCTCGGCGTGAGCTAACGCTTTCGGGCCTCGGGTCAGCCGCGAACGGAGGTCGCGGGCGATCTCCTGTGCGTAGTCGAAGGCGCTCAAGATCGGGCTCCATGCGTTCCCGTTGCGCACGAACGGCCCGCAAGGTCCTGTCTGCTTCCTCACGCGCCAGGAGTGATTGCTCGTCCCATTGCGCGGCGAGCCCACGAGCTTCGGCGGTAAGGGCGCGCAGGTCGTCCAAGGCGATGCGAGCCGACTCGCGAAGAAGTCGTCGCGTGTCCTCGTCATCTGCTCCGAGCAGGACGAGCCTGCGGTGAAGACCGATATGGCCTCGTGCGCTAGCCGCGCGGCCTCGAAGAGCAGATCGAGCCGGGCGAGCGGCTCCGGGCAGTCCTTCACTCCGGGTGCCGCCGGGTGGCCTCGATGGCCTCGGCCAGCCCCTCGAAGCTGACCGGCTCCGGCGCGTACCGGCGCAGGAAGCTCATCCCCACCGAACGTGTGCCGTGCTCGCGCACGTCGGCGCGAACCTCGCGGTCGTCTCCCCAGCCCTCCTTGGCGTCCCAGCGCAATCCGGTCAGGCCGGTGAAGGCGACGGTCGAGAGCCTCTTCTGCGGCCAGCTCTGAAGGTGCCCAGAGGACTTCACCTCGATGCGGGTTCCCGCACCGGAGACCACGTCGAAGTTGTCCCAGGCGACACGCACGGGCTCCCGCGCGCCGACCACCTTCGCCACGAGGAACTCCGCGAGGATGCCCCGAACGATGTTGGTTCGCAGGTCACTGAAGCCCCAGCGCCAGAACTCGGCGACGGTCGCGGCAACGCCGCTCAACGGCTCGTGACCTGTCAGCGGCTCGACCGGCGTGGGCTCGAGCCAACTCGCTTCGTCACATTCGGCCATCGGCGCCGGGACCGTACAGGGCTATCGTTGGCTTACTCGGCGAGCTTCGCTGGGGCCGACGGAGGTCAGGCAACCTCGAACCAACGCAGGTCCAGGGTGCTGCACGGTGCTACACTAGTCGGTGTGCCCACGTCTCATCCTCGACACTCGATCACCGAGACTCCGGCGCTCGCGGCCGCGCTCGAGCCTCTTCGCAAGCGGCTCGGCACCGACGCGCCGTCGCTCGCCGAGCTCGTTCTGCGTGGTGCCGAAGCAAAGCTCCGCGAGCTCGAGGCACAAGATCGCGCTCAAGCTCGGGCCCTCGAGACGTTCGCTGATCGGCTGCGCGCGGGGCCGGCACCGGATCTCGACGAGGTCCATCGCATCCGGCACGCCGGCCGGCATCCGTGAGCAGAGGCTTGCTGCTGCTCGACGCCAGCGCGTTCTGGCGCTTGGGCAGCTCGCAACTCGATGCGGCGCGACACCGCGAGGTGGCCGACTGGATCGCACGAGGCCTCGTCACGGCGAGCACCCCGCTCTTGCTCGAGACGCGCGCCGGTCGTAGCCCTCCTCCGGTCGACCCGGGCGAACTTCCACTGCTTTGGGTCACCAAACGCGCGGAACGCCGAGCCGTCGATCTGCAGGACCAGCTCCGCTCCGCGCATCAGCACCTCGGCGTTCCGCCTCTGGATTACCTCGCTGCTGCGATCGCCGAGGACCACGGTGCGTCGATCCTCCACTACGACGCGGACTTCGAGCGTCTTGCCGCCCACACCGACTTGGCCGCGGCCGTCGAGGCGCTCGCCCTACTCGGTACGTTGCCGTAGCGGGGTGGTCACGGACGAATCAGGGACAAGAGGAACTGCTCGCGGCGGTTCGGGCCAGCAAGGATCTCACCGCCGGTGACGCGGACCAACTGGCGATCGATCTATCGCCGCCGACGTTCGCCACGAGTTAGCGGCGCCGCTTCAGTGGGTCGGTCCACCGGAGCCCCTCGAATCGCGCGAAGTCCCGATCGGTGCTGTAAAGGACGAGGCCGTGCTCGATCGCGATGGCGGCCAAGTGCGCGTCCGGCACGAGGTCGGCCTTGGACTCCCCGGCTAGGAGTCCGGCGAGTATCTGCGCGTGGTGGTCACTCGGCTCGGGTGTCCATGTCACGCGGAGCGCAAGCCACGCGCCCACGACCGCAGCAGCATCATCCAGCCGGATCGGGCGGCTCAGCACCCGCGGGTTGGCCGAGAGGCGCATGAACGCGAGCAGCGCTCCCCACGGCAGCCCGACCCTGTCGGGCCCGTTGAGCCGCTCGTCCAGCCAGGTCCTGGCGACCGCGTGGGCTTCGAACTGCTCGTGTACTGAGTACATGAGCAGGTTGGCGTCGACCAAGATCAGCGGTGGTCCTCGCCCTCGGCATGCTCGATCGCTGCCTCGACGTCATCCACGCAAACGAGCGGGCGGCCACTGTCGAAGGTCGGCGTGCTGAAGCGGCTCGCCGGCGCGGAAGTGCGCTCGCGCTCGTGAGCAAGGCCGAGCCGAAGAAGGTGGTTGACCTCGTCGCGCAGCGTCCCACTGCTTTCCGCACGCCGACGCATCAGCTCAGCTGCAACGTCTGGGTCGAAGACGATCGTGGTACGCACGCATCGAAGCATAACAAGAGGTATGCCGATGTGCGCACTCTCGGTGCCAGACACGCCGCTCTTCCAGCGACTCGATCGCGACCGGCTCAATACGGCTTCCGATTCCCTCAGCGACGACCTCGACAACCCCGGGACGAATACCGAGACGCTCCCGCAGAGGCTTGGGAATTACCAAGCGTCCTGCGTTGTCAATGGTAGCTTTGATGCCCTAAGGGATCGCGGGATCTCCCCACCCTGGGCCCCGCTGCGTGCCTTGTCCAGCTCTACCGACGGAAAGGGAGCCCGAGATGCCCATCGAGCCGCAGGAGCTTCAGACATGGATCGGAACCGAGGCACTGGATTCCTCCGGCGAGAAGCTCGGAAAGATCGAGGACGTCTACTTCCTCGACGCCGATCCGATCCTCGTGGGCATTCGAAGCGGGCTGGCGGGGCGCAAGCACGGCGTGGCCGTGCTCGAGGGC
Organism: Solirubrobacterales bacterium; assembly: GCA_038199375.1. Lineage (GTDB taxonomy): Bacteria > Actinomycetota > Thermoleophilia > Solirubrobacterales > Solirubrobacteraceae > JBBPZA01. Next base: position 30,671 of record JBBPZA010000093.1, on the reverse strand, counting down.
GCGTCGGTCACTCACGACAGCGTGCAGCTCGCCTGCGGCCCCGATGCGGTCGTCCAGACCGACGGCGGGCCCCCGACGGGCGAGCAGCTCAGCCCGCTGGCCAGACAGGACGATCGCCTGCGAGATCTCGCCCCCGACCGGCTCGAGAGCTTCACCGCTCGCGAGGAGAGGCTGAAGGCCGAAGCTGAAGCTCGGGCCAGGGCCGACGAGCTCGACGAGGAGGCGCGTCTGCGGGCAAAGGACGAGGAGGACGCCCTGGCACGAGCGCGCGAAGCAGAGGCGCAAGCCGAAAAGGCCCGCGGCGAACGCGAGGCCATCGAAGCCGAGGCCCGAGCCGCGCGACGCGAAGCCGGCTAGAGGTTGCCCCGGTGGGGGCGGGCCGTCAAGGCGGGCCTGCGTCGTTTCGGCCCGGGCCCGTACCTCCTACACCAGGACCACCGTGAGCTGACTGATCACGCGCTCCATGAGCCCGAAGTCCTCGGCGTCCTGCGTGAATACGGGGATCCCGTGTGCCATTGCGGTGGCAGCGATCGCCGCGTCGAACTGGCGCACGCGTCGGCCCGCCGCGCGCACCGCGGATGCGATCGCTGCATAGGCGTCGGCGCAGCGATCATCGAATGGCATCGGATCGAACCGACGCGCCAGCGCGAGCGTTGACTGGCGTTGCCGACGCGCGGCGGTATCGCTCGCGAGCTCCACGCCGGCCGCCAGCTCGGCGATCGTGATGGCCGAGACCGCGCCGAGGGTCGGTGCTTCGCGTGGGGCCCGCGGTCGCTCGAAGGCTACAAAGAACGAGGTGTCCAGCAGGCCGCGGGGGTGCGTCACGTCGTCACCCGACGTCGTCGGTGGTTCCGTCGAGCACCGCGTCGAGATCGTCCGGAAGCTGTCGATCGGCCGCGGCACCATCGGCCAGAGCCTGCAGGACAAGGTCGCCAGGTACCCACCTCGCGCGCTCTACGTGAGGCACGACGTCGGCGATCGGCCGCCCGTTGCTGGTCAAGACGACGCGCTCGCCGGCCTCCACCGCCGCCACGACGTCCGTCGTGCGGTTACGAAGCTCGCGGATAGACACCGACCGCATAGTGCGACACTGTAGCATTCGTTCTTTTCCAGCCGCATCGGTGAGTCGGTCAGGTCGCGACGCCGGCAGCTCGCCGCCGCGAGCTCACACCCGCGAGGGCGTCGATCGCCGCGCACAGCCGGTCGGTGAGCTGCGCCGGGGTCTCTCCCGCCCGCGGGTAGAGCGGCGTGGAGAAGGTCACCGTCGTCGTGCCGCGGCGGTCGAGGCCGCGGCCCTTGGGCATGATCAACGCGCTTCCACCGACGTGGATCGGAATCAGGGGGGCGCGGGTGGTGATGCACAGCTCGGCGACGCCGAGCCGGAAGCCCTCGGGTCCCGCGCCGCGGGTGCCCTGCGGGTAGAGGAGCACGTTGTGGTCGTCGCGCAGGAACGAGGCGGCGAGAGCCAGCCCCCGCCTCTCGCCGGCGACGCGGTCGAAGGGGAAGGTGTTGATCCACAGCGCTGAGGAGATGGCGTGCAGGCGGTCGCGATAGAAGCGATCGCTGGCCGCCCCGACGACCGTGCGCGACCGCCACGCGCGGGGCAGCGCGAGCAGGACCAGCGGAGTGTCGAGGTCTGACTCGTGGTTGGGCGCCAGCACGGCCGGCTGCGGGGTGTGCATCAAGCCCTCCGCGCCGATCACCCGCGGGCGGGCCAGCACCCGGGCCGCCGGGAAGAGCAGCGCATGTTGAAGGGCTTCGCGGGCCAGCGACGGTGCCGGCTTGCGCAGCCACGCCTGGTCGCCGGCCTCCCCCGCCTTCCATGGATCGCGACCGGCCCTCCGGGTCGTCCACCGTGCCGGCGGGCGGCTCCCCCCGCCGCCCGAGGCCGTGCCGGCGAGCCGCTCGAGCATCCGGCCCCCGCGCGCGAACTCCATCAGGGCTGCCTCCGGCCGCCCGGGTCATCGGCGCGACGCGGTCTGTGCGTGGCGGCGTCCAGTCCGCACGCAGGGGGCACTACTCCACCTCGCAGTAGAACAGCGGTGGGGCGTGGAAGTGGGTGACCGACGGCTCGCGGCCCACGACCTGCTCGGCCATCTCCAGCGCGTCGCGCAGCGTGTCTGACCGCCGGAAGCCCATCCGCCGGCAGGCGCCCGGATCGCCGCCGACGAAGATCACCTCGCCCAGGTGGTCGAGCGCGTGGGCGCCCCAGTACCACATGTAGAACGGGTGCACGCCGTGGTAGGCGTAGGAGGTTCGGTAGAGGTGGCGGTACCACTCGTCCTCTGCGTAGCCGCGCTCGAAGCGCTCGACCTCCGCCGGGTCGGTCGTCTCGGTCAGCACCTCCTCGAAGAAGTCGATGTAGGAGGGGTGATGGACGGGATGGAACTCCCGCGCCACCGGGTGGGTGAAGATCATCACGCCCCCCTCGCGCACGAGCGGGCGCCCCTTGTAGAGGTTGAAGTAGTACCCGAGGGCCAGGCACATGACCAGGATTGGATTCATGATCGAGTTGACGTTGTAGGGACAGATGTAGGGCAGCCCGGCGGTGACCACGTCGGCCTGGCCCTGCACCCGGACGGCCTGCTGGGCGGCGCAGCGGTCGAGGGTGACTTCGTGGACGGGGTCCACCGCTCCCGCGGTCACCCCGGTCACCGCGTAGGGTGACACCGTCTTCTGGAACGCCGCGTGCCGCAGCTTGGGGCCCACCGCCTCGGTGGAGCGCCGCAGCCCGGCGAACAGCATCTGCTCGCGCGCGGTCCACCGTCCCTCCGGCTTGGCCAGGAAGCCCAGCGGGTCGGCGAACATGTCGTTGTTGAGCGTGGTCTCGACGTGGAAGATCGGCACCGCTTCCTCGACGATCGCTCCCTGGCGGACGCTGGAGTGGTGCAGCTCGCTCGCGGTGGGATCCATGAACGAGCGCGAGTGGCGCAGCGTGTGGACGTTGTGGTGGGCGCGCAGCGACCGGTAGGTCCCGAGGCCGATGGGAACGGACTTGTGGCCCCCGTCCATCGTGACCATGTTGACGTTCACGTAGACGAGCAGGTCAGACTCGGCGGCCCGCCGGTTGAGCTCCACCGCCTCCCCCTCCGCCGTGGCGCCGAGCACGGCGATCCCGTTCGGGTCCTCGGCGGCGTGGTTGTAGAGCCGGTCTGGAAAGAACTCGTCGAAGACCCGCCGGCCGACGATGCGTGCCATCTCTGCGGGCGTCAGGCGCCGGTGCACCGCGAGCGCCGCGATCAGGTGGATGTCATCGACGCCGGCGCGATAGGCGCGCTCGATCACCTGCTCGATAACCAGCTGGCGGATGTCTGGCGTGCGCATCGGCGGCAGCGGGAGCGAGATGTCGTCGAAGGCGATCGTCAGCCGCATGCCGGGGACGAGCAGCGCGTCGAGCGGGTCCATCCCGAGCGGGTGGTCGAGCGCGGCGGAGATCGCCGCCTCCACGTCGGCGAGGCCCTTGAGCGGCGGCGGGGCGTAGATGATGCGCGATCCGACAGGCAGTCGCTCCAGCCGGAACTGCTCGCCCGAATGGAACACCGTGGGCGGCGAGCTCTCGGTGACCTCGACGATGCAGGCCTCGCGCTCGGCGGCGGGGGCGCGGCGGTTGCGCTCGATCATCGGCACGCGGTCCGGGCGCCGGGGAGAGGGCGCGATGCTCATGCGCCGGCCGTGAGGTCGAAGACGGTCTTCACCCGGCCGGCCCGCGCGGCACGCGGAGCCTCCTCCAGCGCGCGCCGGTAGGAGCGAAGCGGCCAGCCGCGGTCGATGAGCCGTCCCGGCGCGAGCCTGCCAGCGAGCGCGATCGCCCCCGGAAAGTCGGCCTCGGTGCCGTAGGCGCCGCGCAGCTCGAGCTCGCGCAGCCAGGCGACCGACAGGTCGACCTTCACCTCACCGGGCATGCCGACGAGCACGACGCGCCCGCGCGGGCGCGTCGCCGTCACCGCACCCTCGATCGAGGCCCCGCTGCCGACGCAGTCCAGGACCCGGTCAAAGCCTCCGAGCAGCATCTCGCGGCCCCCGTGGCCGACCAGCCGGCGCGCGCCGGTCAGGCGCGCTCCCTCGCTGTGCAGACGCTCGGGCGAGCAGACGTGATCGGCGCCCAGCCGGCGAGCCGCCGCCTTCTGGGCGGCGTGCTTGGCCACGCAGAGCACGGTGGTCTGCGGCGCGCGCTCGCGCAGGGCGGCGACGGTGAGCAGGCCGATCGTCCCGGCGCCGATCACGGCCACCGTCTCGCCGGGCTGTGCGTCGGCCATGGTCGCGGCGTGCAGCGCGCAGGCGAGTGGCTCGACGAGCACGGCATCCTCGTCGGCGAGATCGTCGGGGACGGCGTGGAGCTGGCTCTCGTGGGCGACCAGGCCTTCGCTCCAGCCCCCTCCGGCGTCCCGGCAGTAGCCCGTCTGCAAACCCGCTGAGACGTTCCCGTCGATGGTGTGGCGACACAGGGCGCTCAGGCCCTCGGCGCATTCCGGGCAGTCGGGCTCCAGGCCGCGCGCCGCGCATCCGAGCGCCGGCTCGACCACCACGCGCTCGCCCCGGCGCGGGCCGGAGGTGACCTCGCCGACCACCTCGTGGCCGGGAACGAACGGGCCGGAGGTCAGCGAGCCGAGATAGAGCGATGCCTGCCCGCCCAGCAGCGCCTGGTCGGACCCGCAGATGCCGGCCAGGCGCGGGCGCACGGCCAGCCAGTCGGGTGCCGGGGGCAGCGGCGGGCGGACCTCCTCGAGTGCGAGCGCGCCGGCGCCCGTGCCGCCGGACGGCGCGCCCAGGCGGGTGGCGACGAAGCGCGGCAGCGACGGCGTGTAGCGCAGGGCGAGCATCAGGCGGCTTCCATGGGTGACGGCGGTCGGGTACGGGCGCCGGGCTCCGTAGCCCATTCCTCCACCTGCCAGCCGCGCCGCCTCGCCTCGCGGCTGAGCCGGAAGTCGGGATTGACCGGGTGGGGATGGCCGACGAGCTCGAGGAGCGGGAGGTCGGAGACGCTGTCGGCATAGGCGTGGCAGTCGGCCAGCTCGAAGTCGTGCTCGGCGGCCATCCGGGCGGCTAGGGAGGCGCGCCCGTCGGCGGTCAGCGGGGGCTCGGCCAGCTCGCTGGTGAACCGGCCGACGCGCTCGACCAGGCGCGCCGCGACCAAATCGTCTGCGAGATGGCGCAGCGGTGCGACGAGGAAGTCCAGCGCGCCGGTGAGCAACACGACGCGGTCGCCGCGGCGGCGATGCGCTCGGATGCGCCGCACCGCTTCGTGCTGGATGCGGGGCAGGATGAAGTCAGACAGTGCGCCGCTCGCCTGCTCGCGCAGCGCCGCGGCCGGCAGGTCGCGGTAGAGGCGGTAGAAGCGGCGGTTGAAGTCGGCGCGCGAGCGGCGGTCCGTTCGCATCCAGCCCGGCACCTTGGCGGCCAGCCCGGCGCGCCAGAGCAGCCGATCGAGCTCGGGCATGTCGCGGGTGCGAAGCCACGCGTAGAAGTGGGCGACGTTGGCCTCGATCACCACGCCCTCGACGTCGAAGAAGGCCAGCGCCGGCGGGCCCGGCTCACCGGCCTCCAGGGCGGCGTGCTCTCGGCGCGCCGGCGGCCGGTCGACCCTGGGCGCCGGCGCCAGCGCGCGCAGCGCGGGCAGATGCACGTCGCGGAGGTATGTCGGCCAGTCGATCGCTTCCACGTCGAAGCCGAAGCGATCGCGGTCGTCGGGGTGCAGGCTCGCCGCAAGCTCGCGCGTCGCACGGTCGTCGAACATGCAGTCGAGCTCGACGTAGGGCCCGTAGATCTCGGCCAGCCGCCGCAGCAAGTCCAGGCGGCGCTGGTCGCGATGCAGGCGCAGCTCGAGCCGGTCGGCCCGCGGAAGCGGCACGCCGTCGATGATGTCGCGCCCGGCCTGGAGCACCCGCCCGGCGCGATCGAGCAGGCCGATCGCCCGAGCGTGCGAGGTGAAGCGCCAGTCGGGCACGTCGACCGGGAGGCCGTCCTCGCCGGCGAGCGGGTGCTCGCGGAAGTACTCGGTGACCAGCTCCGCCACCTGCTTGACGGTCGCGGGATTGCTCGAGCCGCTGACCATCTGCAGGGTGCGCGGGCTTTCCTCTGGCTCGTGGGCCGCGGCGGCCAGGCAGAGATTTGCGACGAAGTCGACGGGAACGATGTCCAGGCGCGACGCCGGGTTGGCCGGGAAGCGCGGGACGAGACCGGCGGCGTAGGCCAGGATGATCGGGTCGGCGACCTTGAGGTCCTCCAGCCACCCGGGATGGGGACGGCGCAGCGCCGACTCGATGATCGACGGCCGCACGATCGTGAGCGCTCGGGGGCGCTCGCGCAGGAGGAGGCGCTCGCCCAGCGCCTTGGAGAGCGCGTAGCCGTCCGCCCACCCGAGGGCGCGCGAGCGCTCGCGCCCGCGCTCGACGAGCTGGTCGCTCACCCACTTGCGCCGCAGGGCCTCCGCGCGCACGCCGACGGCGGGGCCGCCCGCCGGCCCGACCTCGCGCTGGGCCTCGGCGACGACGCGCCGCTGGTGATCGGGCAGGCGCGACTCGGCGTCGAGGTCGCGGCGCCACGCGCGCGCCGCCGCGAGCTCTGCCTCGAAGTCGAGCTCGGGCTCGGCCGGAGCCAAGCCCGACGGTCGCTCGAGGACCAGGCCGGTGCGCCGGCCCGCCGCGTAGGCCGAGGAGACATGGACGACGTGGGGGTCGCTGCCGTGCGCCCGGAGGGTCCGCAGCACGCGCACCGGTCCAAGGACGTTGAGCTCGAGGATCTCGTCGAGCGGCTGCTCGAAGGAGACCGAGGCGGCGCAGTGGATGACGACGTCGATGCCGGCGAGGTCGTGGCCGCCTTCGCGGGCGAGGGAGTCCGTGCGCAGGTCGCCGGGGAGCCCTCGGTCTCCGAAGCCCCCGTCCCCCAGCCCCTGGTCCCCGCCGTCCCGGCCGAGGCCCTCGGCGGCCACGTCGCCGGCGAGGGCGGTGAGTGGTGCGTAGGGGATGACGTCCTCCAGTCCGGCGAAGGCCGCGCCGGGCAGGATGTCCTCCTCCAGGCGCTGCCGCGCGGCAGCGTCGTCGGCGGTGCGCAGGAGCACGACGATCCTCTCGAGCTCGGGGAGGTCGGCGAGGCAGAAGGCGAGCACGGCCTTCCCCACGAAGCCCGACGCGCCCGTGAGGAGCAGCGCCTTGCCGGCGAGGCGCTCGCTGATTGTTGCGCTGGACTCCTCGATCATCGGTGCGCTCAGGGCCGCTCACTGAGGCCGCGCGGCACCGTATCACCGCCTCTACTAACGTGTCAGTACATGCCGATCGAACAGGCCACGCTCGGCTCCTCCCGTGCGCGGATCCTCTCGGTGGCGCGCACCGAGTTCGCCACCCGCGGCTTCGCCGGCGCTCGACTCCAGGACGTCGCCGAGCAGGTCGGGCTGAGCCACCCGACGCTGCTCTACCACTTCGGGTCCAAGGAAGGCCTCTACGTCGCGGTGATCGAGGCGGCCGTCGGCGACTGGGCGCAGACGACCCGCCACGCCATCTCAACCGGCCTCCGCGGCTTCGAGCAGGTGGCCGCCCTCATCGACGCCGCCTTCGAGTTCTTCGCCACCCACCAGGAGTTCGTCATGATCGTCCGACGCGAGGCGATCGAGGGCGGAGAGCGCCTCGAAGGGGCGATGGCCGATCACCTGCGCCCCTTCCTCGAGTCCGCCGTCGCCTTCCTCGAGCGCGAGGTGCGCGCCGGGCGGCTGCGCCCACACGATCCCGCCGAGCTGATGCAGCTCTGCTACGGCGCCGTGCTGACCTACTTCTCCGATTCAACCTTCCGGGCGCGGCTCCTCGACGAGGACCCCCTCAGCCCGCGGGCGCTTGACCGGTACCGTGACTCGCTGGCGAAGACCCTGCGGGCCGCGCTGGAGCCCGCCCGATTCCCAGCGCCGCATTGAGCGATCCCGAGCGAAACGGCTCGCGGTCGATGGCTGCCCGGGCGTAGCCCGCGCCCCGGATCGCCGCGGCGATCGCCGACTGCTCCTCGGGGTCGAGCGCTCGGCGAAGGTCGTCGGCGGGCAGCTCGAGCTTCCCGAGGTCTCCGTGGTGGCGCACGCGCAGGATCGGGAACCCGAGCGCCCGCACCGCCCGCTCGGCGCGGTCGATGCGCTCGAGCGTGGCCGGATCGACGGGCGTTCCGTAGGGCACGCGGGAGGCCAGGCAGGGGGTTGCGGGCTTCTCCGCGCTGGGGAGCTCGAGCCGGCGGGCCAGCGCGCGCACCTGCTCCTTGCCGACGCTCGCCTCGAGCAGCGGGTGGCGCACCCCGTGCTCGGCCGCGGCGCGCAGCCCAGGCCGCCAGTCCCCTGCGTCGTCGGCGTTTGCGCCGGAGAGGACGGTCGCGTAGCCGCGCCGGGAGGCCTGGGCGGCGAGCGCGTCGTAGAGCTCTGACTTGCAGTGATAGCAGCGGTCGGGGGCGTTTCGCCGGTAGCCCTCGCGGGAGAGCTCGCTCGTCGTGACGGTCTCGTGGGTGATGCCGATGGCGCCGGCCACCCTGCGAGCTCCCTCGAGCTCGCCGGCCGCCACCGCCGGAGACACCGCCGTGACGGCGAGCGCGCGCGGGCCCAGAGCTCGCGCGGCGATCGCCGCCACCACGGAGGAGTCCACGCCGCCGGAGAAGGCCACGATCGCGCTGTCCAGCTGGGCAATGTCGCGCTCGAGCCGCGCGAGGAGGGCGTCGGTCTCGTCGCTCATGACCTCTGCGCTCGAGCCCGCGCGAGGGTGGGCTCCGGTCTGGTCGGTCATGACGCTCCGTGCTCGTGGTGGGCCGCGGCCAGCGCGCGGGCCCAGACGGTCTTGACGGGCGCGCCGGCGCGGCGCGCCGCCTGCTCGCAGTCGCCGTGCTCGGGTGCGAGGTTGACCACGCGGCCGTCGAGGCGCCCCACCTTGACCCTAACGGGCTCGCCGTCGACGTCGACCGTGCGCCACTCGCGCTCGAGCTCCCAGCGCTCCAGGTGCGCGATGCGAACCCCGAGGCTGCTGGTCTCGCGCAGGACGGCCTCGGCCACTGCCGCCTCATCGCCGGGGCGTGCGAGCGCTGACAGGATGAACCCCGGCCGGCCGTGCTTCATGTGCGCCGGCGTGGTCCACACGTCCACGGCGCCGGCCGCGAAGCAGGCGCCGGCGGCGTCGGGGAGCAGCTCGGGAAGCAGGTCGTCCAGGTTGGCCTCGACCAGCGAGACCGCCGCGGCGGCGGCCTCGGCCGGCCTCCCCTCCCCCACGATCGCCCGGACCACGTTGGGCAATGAGTCCAGGTCGCGGGCCCCGGCGCCGTAGCCGACGGCCCCGAGCGTCATGGCAGGCAACGGCCCGTAGCCTTCGGCCAGCGCGGCCACCAGGGCGGCCCCTGTGGGCGTGACCAGCTCGGCGTCGACGTCGACTCCGTAGAGCGGAGCACCCACCAGCAGCTCGAGCGCGGCCGGCGCGGGCAGCGGCAGGTGGCCGTGGGCGGCGTCGACCATTCCGCGGGGGGCGGGAAGCGGCGAGCAGGTCACCCGCTCGACGCCGAGCTCCTCCAGGGCGAGGGCGACGCCGCACACCTCCCCGAGCGCGTCGATCGCGCCGACCTCGTGGAACTCGACCTCTTCGGGATCGAGACCGTGGACGGCGCCCTCGGCGCGGGCCATCCGGCGGAAGGCCTCCTGCGCCCGTGCCCGGGCACGCTCGGGCAGGCGGGCCTCGTCGAGCTGGGAGCGAATGCCCGCCCAGCGGCGGTGCGGCTGGCCGGCGGGCGCCCGAATCGCCGCCGTGGCGGCCCCGATGCCGTGGCGGCGGGCTCGGCCGACGGCGAGCTCGAGCCCGTCGACGCCCAACCCGCCGAGGCCCTCGCGGATGGCGCCGGCGTCGGCTCCGGCGTCGAGCAGGGCGGCGAGCAGCATGTCGCCGGCGATCCCGCCGACGCAGTCGAGATGGAGGAGGCGGCTCAGCCCAGCGCTCCGGCCGCCGACCGAGCGATCCGCGCGGCGATCGTGCCGGCGCCCAGGCCGTCGTCGATGTTGACGACCGCGACCCCGGCGGCGCAGCTGCACAGCATCGAGAGCAGCGCGGTGACGCCTCCGAGGGCGGCGCCGTAGCCCGTACTGGTGGGAACACCGATCACGGGGGCGCCGACCAGCCCGCCGACGACCGAGGCCAGGGCAGCGTCCTGCCCGGCCACCACGACGACGCAGTCGGCGCGCTCGAGGTCTCCCACCGCGGCGGACAGGCGGTGCAGCCCGGCGACGCCGACGTCCTGCTGGACGGCGACGCCGGCACCGAGAAGCTCCGCGCGGACTCGCGCCTCGGCGACCACCGGCCCGTCAGCCGTCCCGCCCGAGACGATCGTCACCGTGCCTTGCGCGGGCGGCACGCTGCGCGCCACCCAGGCCAACCGTGCCCGTTCGTCCTCCAGCGCATCGGGCGCCGCGCGCAGGACAGCGGCCCGGGCGCGCGTATCGGCGCGCGTGACGAGCACGCTGCCGGCGCCGTCGGCGAGCATGGCGGCGACGATCGCCTCGACCTCCGCCGGATCCTTGCCCTCCCCCAGGACCGCCTCCGGCGCCCCCTGGCGCAGCTCGCGGTGGTTGTCCACGCGGGCGAACCCGAGGTCGCGGTAGGGCAGATGGGCCAGGCGCTCCGCCGCGGCAACGGGATCGACCCCGCCGCGCTTGACGTCCTCGAGCAGGGAGAGGAGCTCGCCGCGCAGCCCGTTCGACGTAGCCCCGGTGGCGGGCCCCGGCCCGCCGACCGCGTTCACGGCTCCCCGAGAGGAATGTCGACCGTCACGTCGCGCAGGTTACCCCGCCGCTGATATAGCGGGACGCGCATTCCACGTAGACCATGCGCGACGCTGGCCGGCTCCTCTCACTTACGTGGCTGCTAGCCCAGCACGGCGCGGACCTGGCGGGCGATCTCGAGATCCTCGCGCGAGGTGATGACGAAGGTCCGCACCGGTGCCGAGCCCGAGCCGATCTCGGCGTCGCCCGTAGCCTCCTCGTTTCGCTCCGTGTGAAGGGAGACCCCGGTGTAGGAAAGCCCCCGAGCGGCTGCGGCGCGGATCTCGGGCGAGCGCTCCCCCACCCCGCCGGTGAAGACGAGCACGTCGAGCCCCTCCATCGCCGCGACCATCGCGCCCATCCCGGCGCGCAGGCGGTGCACGTAGACGTCGCGCGCAAGAACCGCGGCGGGATCGCCGTCCTTGGCGCGATCGAGGACCTCGCGCATGTCGGCGGTCCCGGCGAGGCCCAGCAGCCCCGACTTTCGCTCGAGGGCGTCGGCGACCTCCTCCACCGCCAACCCGCCGCGCTCGAGCAGCCACAGGAGCAGCCCGGGATCGACCGAGCCCGAGCGGGTGCCCATGACCAGGCCGTCGAGCGGCGTGAAGCCCATCGTCGTGTCGACCGACCGCCCGTGCTGGATCGCGGCGATCGACGCGCCCGCCCCGAGGTGGCAGGAGACGATCCGCACGTCGTTGTCCCTGCTTCCCACGAGCCGGGCCGCGCGGCGCGCGACGTATGCGTGGGAGAGGCCGTGAAAGCCGAAGCGGCGCAGGTCCCAGCGCTCGCGCCACTCCTTGGGCAGGGCGTAGGTGGCCGCCGCCGCCGGGAGGGTGGCGTGAAAGGCGGTGTCGAAGCAGGCCACGGCCGGGACCCCAGGAAGGGCCTCGGAGACGGCGTCGAGCGCGGCGAGCGACGGCGACTGATGCAGCGGCGCCAGGTCGGCGAGCTCGCGCAGCGCGGCCTCGACCTCCCGATCGATCCGCGTCGGGACGAGAAAGCGCCCACCGCCGTGGACGATGCGATGCCCGACCGCCTCGGGCGCTCCGAACTCGCCGACGGTGGCCATCAACTCGGCCGGATCCACCCGTCCCGCATCCAGGGGGAGCTCGCGCTCGCCCAGCGTCGCCTCCCCTTCGTCGACGAGGGCGAGCTTCAGGCTGCTGGAGCCCGTGTTGACGACCAGGACGCGCACCGGGGACGGGCCATGGTAGGCAAAGCCGGCTCGCCGCCTGCCCAACGTTTCCAAGGCGCTCGCGGTCGCCCGAGCGTGCGAAAGTAGCTCTACGCGCGCGGCGTCGGGATAATCCCGGGCGTGGCCCCGGACCATCTCGCCCAAGCGGTCGCCGGCGTGATGCCCGACGCGCAGCGCGAGCTCGAAGAGCTCGTGCGCATCCCGTCAGTCGCCTTTGCCGGCTTTCCGCGCGAGCCGCTGAACGAGGCGGCCGAGACGGTCGTCTCGATCCTGCGCGAGGCGGGCCTCGGCAGGGCGCAGGCGCTCGACGTCGCCGACGGGGCTCCGCTCGTCGTAGCCGATGCCCCCGGACCGCCCGGCGCGCCGACCGTCCTCCTCTACGCCCACTACGACGTGCAGCCCAGCGGGCCCGAGGAGGCCTGGTCCTCGCCGCCCTTCGAGCCGGTCGTGCGCGACGGGCGCCTCTACGGACGGGGAGCCGCCGACGACAAGTCCGGGGTGATCATGCACGCGGCCGCCCTGCGCGCACTCGGCGGGAAAGCGGACGTCGGGCTCAAGGTCGTCGTCGAGGGCGACGAGGAGATCGGCTCGGCGGCGCTGGCGGCCGTGGTAGCCGAGCAGCCCGACCGCTTCGATGCCGACGTCATCGTCGTCGCCGACAGCGGGAACTGGCGTCTGGGCGAGCCGACCCTCACGACTTCGCTGCGAGGGCTGGCCGCCTGCCATGTCGAGGTCCGCACGCTCGAGCGCTCCGTCCACAGCGGGATGTTCGGCGGCCCGGCACCCGACGCGCTCCTGGCGCTGATCCGGATGCTCGACACCCTGCACGACGATCGGGGGAACGTCGCGGTCGAGGGCCTGCGCGGCGTGCCGTGGACGGGCCTCGAGCAGGAGGAGGCCGTCTACCGGGAGGTGGCGACCCTCCTGCCGGGCTCAGAGCTCATCGGCGACGGGACGCTCGCCGAGCGCCTGCTCACCAGGCCGGCGATCACGGTCATCGGCCTCGACGCCCCGCCGGTGGACGGCGCGCAGAACGCGCTCGTGCCCAGCGCGCGGGCGCTGATCAGCGCGCGCCTTGCGCCGGGAGAGGACGAACATGACGCGCGCTCGGCGCTCGAGCGCCACCTGCGCGCCGCGGCGCCGTGGGGCGCGGAGGTGACCGTGTCCCCCTACGTGAGCGCCGGAGGGTTCCTGGCCCGCAGCGACGGGCCCGGCTACGCGGCGGCCGCCACGGCGATGGAGGAGGCCTACGGACAACCGCCGGTGCAGATGGGCAGCGGCGGCTCGATCCCCCTCATCACCATGCTGACCCGCGCGATGCCCCGCGCAGAGATCCTCATCTGGGGCGCCGAGGACCCCAGCGCCAACATCCACTCCACCGACGAGAGCGTCGACCTCACAGAGCTCGAGCGTGCGACCCACGCCGAGGCGGCCTTCCTGCGCACGCTGGGAGCCTGAGGATGGACCCCGCCGCCGTGCGGTGGATCGGGCGCTTCTGCCACGAGCGGCGCGCGACCGGGCTACACGAAGTGGCAACGGCCACCGAGGCGTTCCGGGCGATGCGCGCCCGCCCTGACGAGGCGACGGCACGGCTCGCGGTGCTGCTCGAGCCCGCCTGGTCTCTAGCCGTCGGGGCCGACGGGGCGCGACTCGTTGGAGGGCGTGACCTTGGTCTGTTGGTCGCGCGCCGGCTCGTCGAGCAGGCTCTCGGAGTCGGCGCCGTACTGCTCGTCCTCGGGCAGCGCGTTGATACGTTCGTTGACCGCGGCCTCGGGGTCGCGGACCCCCTCGCCCTCCAGGCGCGCGACGGTCTCCGGAGAAGGTTTCTCCACCTGGGCGGTGGTCTTCATGACGAAGGCGGTGACGAGGCCGCCGGCGATGATCAGTGCGAGGATCGCGAGGATCAGGAAGATCAGGCCCCCGCCCGAGACGGCCACGAGCAGGCCGACGATCACGCAGGCTCCGAGCAGGCTGACGAAGATGAGTTGAGTGGCTCCCATCGCCGCCATCCAGTCCTGCTCGTCGGCCTGACGCTCCGTTCCGGGCTGACCCTGATCGGTGAAATAGCTCTCGTCCTCGTCGCGCGGGGCGAGGCGATCCACTTCCACGCGATCGTGATCGCCGGGGCGGCCCGTCTGGGTCATCGATCCGGGCTACCCACTGACCCTGCCGGCAAACTCGGCTGCTCCTCAGCGCTCGATAGAGGGCATTAGACTCCGCCGGGCCGTGGCTCCCAAGCAGCGCCAGATCAAGATCGAGCAGAAGAGCGCCCTCGCCGCCATGGAGCGGCTCGAGACGCGCTCCGACGAGGAGCTCGAGGGCGAGGCGAAATTCCGGGCAGCCGCCCAGGCGATCCTCGGCGCGCGTGCGGCCGAGCGCTACGACGCCAAGACCGCCCGCGCCCACTTCCAGCGTGCGATCGCGGCGGCGCGCCCTCAGGAACGGATGCAGCTGCGCCGCATGGCCAATGCGTCGCTCGCCCTCGCAGAGCGCCGGCCCGACGATCTCAAGGAGGCCGTACAGCGTCTCGGCCAGGCGCCCCCGACGGGCCGCCAGCTGCTCGCCTTGCGCTTCATGGGCCTCGTGGTTCCCCCGCCGGGCTCGAGCATCTGGCTGCGCCTGCGCGGGTGGGCGGTCGTGCTGGGCATCGTCGTGCTCCTCATGGCGCTCGGCCTGGCGATCGTGGAGCTCGTTTCGCTGCCCTTCGGCGGCGTCGGGATCGCGGGAGGGCTGCTCCTGGGTCTGGTCGTCGTCACCGCCGCGCTCGGGATCCTCGCGCTGTTCGGCCGGCGCCGCCAGCGGCGAATGGAGAAGGAGCGCAGTTCCGCCGCGGCAGAGCGCGCCGCGACGAGTCGCCGACGATGAAGGTCAGCCTTCCTGGATCTTGACTTTCCGGATGACGACCGGGGTGTCGGGCTTCTCGGTCTGTGAGTCCGCCGGAAGGGCCCCGATGCGTTGGACGACCTCGAGGCCCTTGGTCACCTTGCCGACCAGCGCGTAGTCGGAAGTCAGCGAGAAGGGCGGCGAGCTCGCGTTTTCGGCGGTGACCACGAAGAACTGGCTGCCCGAGGTGCCGGGCGCCTCGGTCGGAGCCTTGGCCATCGCGACGGTACCCCGCGGATAGGTGGTGTCGCTCGGAGGCGCCTCGACCACCTTGTAGCCCGGGCCGCCCTCCCCGTCGCCCTGCGGGTCGCCGCCCTGGATCACGAAGCCCGCCACGATCCGATGGAAGGTAAGGCCGTCGTAGAAGCCCTGGCGCGCGAGCGACGCGAAAGAGGAGGCGGTCGCCGGCGCTCGGCTGACGTCGAGCGCGATGGTGAACTCCCCGCAGCTGGTGGTCACCACGGCGGTCGTGGTCTTCGCCGGATCGAGCGTCTTCTTGGGCTTGGACGCCTTGGCACCCGGCCGGGGCTCTGGTGCGCGAACCTTCCGGCACTCGCCCGTGACAGCTTCCTTGGGCGCGGGCGCGGGTGCCGTGGCGGCCGGCTTGGACGGCTTCGCGGCACCCTCGCCGGTGGTCTCGGAGTCGTCGTCCGATCCGCAGCCCGCGGCGACGAGCGCGAGCGCGACGAGGAGCGCGGCAAGGGGGGCAGGGGGACGTGGCACGGCGGAGAAGCATAATCGGGGCGTGCCCATCTCCTCGCTCCTTCGCCGTTACGACCACGTCCTGCTCGATCTCGACGGGTGCCTGTGGGTCGGCGACGAGGCGACGCCGAAGGGCCCCGAGGCGCTCGCAGCGCTGCGCGAGGCCGGCAAGCAGGTGGCCTTCGTCACCAACGACGCACGCCACTCCAGCGAGGAGTTCGTCCGCAAGCTCTGGCGCCTGGGCTTCCAGGCCTCGCTCGAGGAGGTGGTCACCGTCGGCGGCGCCCTCCAGTACCGCCTCGCGCAGCGCGGAGGCGGCAGCGCCTTCGTCGTCGGCGCGGCTCCGATCCACCGCCACGTGGAATCGGCCGGGCTTCGGATAGTGAACGCGACGGAGTTCGCGAGCCGCGCCGACGTCGTGGTGGTGGCCGGTCACGACGACGTGCACTACGACGAGCTGCGAACGGCGACCCAGGCCGTCCTGCGGGGGGCCGAGCTGCTCGGCGCCGGTCGCGATCGCACCTTTCCGATGCCCGACGGCCCGTGGCCGGCGACGGGCGCGGTGCTCGCCGCGGTCGAGTACGCGACGGGTCGCGAGGCGGTGACGGTCGGAAAGCCGGAGGGCGCGATCTTCGCCACCGCGCTCGACCGGCTGGGAGGCGAGGGCCGTGCGCTCGTAGTCGGCGACCGGTTGGACTCAGACCTCGCCGGCGCAAGCGCCGCCGGGATGGACGGCGCGATCGTGCTCACCGGGGTCACGAGCCGCGAGGAGGCCGAGGCGGCGACCGACCCGCGCCCCGTCGCCGTAGCGGCGACGCTGGCGGAACTGGTCCTCCACGGGGCGCAGAGCTGACGCATGCGGCGGCGCACCCACCACAAGCACTCCTCCACCAAGGGCTATCGGCGGCTGCTCGACGCGCTCGCCGGCCACGAGGCCGTCCACAGCGTGGCCACCGGCCGCGTCAAGCCCCGCATGGGCTCGGGCCGGCCCGTGGCGCCGATCTCCAAGGTGCGCCGCGTGGAGTCCGGGCTGTCGATCACGATCAACGCGGACGGCGCGGTGATCGACGCCTACGTCATCACCGACCGCCCCGAGGAGGTCGTCGCCTACATGGGCGAGCAGGGATGGACCAAATGAGGCGCGTCTCGGTGATCTACAACCCCTCGGCCGGCGGCGGCCGGGCGTGGCGGCACCTGCCCGAGGTGCAGGCCGCGCTCGAGGAGATCGGCCTGGAGCATCGCGCGACGGCGACGACCGACCTCGAGCACGCCGAGGAGCTCGGTCGGGAGGCGGCGGCCAACGGGGAGGTCGCGGCGACGCTGGGAGGCGACGGGCTCGTCGCCCGCGTCGCCGGGGCGCTGCGCGGCACCGACGCTGTGCTCGGTGTACTGCCCGGGGGACGGGGCAACGACCTCGCGCGGGTTCTCGGCATTCCCTCCTCGCCGGCGCAGGCCTGCCGGGTGCTCGCCCAGGGCGTCGAGCGCCCGCTCGACCTCGGCGAGGTGGACGGGCGGACGTTCATCGGGATCGCCAGCTGCGGCTTTGACTCCGACGCCAACCGGATCGCCAACGAGGCTCCGTCGAGCCTGGGCAACCTCGTCTACGCCTACGGGGCGTTGCGCGCCCTGCTCGCCTGGCGGCCCGCCGACTTCGAGCTCGAGCTCGACGGAGCCTCCCACCGCCTGCGCGGGTGGAGCGTCGCGGCGGCCAACTCGAAGGCCTACGGAGGCGGCATGTACCTCGCCCCCGGCGCGGCGCTCGACGACGGGCTGCTCGACGTCGTGTCCTCGAGCGAGTCGAGCAGGCTGCGCTTCCTGGCCAACCTGCCGCGGGTCTTCAAGGGAAGCCACCTCGCCGACCCGGCCGTGGAGATCCGGCGCGCCCGCGAAGTCACGATCCGAGCGGATCGGCCGTTCGTGGTCTACGCCGACGGCGACCCGATCGGCGAGCTTCCCGTGACCATCCGCGCCGTGCCGGGCGCCGTCCGGGTGCTCATGCCCGCGGACGCTGATCCGTCAGGAACGGGTCCGAAGACGGCCCGGCGACGGCCGGGACTGCTCCGCGCCCGCCACCGGCGCGGAGGTGACCGGTGAGTCGAGCGATCCCTCCCCCGCGCGCTCCCTCCGACGCCGACGACGAGGCCTCTGCGGCGCACGTCACCTTCGCGGACGTCACCTCCGCGGCGCACGTCACCTGGCACGACCTCGAATGCGGCGCTTACCGGGCCGACCTCGCCCTCTGGCTCTCGCTCGCCTCCGCGCAGGGCGGACCCGTCCTCGACCTCGGCGCGGGCACCGGGAGGGTGGCGCTGGCGCTGGCGGCGGCGGCCGTCGAGGTCGTCGCGCTCGACCGCGACCCCGTGCTGCTCGAGGCCCTGCGCGAGCGAGCCGAGGGACTACCCGTCCGGACCGTGACCGCCGACGCGCGCGACTTCGCCCTGGATGAGCGCTTCACGCTCGTCCTGGCCCCGATGCAGACGGTGCAGCTGCTCGGCGGCGAGACGGGGCGCGCCGCCTTCCTGCGCTGCTCCCTCCGCCACCTCGCGCCCCGGGGCCTGCTGGCGGCCGCGATCGCCGACGAGCTCGAGGTCTACTCCCCCCACGCTGTGCTCCCCGAGCCCGACGTCCTCGAACGCGACGGCTGGACGTGGATCAGCCAGCCGACGGCGGTGCGCGTGGAAGGCGAGCGGGTGCTCATCGAGCGGATGCGGGAGCGGATCGCGCCCGACGGGCAGCGCCGCCTCGCCGCCGACCAGGTCAGGCTCGATCGCCTCTCGGTGGCCCAGCTCGCGGCCGAAGCCGAGCGGGTCGGATTGCGCACGCTCCCCCCGCGGCGGATCGAGGCCACCGAGGAGCACGTCGGAAGCGCGGTGGTACTGCTGTGCGGGTGAGAGGCCCGGGACACGCGGGCGCCGTGCGCGCCGACCCGCGCGCCGGGGCCGGCCGGTCAACCCGCCTGCACGCCGCTCGATCCGAAGCCGCGCTCGGAGCGCTCGCTCGACGCGAGCTCGGCCACCTCGACCGGCTCGGCGGCCTCGACGCGGACGACGACGAGCTGGGCGATGCGGTCGCCCGGGCGAACTTCGAAGACCGCCCCGCGATCGGTGTTGAGGAGCAGGACTCGGAGCTCGCCTCGGAAGCCGGCGTCGATCAGCCCGGGTGCGTTTGGCAGGGTGATGCCGTCGCGCACGGCGAGCCCTGACCGCGGCAGCACGAGCCCCGCGCACCCGGGCGGGACCTCTACCGCGAGGCCCGTGCCCAGCGATACGCGCTCCCCCGGGGCAACGGTCGCCGCCTCGGAGGAGTGCAGGTCGAGGCCGGCGTCGCCCTCGTAAGCGCGGGTTGGAAGCGTCGCCGCCGCCGACAGCCGGCGGAAGCGCAGCGTCACGATCGCCGGCCTCCGCTGAGAGCGCGCGCCGCCCCCGAGAGCCTGGGCAGCTTCACGGCCGGCCGTCGACCGCGAAGCGCTCGTAGCGCTCGGCGATCGCTGCCGGCAGGCGGGCCGAGACGCGAACGCCATCGGCCGTCTCGATCCGCTCGAGGTCGCCGGCGACCTCGTGGAGCTCGGCCAGCCGCCCGCCTTCGGCGTAGGGCACGAGGAGCTCGACGGGGAGCAGCATGCGCTCGAAGGTCGCCGCGACGCGGTCTCCCAGCTCGTCGAGCCCCTCCCCCGAGGCGGCCGAGACCAGCGCGGCCCCCGGGTGGCGGAAGGCGATCTCCCGGCGGCTCTCGGCGTCGAGCAGGTCTGACTTGTTGAGGACCAGCAGCCGCGAGGCTTCGCCGGCCCCGATCTCCTCGAGGACGTCCTCGACCGCGCGGATCATCTCCGAGCGCTCCTCCTCGGGAGCGCAGGCGTCGACCACGTGGAGGACCAGGTCTGCCAGCCGGGTCTCCTCCAGGGTGGCCGAGAAGGCCTCGACGAGCTGGTGGGGCAGCTTGCGGATGAAGCCGACGGTGTCGGTCACGAGGTAGGCGCGGCCCTCGCGCCGCATGGTCCGGGTCGTGGGATCGAGCGTGTGGAACAAGCGGTCGCGGACGCCGACCTCCGAGCCAGTCAGCGCGTTCAGGAGCGTCGACTTGCCGGCGTTGGTGTAGCCGGCCAGCGCGACGCGCGGCAGATGGGCGCGCTCGCGTTCGGTGCGCATCGTGTCGCGGTGGCGGCCCACTTCGACGAGCCTGCGCCGCAGCGCGGCGATGCGGTCGCGTGCCAGGCGGCGGTCGGTCTCGATCTGGGTCTCGCCGGGTCCCCGCGTTCCGATGCCGCCGTCCATGCGGCCGGCGCCGAGGCGCTCGAGGTGGGTCCACAGGCCGCGCATGCGCGCGAGGTTGTAGTCGAGCTGGGCGAGCTCGACCTGGAGCTTTCCCTCGGCCGTGTGGGCGTGGCCTGCGAAGATGTCGAGGATTATCGCCGTGCGATCGATGACGGGGATCCCCAGCTCCGCCTCGAGGTTTCGCTCCTGCCGGGGCGCGAGCTCGTCGTCGCAGGCGACCACGTTCGCGTCGGCCGCCTCGAGCAGGCGCTTGAGCTCTGCGACCTTCCCGGGCCCCAGGTAAGTGTTGGGATGCGGACGGGGACGGTGCTGGACGAGCTCGCCGACCGGGGCGACCCCGGCGGTGCGCAGGAGCTCGCGGAGCTCTGACAGGTCGTCGCCCTCTGGGAGCGCGGCGATCAGGAACGCGCGCTGGCGGGCCCTCCCGGCCCTGTCCGGCGCCCCCTGGTGCGGGGGTGCGCTGCGTCCGTTGCGTGTGCGCTCCAACCCGAAGGAGTGTAGTGCGCAGATCCTCGAACCTTCCTTAACCTGCGCCATTTGTCGAACGGCGCGCCGTCCGAGGCGCCGGACGGTAAGAATGCACTCCATGGCCCACCTCGTCCTCGGTCCCGGAAGGTAAGAGTGCCATCCATGGTCCACCTCGTCCTCGGTCCCCTTCTGCGCTATGTCGGCGCGCATGAGGCGACCGTCTGGGTCGAGACCGACGCGCCCTGCGAGGTGGAGGTCCTCGGCCGGAGGGCGCAGACCTTCCGCGTCGGCAGCCATCACTACGCGCTGGTCTGCATAGACGGCTTGGAGGCCGGGTCGACGACGGCCTACGACGTCAGGAGCGACGGAGAGCGGCTATGGCCTCCGGCCAACGACCCCTTTCCCGAGCCGGTGATTCGCACGCTCGATCCCGAGGCGACGATACGCCTCGCCTTCGGCTCCTGCCGGGTCGCCGCGCCGCACCACCACCCCTTCTCCAAGCGCAAGGACGACGACCCTCAGGGCCGCGAGATCGACGCGCTCTACGCCCTGGCGCTGCGCATGAGCGAGGAGCCGCGGGACCGCTGGCCCCACCTCATCGTCATGCTCGGCGACCAGGTCTACGCCGACGAGACGTCTCCGGGCACCCAGGACTTCATCCGGTCGCGGCGCGACACCAGCCGGCCCCCGGGCCTCCAGGCCGCCGACTTCGAGGAGTACACCCGCCTCTACTACGACTCCTGGCAGGACCCTGCCATCCGGTGGCTGCTCTCGACGGTCTCCTCCGCGATGATCTTCGACGACCACGACGTCCACGACGACTGGAACACGTCGGCCGCATGGGTCTCCGAGTACCGGGACAAGCCCTGGTGGAACGAGCGGATCGTGGGCGCGTTCAGCTCCTACTGGCTCTACCAGCACATCGGTAACCTCTCACCGCGCGAGCTTTCGCAGGACGAGGTCTACTGCGCGGTGCGCGACGCCCAGGACGGCCGGTCGATCCTCGACGAGTTCTCCTACAAGGCGGACCGCGAGACGGCCGGCACGCGGTGGAGCTTCTGCCGCGATCTCGGACGCTCCAAGCTGGTGATGATGGACTCGCGCGCGGGGCGGGTGCTCGAGGGCGACGACCGCCGGTGCATGGTCGACGACGTGGAGTGGAAGTGGATCGAAGAGCACGCGACCGGCGACTTCGACCATCTCCTCCTGGGGACCTCGCTGCCCTTTCTCCTGGGGCGCGGCATGCACTACCTGGAGGCGTGGAACGAGGCGGTGTGCGACGGCGCGTGGGGCAGCGCGGCGGCGGGGCTGGGAGAGAAGGTCCGCCAGGGCCTCGACCTCGAGCACTGGGCCGCCTTCGGGGAGTCCTTCGAACGGCTCGCCGGCCTGGTCGAGGCGGTCGGCGCGGGGCGCCGCGGAGAGCCGCCCGCCTCGATCGTCGTCCTCTCGGGCGACGTCCACCATGCATACCTGGCGGAGGTCGCGTTCCGGCGCGGCACGCAGGTCGCAAGCAACGTCTACCAAGCGGTCTGCTCGCCGTTTCGCAACCCGCTCGACCGTCACGAGCAGCTGGTGATCCGCTTCGGCGCCTCAAGGGCCGGCGAGGCGCTCGGCCGAGCCCTGGCGCGCTCCGCCCGCGCACCCGATCCGCCCATCCACTGGCGCTTCACCGACGGGCCCTGGTTCCACAACCAGATCGCGACCATCGAGCTCGACGGTCGACGTGCACGCCTGAGCATCGACAAGGCGATCGTCGGCGACGCGCACGTGCCGCGCCTGGAGTGCGTGCTCGAGCGCGACCTGGCGTGAGCATGCGCGCCGGTGCGTCAGCGCGGTGCCGCACCGACCGTATACTCGCGACGTTCCTCGCGAAATGGCGCGAAACGCATCGGTCCGCATCGCTAGGGGACTACACTTGTAGCCGTGACGAGAGCCATTACCGTTCGTCTCGACGACGCTGACCACGCCGCCTTGGAGAAGCAGGCCGATCAGCTTCGGATACGCCCGGGCACCCTGGCGCGCATCCTGGTACACGCCGGGCTGGGCGGGGACAGCCCCGCCCGGGGGACCGCGGATGCTCGCGCCGCGCTCGAGCGGCTGGTGGCGCGGTCCCGGCAGCGGGGATCTGCCGACGCCGTGGCCTTGGTGGCCGAAGCGCGCGTCTCGCTCGATCCGGACCGGTGAGCGTCGTCGTTGACGCCAGCGTCGTCGTCGCCGTGGTGGTGGCCGACGAGCGGCAGCACGCAGCCCAGCGCCACCTGCAGGGCTGGTTGGAAGCCGGCGAGGAGCTGCACGCTCCCGCTGTCTTGCCCTACGAGGTCGCCAACGTGCTCGCCCGCTTGGTCTTCGATGGGGCGCTCGACGTCGACGACGTCACCAAGATCTGGCAGGACTTGGCCGCACTGGGCCTGGTCCTACACCCGTTCGACCTGGCGCAAGACGGCCCCGTGGTGGCAGCCGCGACCGCTCGCCTCCGCCGCAGGCACGCCGCCGACTCTACGTACGTCTGCTTGGCGCAACGTCTCGGGACCGCGGTGTGGACCTTGGACGCGGCCCTTGTCCGCAACGCCGCTGACGTGGGGTTACCTGTCAAGCTCGTATCCTGACGGCGCTCGCCGGCAGCACCCGAGCGCTTCCGAGGCGCCCCTCGAGCTCCCGGCGCCAGTCGGCCGCCTGGCGGCACGCCTCACCACCGCGTGCTCAACGCGGACGCCTGAGATGGGCGCTGGGAGCCGCTTCACAAGCGAAGCCCGCTCAAACGCTCCACCGCCTCCATGAGCCACCGATCGGGCGTCGTGAGCGAGATGCGAAAGAAGCCCTCGCCGCTGGGGCCGTAGGCGCCGCCCGGGGAGATCACGACGCCGGTCTCTTCGAGCACGTGCTCGCAGTACGCGGCCGAGGACTCATAGCCCTCCGGGATCGGAGCCCAGACGTAGATCGTCGCCTTGGGCGGGGTGACCTGGACGCCCGCCTCGCGCAGGGCGTCGACCACCGCGTCGCGCCGGCGCTGATAGACCGAGCACATCTCGGCGGCCTCTCCGTCGCCGTCGGGCGAGAGGGCGGCGATCGACGCGATCTGCACCGCCTCGAACAGGCCCGAGTCCACGTTTGACTTCAGGCGCCAGTAGGCCGCGATGGCGTCGTGGTTTCCCACGATCGCCCCCGCGCGCCAGCCGGTCATGTTGTAGCCCTTGGAGAGCGAGAAGACCTCGACGCCGACCTCCTTGGCCCCCGGGGTGGCAAGGAACGAGGGCGCCCGGTAGCCGTCGAAGGTGATCTCGCTGTAGGCGTTGTCGTGGACGACGAGCAGGTCGTGGTCGCGGGCGAAGCGCACGACGCGGTCGAAGAAGCCCTCGGGCACCACCGCTCCGGTGGGGTTGTTGGGGTAGTTGAGGTAGATGAGCCGCGCCCGCTCGAGCGCATCGGCCGGGACGGCCTCCAGGTCGGGCACGAAGCCCCGCTCGGGAAGCAGCGGCAGGAGCACCGGCTCGGCGCCGACGAGCAGCGGCCCGCCGGTGTAGACGGGATAGCCGGGGTCGGCCGCGAGCGCGACGTCGCCCTCGTCGAGGAAGGCGAGGTTGAGGTTGAAGATGCACTCCTTGGCGCCGATCACCGGCATGACCTCGGAGTCGCGGTCGAGGTCGACGTCGAAGCGGCGCTGGTAGAAGTCAGAGACGGCCTCGCGGAAGTCGTCGCGCCCGCGGTTTGAGGGGTACTGGTGGGTCTCGGGCTCGGAGACGGCCTCCTGCATCGCCTCCACCACGAGCGCGGGCGTCGGGCGATCGGGGTCCCCGATCCCCAGGCTGATGACGTCCACCCCGGCCGCGCGCTTGGCGGCCACCTTGCGCTCGAGCTCGGCGAAGAGGTAGGGCGGGATTCGCTCCAGGCGCTTACTCGGTCGCATCGGACAGCTCCTCCAGGAATGGGTCGGCGAGCTCTCCCCGGAACACGGGAACGGCCCACCCCGACAGGGTCACGTGCAGGTCCTCTCCCACCTCGACCTCGAGATCGCCGCCGTCGAGGCGGACGGTCACCGGGCTGTCGCCGCCGCGCAGGACATGGGCGACGGCGGCGCCGCTCGCCCCGGTTCCGCTCGAGAGCGTCTCCCCCACCCCCCGCTCGAAGATCCGGGCCCTGACGGTGGAGGGGTCCTCGACGGCGACGAAGGACACGTTGGTGCGGTTGGGGAAGAGCTCATGGCGCTCGATCGCAGGCCCGAGCGTCGAGAGGTCGAGCTCCTGGAGTCCCTCGGCGACGAAGATCGCGCACTGGGGATTTCCGATCGAGACGTGCTGGAAGCGCAGGTCGCGGCCGGAGACGTCGAGTGTGCCCGTCCCGTCGTCGGGTCCGCTCGGGAAGTCGCGGGAGCGCAGCTTCGCGCGCCCCATGTCGACCCGGCAGGTCGCCGCGCCGGTGATCGTCGGGTGGATCTCCCCGGCGGCGGTCTGGATCGAGAAGGTCTCTGACTGCGTCCACCCCCGCGCGCGGAGGTAGAGGATCGCCTCGCGCGCGCCGTTGCCAGACAGCTCCGCCTCGGAGCCGTCGGGGTTGAAGATGCTCAGCCGGGCGACGAAGCCCCGCTCGTCGGGCGCTTCGAGCACGAGGACCCCGTCGGAGCCGACACCGGTATGGGGCGCGCAGATGCGCCGCACGCGGGCGGGTGTCAGCTCCCACGGCAGGTCGGTGGCCTCGACGATGACGTAGTCGTTGCCGAGCGCCTGCCACTTCTCGAAAGGGACGGGCGGCATCGCGGCGCTGACCCTAGCGGCCGAGCAGCAGCGCCTCGACCTCGGAGGCGACCGCGTCGGCGTCGCGGCCGGTGACGTCGATGCGGTGCACCCCCGCGAGCTTTCGCATCCATGTCTCCTGGCGCTTGGCGAGCTGGCGCGTGCGGCGCCGCATCGCCTCGGCGTCGCCGGCCAGCAGTTCTGCGAAGCCGAGCGCCTTGCGGGCGGTGGGCGAAGCACCGGCTGCGTGAGCGCGACGGACCTCGTCGGCGGCCCCCGCCGCCACCAGGGCCTCCACGCGAGCGTCGATGCGGGTGCGCAGGGCCTCGCGCTCCATGGTCAGGCCGACCAGGAGCGTCGGGTGGCGCGTGTCGGCGGTCCAGAGCTGGGACGGCGTCCGCGCTGCCGGCGCGGCGTCGAGCGCCTCGCGCCACCCCGATCCCCCAGAGGCCTCGGCTTCGCCCACGTCGAGCAGCTCGAGCTCGCGGACGATGCGATGGCGGTCGTGGGGGTCGACGGTGCGCGCCCTCTCGGGTGCCACGGCAGCAAGCTCGGCGTGGAGCGCCGGGGCGCCCCGGACCTCGAGCTCTGCCTGGCGGCGCTCGCGAACGCCGGGCCCGGGCGGCGGGCGCAAGTCCAGATCGGCGAGCGCGGCGCGCAGGTACAGGCCGGTGCCTCCGACGACGATCGGCCGTCGCCCGGCCGCAAGCAGCGCGTCGATCTCCGCGTGTGCCATGCGCGCGTACTCGGCGACCGAGAAGCTGCGGTCGACGGGAACGACGCCGACGAGCCGGTGCTCGAGCGCCGCCCGCTCGACGTGGGTCGCCGCCCCGGTGAGGGTCTCTAGGCCCGCATAGA
The DNA here is from genome assembly GCA_038199375.1 of Solirubrobacterales bacterium. Taxonomy (GTDB): domain Bacteria; phylum Actinomycetota; class Thermoleophilia; order Solirubrobacterales; family Solirubrobacteraceae; genus JBBPZA01. The sequence goes on along the minus strand of JBBPZA010000093.1, from coordinate 4,814 downwards.
CCTGAAGCGCGTCGGCTGAGACGGCCACGGGATCCTCCCCCTGCCCGCGAAGCCTCCGGGCGAGAGCGATGGCCACTGCGGTCTTGCCGATTGCGGTGGGACCGAAGAGAGCGGGGATGGAGCACGGCACCGGAGGAGGAGTATTCCGTTCGCGGCGGTGGCGGGCCGCGCGCACTTTGGCGCGCGATGGCCGGGGAGTATCGTCATCGCATGGTCCGCATCGGCAGTGGGCTGTCCACGACCACCGACGCTCGCGCGGGCGCCATCGAGGCGGCGACCAGTGCGCGCGAGGAGTTGGGAGGCGAGCGGGCCGACCTCGTCGCCGTGTTCGCCTCCGGCGCGCACCTCGCGGCGCCCGAGGCGACGCTCGAGGGCATCCACGAGGGCCTCAAGCCGCGCCATGTGATCGGCTGCGGCGCCGCCGGGGTGCTCGCCGGGGGCCAGGAGATCGAGGGCGGCACCGCCGTCGCGGTCTGGGCGGCCGCCTTGGGCGGGGGATCGGCCAAGCCCTTCCACGCGGTTGCCGAGGAGCGAGACGGGGGCATGGCGATCAGCGGGGTCCCAGACCTTGACGGCGCCGACGCGGCGGTCCTGCTCGCCGACCCCTCCTCCTTCCCCAGCGATCCCCTCCTGCGCGAGCTCGCGGTCCGCGCGCCGGGCGTTCCCGTCATGGGCGGGCTGTCGAGCGCGCAGACGTTCGAGGGCACCGGGGCGCTGTTCCTCGACGACGAGGTCCTCGAGAACGGTGCGGTCGGAGTCCGCTTCGACGGCGTCGACATCCTGCCGTGCGTCTCGCAGGGAGCCGCTCCGATCGGCCCCGAGCTTGCCGTCACGGCCGCGGAGGGGCACGTGATCCACGAGCTCGCCGGCCGCCCGGCTCTCGCCAAGGTGCGCGAGGTCGTCGAGGCGCTCGACGAGGACGAGCGAGCGATGGTGGGCCACGGCCTGTTGGTCGGCATCGTCACCGGCGACCCCACGCCCGACTACGGTCGCGGGGACTTCCTCGTGCGAGCGCTGCTCGGCGCCGACCCCGCCCGCGAAACCGTCGCGGTTGGGGCGATGGTTCGCCCCGGCCAGATCATCCGGCTGCACGCGCGCGACGCCGCCTCGGCCGATCGCGACCTGCGCGAGTCGCTCGAATTGCGCGCGCGGGCCCTCGGCGGACCCGCCGCCGGGGCGCTCGTCTTCACCTGCAACGGCAGGGGCCGGGCGATGTTCGGCCATCCCGATCACGACGCCACCGCCCTCGAGGCCAGTCTCCCCGGCGTCGCGGCGGCCGGATTCTTCGCCGCCGGCGAGATCGGCCCGGTGGGTGGCGAGAGCCACCTCCACGGCTTCACGGCAACGATCGCCATCTTCGGGTCGTAGTGGCTCCCGCCGCTGGGATGGACCTCGCCGGACGCCGAACGCTCGTGACCGGAGCAACCGGCGGCCTTGGCGGCGCGATCGCCCGTGCGCTGGCCGCGCGAGGGGCTTCCCTCGTGCTCTCTGGCCGGCGCATAGACGTGCTCGAGCCCCTCGCGCGAGAGACCGGGGCAGAGATCCTCGCCGCCGACCTCGCCGATCGCGCTGCTGTGAGCCGGCTCATCGACCAGTGCGGCGCAGTCGATGTGCTGGTCGCCAACGCCGCCCTACCGGCGTCGGGCCGTCTCGAGGAGTACTCAGAGGAGCAGATCGACCGAGCGCTGGACGTCAACCTGCGGGCGCCCGTCCTGCTTGCGCAGCGCCTGAGCGAGGGGATGGTCTCGCGCGGGTCGGGCCAGCTCGTGTTCGTCTCCTCCCTGGCGGGCAAGATCGCGACCCGCGGCAGCGCGCTCTACTCGGCGACGAAGTTCGGGCTGCGCGGCTTTGCGATGGGGCTCCGCCAGGACCTTCGCGACAGCGGCGTCGGTGTCTCCTGCATCTTCCCGGGGCCCATCGAGGACGCGGGCATGTTCGCCGACACCGGCGTCTCGCTTCCGCGCTTCGCCGGTCGCCGCCGGCCCGACGACGTAGCCGACGCCGTCGTACAGGCGATCGAGCGCAACAGCGCGGAGGTCGACGTCGCCCCCCTCCCGATGCGCGTCGGTGCAGCGGTGGCGGGCGTCGCGCCTGGCGTCGTGACCCGTCTGCAGCAGCGCCTCGGAGCCGACGAGATCGCGGCGCGGGTGGGCAGGGCGCAGCGGGTCAAGCGGTAAGCGGCCTTTGCGGCTACTCAACCGCCTTCCCGGTATCCGTTGCCGGGTGGGGCCGCCGTCGCCGTGGCCCGCGTCGGTGAATTCTGCGCATCGCCCGTCATCGGCGCGTCAGTCACCGTTGCGGCGTCGCTCGCGGTGACGTCATGGATCGAGAGCAGAACCTCGTCGGCGAGCTGCGGGCCGTCGGCCGCCAGCGCGGGGGTGGCGCGGATGCGGACGACGACCTCGTCGCCGTCGACCTCCTCGAGGACGATGCGCGGCACCGAGCGCGTGGGGACGCTGACGCGCTGCTCGAGCAGCGCTTGGACGTCGCTGGGCTTGACGCCCGTCTGCAGGCGGGCGCGGAGGTCCACGGAGTCCGGTTCGCGCAGCGGGGTGACCGCCTGGCTGAGCACGATGCTGTTGGGAACCATGATGGTGTCCTCGCCGTCGGCCAGGATCGTGTAGAGCAGCCCGAGCGAGCTCACCACGCCCTCGACGGACATGCCGCTGCCCTCGAGGCGCACCCGCTCGCCGACCCGGAAGGGCCGGGCGCTGAGCAGGACCGTTCCCGCGATGAGGTTGCCGAGCGTCTGCTGGGCGGCGAGACCGACGATGACCGCGGTGAACGCGCCGCCGACGGCCAGCGCGCGGGGGTCGAGGCCGGCGATCCGCAGCGCGATGAGCAGGGTGACGCCCACCGTCGCCAAGCGGATGATGAAGCCGAACGTGCCCGCCGTCCCGGGATCCATCCGACGGAAGAGGCTCGGCCCGGCCGCGCGCCCGATGTCGCGCGCCAGCGCCCAGCCGAGGATCACCAGGAGAAGGACCGTCGCGATGCGGACCTCGCGGTCAGAGCCCTTTCCGAATAGGTCCTCGCGGTAGACGTAGCTCAGCAGGACGGCCGTCAGCAGCGGCACGACGGCGATCACCTGCCGTCGGGCCCGCCGAGCCTCCTTCTGGGTGATCTGGCGGGTGAGGCCGGCCTCTTCCCAGGAGTGGCTCTTGGTCGCGAACATGTCGCGCATCTGGTTCGACACGTCGCGCGCTTGGCTCGGTGTGTTGCGGCGAATGGGATCCATGTCTTCAGACCAACGCCGGCGGCCCCTCATCGTTTCACCATCGGGTAGATCTGTGACCGAGCGCACATTGCGACTCGAGGCATGTAGCGGCGACCATGGCGGTACGGGCTGCCGCGGCGGGGGCCGGCCGCGGCGAGCGAGGCGCGCGACGTAAACGCCTCAGAACAAGGCCTCCTGTCGCGGCTCGGCCAGCGGCTGCCCCGAACCGCGCCGGCCGGACTTCGACTCGAGTCGCAGGACTGCGGGAGGCGCCGGATCCCGATCGCTCTCCCCCGCCGCCTCCGGTGGGGCGAGCCGCCCTCCGCCGGCCGCCCGTTTGTGCTTTCGCAGGAGCGCAGCCAGACGCCGGCGCTCGGCGGTCGGCGCGTAGGCCCCGCGACGGTAGAGCTCCTCGTAGCGGGGGACGAGGTCGGGCCGGTAGGAGCGCAGCCACTCCATGAACACTCCGCGCACCTCGCCGCGCAGGTGCAGGGCGATCCCGCCGATGTGCGTGGCGCCCGCCTCCGCACACAGCTCCAGGATGCGCTCGACCTGCCTGGGATCGTCGTTGATCCCCGGCATCAGCGGCGCCACGAGGACCCCGGTCGGCACTCCCGCGCGGTTGAGCGCGGCGACCGCCTCGATCCTCGCCCGCGGGCTGGGTGTGTGCGGCTCGCTCGCCCGCCAGGCCTTCTCGTCGAGCGTGGGGATCGAGAGGTTCGCCGTGAACCCGACCCGCTCGGCGAGCTCCTTGAACAGCGCGAGGTCACGCAGCAGGAGCGGCGACTTCGTCAGGACCGAGCAGGGCGTGCCGCTGTCGCGCAGCGCCGCCCAGATCTCGGGCATCAGCCGGTAGCGCGACTCGACCCACTGGTAGGGATCGGTGTTCGTCCCGATGGCCACGTGCTCTCGCGTCCACCCCGGCTTGGCGAGCTCGACGCGCAGCACCTCGGGCACGTTGACCTTCACGACGATCTCGCGCTCGAAGTCGCGACCGGCATCCAGGTCGAGGTAGGTGTGGGTGGGACGGGCGAAGCAGTTGTGGCTGACGACGCCGTTGGCGATGAAGTCGCCGGTGCCGGTGGTGATGTCGTAGAGGGGCATCTCCATGCCGAGCGGCCCTACAGAGGCGACACGGAGCTTCTCGACGCTCTTGATCGCCACTCCCTCGAGTGAGCGCTTCCGGGTGATCGTCGGGTCGACGAGATGGAAGAACCGAAGTCGCTCGCGGAGACCACCGCGGAGGCGAACAGTGGTCGCACCGTTCGGTCGTCCGTAATCCTCGATCGCGATGTCGAAGTCGAGCCGGCGAAGGCACCACACCGTCCAGTCGATAATCGCTTGGTCGCAATTCGCGATGCGAAGGATGCCTCCGCTACACGAGCCCTCTGCATCGAAGATGCCGGCGAGAAACCCCCTGCGCCAGGCCTCACTGGAGCGCTGGGGCCACTCGATCAGTTCCTTGATCCGATCGACCTTGGCCCGCTCGCCCGTCGAAATGGCGTCCACCCGACGGTGCAACGCGGTCGCCGCCTGAAACAGGCGACGCGATGTCGCGAGACCCACCTCATCGAGGTAGTCGCGCGCTCTTTTAAGG
>JBBPZA010000092.1:0-35486 GCA_038199375.1 Solirubrobacterales bacterium | reverse complement strand
GAAAACGCGAGCGCTCGTTCGCCGTAGTAGATGAGACATCAACCAACCGAAGCGCTCACATGCTTCACCGGGCTTCAGCCCACCAGCTGTTCCAGGACAACCTACGATGCGAAGGAGACTCACATGCGAGTCATGGCGATCATCAAGGCCAACGCGCAGAGCGAGGCCGGAGAGCTTCCCAGCCAGGAGCTGCTCAACGACATGGGCCGGTTCAACGCCGAGCTGGTCAAGGCCGGCGTCCTGCTGGCGGGCGAGGGCCTCAAGGCGAGCTCGAACGGAGTTCGCGTGAAGTTCGACCCCGAGAACCCGCCGAAGGTCGTCGACGGCCCGTTCACAGAGACCAAGGAACTGGTCGCGGGCTTCTGGGTCCTCGAGGTCCGCTCCATGGACGAGGCGATCGAGTGGATCCGGCGTGTGCCCAACACCGACAGGGTCCATCACGAGATCGAGATCCGCCCGATCTTCGAGGCCGAGGACTTCGGAGAGCGCATGACGCCGCAGATGCGCGAGGCCGAAGAGCACCTGCGCGAGCAGACGAGCGGGGACGTGCGCGGATAGGGCGAGATCGGCGGGGCGTCGCTCTGGTAGAGCGCCTGGCCCCGCCGAGCCGGGGGCGATCAGGCGGCGACCGCGAGGTCGCGCCGCTCGCCCTTGCGACGCAACTCGCCGGCGACCGCTTCGACGAGGCCGTCGCCCACCGCTCCACGCCCGTCGGTGACCGCGTCGATCACGTCGCGCTTGCGATCGAGCAGAACCGCCATCGTCTCGTCGATCGTGTCGGGCGCCAGCAGGTACCAGGCCGTCACCGCGCTCGCCTGGCCCATGCGATGGCAGCGGTCCTCCGCCTGGGCGTGCCGAGCCGGCGTCCAGTCGAGCTCGAGGAACGCGACATTGGACGCGCGCGTCAGCGTTATGCCCTGGGAGGCGGCACGCAGCGAGCACACGATGAGCGTCGGTCCGTCCGGCTCCTGAAACGCCCGGACCGCCGAGTCGCGCGCGTGCGCGTCATCGGCGCCGAGCACGTGGAGAGCGTGGGGATGACGCTCGACCACAGCGCGCTGCACAGCAACGTGGTCGGCGAAGACCACGAGCGGCTCGCCGCTGGCCAGCCAGTCGTCGATCCACCCGAGCGCGGCCCGCAGCTTGCCGCGGCCGGCCAGCTGGCGGAGGTGGTTGAGCCGTACGAGGCGCTCGTTGCGCAGCGCCGCAGCCACCCGCGCCTCGAGTGTGCGCAGGTCGAGCGGCAGCGTCTGCAGCCAAGCGATCACGTCGCGCTCGGCCAGCCGGTACTCGGCTTCGTTGGCCAGCTCGACGGGCAGCGTGACGACGCGCTTGGCCGGCAGCTGCGGGAGCACCTCGGCCTTCGTCCTCCGCACGTAGCAGTGGGCGCGCAGGTGCCAGTGCAGGCGCTCCAGGCTGTCCGCGCCCCGGAAGCGCCGGCCGAGGCGCGCACCGCTGCCGAAATCGGCCAGGCGGTCGAGGAGGCGCAGCTGCGAGGTCAGCTCCTTGGGCCGGTTGAGGATCGGCGTCCCCGTAAGCGCCAGGCGCAGGCCGGCCGGGTCGACACCGGCGGCGAGGCGCAGCGCCGCCTGCGTCCGCTTGGCGCGCGGCTCCTTGCAGTAGTGCGACTCATCGAACACCGCGGCGCGCGGGCGCCGCGCGGTGAGCCGGTCGACGTGCGCCTCGAGGATCTCGTAGTTCAGGACGACCACGTCCGCACACTCGGCGGCCGGCTCGGAGGCGCGACCGTGCACGACGACTGTCGAGCGATCGGGCAGCCAGCGCGCGGCCTCTCGCTTCCAGTTCAGCTTCACCGAGGCGGGACACACGACCACCGCCGGGTAAGCGCCGTCGGCTTCGAGTGCGGCCAGCGCCTGCACCGTCTTGCCCAGTCCCTGCTCGTCGGCGAGGAACGTCCGACGCTCCGCGAGCGCGTAGGCGACGCCCGCGCGCTGGAACGGCTCGAGCGTCCCACCCAGGACCGGCAGCTGCACGGCGGCCGTGTGCGCGCGCGAGAGCGCCACGGCGGCCTCCGCGCGTCGGCGCTCGGCGCGCAGGGCGTCGAGCGCGACAGCCGCGTCGGCGCTGACCTCGGTCACCGGCGGGCCGGCCACGAAGGCGTCGAGCGCGTCGACGAGCGCGGCGTCCGCCGGAACGGCCAGGCGCTCGGCCTGCACGGCGAACAGGACCTCGGGCACCCGCTCGGACAGCCGGGCGGCCTCGGGCAGCGAGAGGAACGCCTCGCGCCGGTCGACGGCCCAGCCGATCTCGAGCTCGAAGCGCTGCTCGCCCTCCTCGTCGCGGCCGAGGCCGAGGCGCGCGCCCGTCGGACCCGAGCCCGCGCTGATCGCCTCGACCGCCTCGCGGGCCTTCGCGTCGAGCACCGCGCCCTCCAGGCCGGCCAGCAGCGCTGCGCTGGGCGCGTCGAGCGGCAACGACCACCGGCCGGCGTGCCAAGGGTCCGCCCGCTCGGCCAGCGGGGCCGGCGCCTCGCCGCCGTCATCGACGACGACGAACACCGGCCGCCCTTCGCGAGTCCAGACGCCGACCGATGCCGTCCAGGCGGCGTGCGCGAGCAGCCAGTCGCGCGCCGCGTCGGAGACCGTCAACCACGGCCGGGCGTCGAGCAGCTCGACGACCGCGCGGGCGACACGGGGCACCGCCGGCACCGTCCACACGCGCCGCCGCCAGTCGAAGCGGCGCCCCGGCAGTCGCTTGATCGCCGCGTTCACATGCTCTTCGACCTCGAGGTCGAAGACGAGAAGCCCGCCCTCGAGACGCACCTGATCGGGCTCCTCCTCGACCTCGACGAGCGCGCTCACCAGCCGGTCGTAGTCGGCCGCCGACGGCGGCCGATCGGGACGGCGCGGCGGCCGCCAGAACCCGAGCGTCGCCCCGACGATGCGCGGGTCGTCGAGCGGATGCACGCGCTCTCCGGGCCGACGCAGGGCCTTGAGCGCAAGCCAGCGCCCCACGTCGAGCGGCGACACGTCGGCGCTCGACGCGGCGCGTAACGGCGCAGGCCGCCCGGACCGCTCGTGCTGCCCGCAGCACTTCTTGTATTTGACGCCGCTTCCGCACGGGCAGGGACGGTTGCGTGAGGGTCCAGGCATGGTCGCCCGCAAGAGTAGGTCGCACCTCGGTCGGAACGGCGAGGGCTTGAGGCGGCGGCGGATACCGGTTCAAAGTGGGTCCGCGCCGCCGCCGGCTTCGACAACACTGATCCCCACCGAGCACGCCGAGCTGGTCCGGTCAGCTCGTGACCCAGCGGCGGAACCTCGGTCTGGCCAGCACGTCGCGCAGTTCGTTGAGCAGCGCGGGGCCTGCGATGAGCTCGAAGCATCCCTGTACCTGGGAGACCCTCGTACTCGCTCGCAAGGGACGACTATCGCTGAGGCCGTCCCCCACCGAATGGGTACTCGACGCTCTGCGGCGATCTGCGCTCAACTCCGCCCCTCTGACCCATGGCATCGCACTACGCGGCGAGGCACTCGAGGGCTTCGAATCCGAGGACCCGGCGGATCGGTTCCTGGTCGCTACCGCGCTTGAGCACGAACTCATCCTGGTCACCGCCGACCGCGCGATGCGGGCCTTCGCGCCCGTCGAAGCGCTCTGGTAGAGAGCCTCGGCCCGTGGAGCCGAGGCAATCAGGCGGCGACCGCCAGGTCGCGCCGCTCGCCCGTTCCCTGCCGTCGTCGCGTTTCTGGGCTCGAGTGGGTCCGAGCCCCCGCCGGCTTCGGCGACACCATCCCCACCGAGCCGCCGAGATGATCGTGCGCCGTGGCAGCCACATCAGCCTGGTGGTCGGGTGACCGGACGAGAAGGCCGACGCGGGCTCTATTCTGCCTCTATGGTGGATGACGAGTCAATCCCGCAGCTCGAGCGCTTCGCCACCGGTTATAGCGATGACAAGGTCACTGTCCACCGTGCCCTGGCCACGCTCGACGAACGCCAGGATGGTGAACCCGTCACCCGCGTCGTGCTGCTACTCAATGAGCCGGCCGGCGAAACGTGGGACATCGACCGGATCCGTACGTTGCGTATCGCATTGGGCCGCAAGGCGACCGAGCTGGGACTGCCGACCATCAGCCTGACCCTCGTGCCAGAGAGCGAAGCCGAGCTGGTCGAAGCCTTCGGCCGATAGGGGCCGCGTGCCGCTATACCCAATCGAGCCCGACAAGCTGCTCGACGCCGCCGACCGGCTCGCACCCGCCGAAGCCAGCAGGGGGCGCCCTCCATATACGGCTCATCGGCGCGCCGTCTCTACCGCGTACTACGCCGTCTTCCACGCGATCGGCGCTCAGGTGGCGGGCACCGTGTTCTCCACCGCCGATGCAGCGTTTCGTCAACGCGTGCGCCGATGGATAGGCCATGGCGACGTCAGAGTCGTCGCTCGCTGGGTCAGCCAACTGCACAGCACGACCGGCGGTAGTCCGCCCGCCCACATCCAGGCTCTTCTCGCGCCGTCTGGCAGTCCGGCGCACATCGACGCGGATACGGTGGCGATCGCGGAAGCAGCCGACCCGCTATTGAAGGAAGACCATGGCAGCTGCGTCAGCCGGTCTCGGTGGGCGGCCAGTCGATCCGCTCGCCCAGCTCGACCGGCCCCAGCGTGATCAGTCGGCTGCGATCTACCGGCACGTATTCGCCGCGCTCAAGCGCCAGCCACGCGACCGTCCGCTTCTGTGGGTCGACGATCAGAAGCTCGTCGACGTGGTGGGCGGCGTAGAACGGGAGCTTGTCCCACGTCTCATCGCCGGGAGAGACGATCTCGACCACGAGCGCCGCGGTCGAGAGCCATACCCCGGCTGCCCCCGGCCGATGCAGGCCGCCGTCGGGCACGCGGAAGTCATGCTCGGAGTCGCCCAGGTTGAACTCGCCCATCGCGGGCACCAACCCCGCAGCGGTCGCAAGCGGGCCCAGCGCCTCGGCGAGCAGCTGAGTGATACGCGCATGCGCGAAGCTGGGCGCCGGGACCATGTGCAGAACACCCTCCCATACCTCGTCGAGGCGATCGAGGCTGGAGCGCCGGCGACGCTCCAGCAGTTCCTCAAGACCTGCCGAAGGGGGATCAAGGATCACCGTGCGCATGAACACAAGCGTACCGAGTGAGGCGCCACACCGAACAGAGCTCTGCCGTCAGCGATCGAGCCCTGGCTGACGACTCCAAAAGGTAATCACGAAGCGTGGTCTACCTCGTCGGTTGAGACTTGACCCTCCTATCACCGCGTCCGGGCCTTGACCGTCTGGGTGCGCGGTCCGAGTCGGTCGGAGACGTTGTCGCGGGCGGCGATCGCGTAGCGGACGGCCGCGGGGATCGTCCGACACTCTCGCCGGTCACTCGCGGCCGAGCGCTTCGAGCGGCGGGTGGCCGCCGGCATTCAGCCCGCGCACGACTCGGTGCTCACGGAGCCCCCCGCTCCCGCGAGCGTCTGGCGGACGACCTCATTGGGGACGCCGAAGCCGCCCCTGCGGCGTTCTCCGCGAGTGGTTGCGAAGATCGTCGTCACCACCCGTCCCTCCCCGTCGACCATGGGGCCGCCCGAGTTGCCCGAGCGCACGAGGCCCCGCAGCGAGGTGATCTCGCGCTGGACGGGTCCGCTGCCGTAGGCGTCCTGGGCGAGGACGGCCTGCGTCTCTCCCACCCGGCCGGCCCGGACGTCATAGGGCCCGTTCTCGGGGTAGCCGAGGATCGCCGCGGGCCGCCCGCGGCGCACCGTCGCGGCGAGGGGCAGGACCGGCGCGTCGAGCCCGTCGACGCGCAGGACGGCCACGTCGTTGCGCGGATCGAAGGCGATTGGCGTGGCGTCGAGCTCGGGCCCGTCGGGACGGACCTGCACGACCGTGTCGGTCTCCCCCGCGACCACGTGCGCGTTGGTCACCACCAGCCCCGGCGCCGCTACCCAGCCCGACCCCTGCAGCCCCAGGCCGCACGCCGTGCCCAGCACCCGGACCACGCTCGCGCGCGCCGCCCGGACGTCTCGGTCGCGGAGGATCGCGCCGCGCGGCGCGGCGACCTCGGGTGCCGAGGCCTCGACCTTCGGCGACGGGTCGAAGCGCGCCAGCGCGTTGAGCACCGGCCCCGATGGCGGGAGGACCGCGTTGAGCTCGCGGAGCACCACGGAGCGCTGGATGTCGGCTCGCAGCTGGCGTGCGCCCGGTGTCTGCAGAGCGACCGCGCCGGCGATCCACGCGATGCCCAGGGCGACGCACGCGGTGAGCGTCGCACCCAGGAGCCCGTCCACCGCGCCGAAGCCCCGCCCTCCTCCCAGGCGGCGGCGCAACCCGAAGCCGATGCTCTCGAGCCCCGTCGCCAGCACGATGCCGGCGAGCAGCGCACCGGCCAGGCCGAAGAGCGGGGCGTAGGGCGACTGGGCACCGCCGGAGAAGAGCTCCGGACCGAGACGGGTCCCGAGGATCGCCCCGCCGCCGAAGCCGACGAGCGACAGGGCGCCCACTATGAGCCCCTGCATGTAGCCGTAGCCGCCGAGGAGGAGGACGAAGGCGACGATGATCCAGTCGACGGCCGTCACGGGCGGGCCACGGTAGCCGAGCCGCCTAAACGATCCCTAGAGTCCCGCCGACCATGGAGGGAAGGCGTCCATTCGACGGCGATGCATGGAGGCCCTCAACTCCCTTGGGGCGCCCGCGCCTCAGCCCCGCCCAGCGCCGGAGCCGCCGGCACCGACGGACGCTTGCGCGCGTCGTAGGGCTCGGCGCGGTGGCCGGCGCGGTGCTCGTCGCGGGCGTCCTGGTCTGGACGACCAGCAGCAGCTCCCCCGAGGAGGATCTCGCGCGGCGCTATGCCGCCGCCTGGGAGCGAAACGACTACGCGGGCATGTACAACCTCATCTCGACCGGCGACCAGCGCAGCGTGAGCCGGCCGGCCTTCGAGAGCGCCTACCGCGAGGCGGCCGCGACCGCGACGCTCATCGGCGTCTCCCCCGGAGAGCTCTCCCGATCCGAGGCGGGCGACGTGATCCTGCCGGTGACCGTTCGCATGCGGATCTTCCCGCCCATTCGGTCGCGGGTGCCGCTGAGGTTCGTGGGCGAGGGCGAGAAGGCGCGCATCGACTGGACGCCGCAGCTGGCCTTCCCCGGCCTCGCGGCCGGCGAGAAGCTTTCTCGGCGGACGCAGCTGCCCCGGCGCGCCGCCATCCTCGCCCGGGACGGCACGCCCCTGGCCCGCGGCCCCGATCGCACCTCCTCCATCCCCAGCCTCGACTCCGGCATCGTCGGCGAGCTCGGGACGGCTCCCTCGGCCCAGCGCGCCGGCCTTCGGGCGCTCGGCTACCCGGAGGGCGCGCTCGTCGGCATCACGGGGCTCGAGCGGGCCTTCGAGCGCCGCGTGGCCGGCACGCCCGGGGGGAGGCTGCTCGCAGGCCGGCGGGTCCTCGCCCGGGCGCGGCCCAAGCGCGGCCGCTCGGCCCGCGCGACGATCGACCCGCGCCTGCAGAGCGTGTCGGTCAACGCACTCGGCGGCCAGCTCGGCGGCATCGCGGTCCTCGACCCGCGCAACGGCGAGATCCTCGCCATCGCGGGCATCGCGTTGGATGGGCTCCAACCGCCGGGCTCGACGATGAAGGTCATCACGGTGACCGCCGCCCTCGAGGAGCGGCTGGTGACCTTCGGGAGTCGCTTCCCCGTGGTGACCAGCGCGAACGTCGGCGGGCAGACCATCTCCAACGCGAGCGGCGAGGCATGCGGCGGCGACCTGCGCGAGGTCTTCGCGGAGTCCTGCAACTCGGTCTTCGCCCCGCTCGGGGTCAAGCTCGGCGCCCGCAAGCTCGTCCGGGCGGCGCGGCGCTTCGGGTTCGGCGAGCCGACCGGCATCCCGGGAGCCGCGGTCAACGAGATCCCGCCCGCGCGCGACATGCCCCTCGACGCCGAGGTCGGCTCGTCGGCGATCGGGCAGGGTCGCGTGCAGGCCACGGCGCTGGGCCTGGCGTCGATGGTGCAGGCCATTGCCAACGACGGCCTGCGCCTGCGGCCGGTGCTCGGGAAGGGCCAGCGCGCGCGGCCCGTCCGCGCGACGAGCCGGCGCATCGCGAGGAAGGTCACCGACCTCATGCTCGGTGTCGTGAGCTTCGGTACGGGAAAGGAGGCAGCGATCCCCGGCGTCAGGGTGGCCGGCAAGACGGGCACGGCCGAGCTGGGCGGCGACCTCGAGGAAGACGCGTGGTTCGTCGCCTTCGCCCCGGCCCGTCGACCCAAGCTGGCGATCGGGGTCCTGGTCGTCCAGGCCGGCTTCGGCGGCGACGTCGCCGCCCCCATCGCAAAGCAGGTCCTCCAGGCGGGCCTCCGGCGCTGAGCCCCGACGGAGCGCGTCGCGCTCAGGACTGCGCGGGCCGTGCCTGCCCCGCGCTCGCCGGTGCTACAGATCGAGGACGATAGTCCCCTCGACGTCGCTGCCCGAGGACTTGAGCTTGAGCTCGAGCGGCCGGTTGTCGTAGGCGTAGTAGGGAATGCGGAAGACCAGCACCGATCCCTGCACGGGCCCCTGCTGGGCGGCGCTCGAGGTCGTCGGGTAGACCTCGTCGGGGTCGATCTGCGAGGGCGCATAGGCGAACGGGTTCTCGCGGACGTCGAGGCGAACCGGCTGGTAGCAGCCGTTCTTGGGCACGCAGATCTGGCCCTCCTCGTAGGTGGTGTCGTGGATCTGGAAGTCGTCGGTCGAGCGGGCCGGCCGATCCTCCTCGTTGCCGACGCGCAGGAACACGCCGAACCACGACTCGGTCGGCGCGAGCGGCGGAGTCCCCGGCGGCAGGCCCTTGAGATAGCTCTGATCCTCTACGTCGAGAGCGTTGAGCTCGCGGGAGACCTGGACCTGGTAGCTCAGCCCGCCGACGTCCACGAAGAACGCCTCGGTTTCTGCCTCGACGACCGTTTCGTGCTTCTTTCCGCACGCCGCGAAGCTCGCGGCGAGCGCGAGCGCTGTTGCGGTGGCGGCGGTGCGGCGGAGGGTCACGTGAAGAGCCGGGAGTCTATCTTTGCTCCGCGCCGGAAGACCCGGCCGGTTCAACGCCCGGCGATGGTCGCCCGGGGGCCGCGGTCGCGATCGTTCTCGAGGATCGACCGCAGGCGCCTCATCCCCTTCTTCGCCTTGCGCGCGAACCACGGACGGCCGATCGCCTCCATCAGCCGATCGCTCGGGAATACGGGCGTGGTCTCGAACTCGAGATCCACCTCGGCCTGGTCGTCGGCGGCCGGGTCGAGCGTGTAGGTCGTGACGGTGCGGATCCGGTTGAACTTGCCCGTCCGGCCCTCCATGACGATGCGGGAGGGCGACTCGACCTCGCTGAGCGTAACGTCGGCCCAGCCGAAGCGGTTGAGCGGCGCATCGATGCGAAAGCGCGCCCCGGCGCCCAGCCCATGGGACTCCTCCCGCGTCAGGCGCCAGTCGACCAGGTAGTGGTCGGTGAACTCAGGGTGGTTGGCGATGTCGGCGAGATAGTCGAAGACCTCCTCGCGAGGACGCGCGACGGTTATCGAGAGATGGACCGGCTTCACGCCGCGCGGAGTCTACGTCCACGCGCCCGAGCGGCGCGCTCAGGCGCCAAGCGTCCCCAGCGCTCAGGCCACGCGGCTGCGGACGCGGACGTTCTGGCCTGAGTCGTGGCGAACGAGCCGAGAGGCCATGGGCTCCTCGGCGCGCATGGCGCGGCAGAGCTCGCAGACGATCTCATCGCTGACATACACGTAGATCCGCTCGCCGATGAGTGGGGTGCGCCCGCAGTCCCCGCACCGATGGCGGTCTTCCCCCAGGTGGTCAACGCTCTTTCGCAGCAACCGTATCTCCAGGTCGTCGGAGGGAGCCATGCCGATGTGCTTCGCCGTCGCGAGCGCGCCTCCTTCCGCGGCGGAAGCGTCGATTGACGCGAATGCCAGCGCGAGTATCATTTCTAGACCTGGCCGGTGGGGACGGCCTTTTCCGGGGAGAGACTGACCATGTCGGAGACGTTGGGTTCGGGCACGCTTGCTGGGACGGGCTCCTTCAGCTGCGGAGATTGTGGCTATGCGCTCTCGCTGGCCACCGAGGACGCGCTGCCGACGTGCCCTGGATGCGGCGGCACCACGTGGGCGCGCGCCGCGCTGTTCACCACCTCTCATTTCGAGCCGGTGGCCCCGCCGGCCGAGGAGCCCGAGTGGCTCGCCGAGGCGCGCGCTCTGTGCGAGGAGCCCGGGCAGTACCTGGTCTACCGCGACGGCGAGACGCTGGTCACGGCCCCCCTCACCCACGAGTCGACCCGCGTCGGGCGCAGCCTCGCCGCCGAGATCCGCTTCGACGACCCGACGGTCTCGCGCCGGCACGCACTGGTCGTCAGCGATGACGAAGGCGTCCGGGTCCTCGACGACCGCAGCCTCAACGGCGTCTTCGTCAACGGCGAGCGCGTCGAGTGGAGCACGCTGAGCGACGGCGACGAGATCCTCGTCGGCCGCCACGAGCTGCGGTTCGTCGATCTCGACGCCGTTCGAGATCAGCCGCTCGCCCAAGCAGGCGCCCCCGGAGAGCCCGCCACCGCGTAGTAGCACTCCCTCCCGCAAGCACGTTTCCGTCTCAGTCGGCCTGGAACGAACTTACGGTCGGAAGTACCAGCGCTCCGCTCGCCCGCGCTATCGTCCGCCGCGATGGCGGCTGAGACGATCGCGGTCCTTTCCCAGAAGGGGGGGACGGGCAAGACGACGACGGTGCGGACCCTCGCCGACACCCTCCGGCGCGTCGAGCTGCGCACGCTGGCGATCGACCTCGATCCGCAGGGCAACCTGTCTGACTACTTCGACGTCGCACCCGACGCCGAGCCGACGATCGGCGACGTGCTGGCCGGTCGGGCCAAGGCCTCGGCGGCGGTCCACGACGACATCATCCCTGCCAACCTCGGGCTCGCCGAGGCCGAGCTCGTCCTCAGCGGCAAGATGGGGCGCGAGCTGACGCTGCGCAAGGCGCTCAAGGACGTCAGCTCCGACTACGACGTGATCCTGATCGACTGCCCGCCTGCGCTCGGTCTCCTGACCGTCAACGCGCTGGTCGCCGCCGACCACGCTCTGATCTCCTCCGAGGCGCAGTACTTCGCCATGCAGGGCGTCGAGCAGGCGCTCGAGGTCATCGAGCTTGCGCGCGACAACCTCAACCCCGACCTCGAGTGGCTCGGTGTCGTCCTGAACATCGCCGACATGCGCACGGTGCACTCGCGCGAGGCCTACAAGACCCTGCGCGAGAGCTTCGACGACAAGGCGTTCATGACCTCGGTGCGCCAGTCCATCGCCTACGCCGAGTCGGCCGAGCGCGCGGTGTCGATCCTCGACTTCCGCCCCGACCTGGCCGCCGACTACCTAGCGCTGGCCGACGAGGTGCTCGAGCGGCTGGGTTTCGACGACGCCCGGCGACGGCTGGCCCCCATGCTCGACGGCGTCCCCGCCCGCCGCGTAAGCAGCTAGCGGCCTCCCGTCCTGCGAGCGAGGAGATCCGCGAGGCGTCGGGCTTCGAGGGCTTGGCTGGCGTATCCCTGAGTCGGCGCCAGGTGATCCGGACTACACGGTAGCCGGCCACGAGGAGGTCGGCGTCCTTGTCGCGGTCGCGCCCGAAGGGCTGGCTGTCGTGGTAGGCACGGCTGTCGAGCTCTACGATGAGCTTGTGCTCTGGCCAGAGCACGTCGACCTCGTAGCCGGCGACGTCCTGGGTGACCTTCGGGCGTGGGAGCCCGAACCGGTCGACGAAGGCGAGGAACGCGTCCTCGAACGCCGAGCGCGTGGGAGCTTGGTCGCGGTCGACGAAGGCGCCCAGGCGGCCGGTGGTCCGGCCGGGGGAGCGGGCGAGGAGCGCGGCGAGGTCGTCGAGGCGCACCCGGCGCTTGAGCTGAGCCTCGTTGACGGCGCGCGCGAGCCCCTTGCCGTTGAGGACGCCGGCGAGGTCGAGCAGGGTCCGTGCTACTGCGGTGACGGGGATGCCGAAGTGGAGGGTGACGTCCTCGCGCAGGAGCGTGCGCGAGTGGTGGACGCGTACTCCGCGATGACAGCGCTCGGTGGGGGCAGTGACCTCAATCGGTGTTCGCCAGCGCGAGTCGATCTCCCACAGCACAGCAGCCGAGCGATGACTCAGCACGGCTTCGGGGCCGCACGCCAGAACCGCCGCCATCGCACGGGCGAGCGGCGACGGTGAACGGTACCCGACGGCGTAGACGCCGCGGTGCGTCCGCAGCAGCCTGCCGACCCTCAGCCGGCAGTCGATAGCGTCCACGCCCAGACCCAGCTCCAGAAGCTGGCAGCGGCTGAGCACCCGTGCTGGGGAGCCGCGCGACGGGCGATCTCGCCATCGGCGCCTGCGGAGCGCCTCTCGCCTATCGCGGCCGGGGGTGTCCTGACTTCTCCGCGTACATGGCGGGTTTCTCGGCACACCCCCGAGAAGATGGCTTCTCACGGGCGGAAAGCCGCCCGCCGTGGCTGCTTTGCCCGTGATCCGCGCGTGTTCTGACACAGACCCCGGCCCTCGCGCAACAGAGATCGAGCGCGCCACCCTCCCTCTTCCTTCGTCGATGCCGTTTTTCGCGGCACAACCGCGCAAGTGGTCCAGACCGACCTGTCGCACGACCGCCGGCGCCGCTACTCGACGACGAACTCCTTCTTCATGCCCAGCTCGAAGTGCGGCTTGCCCTTGCCCTCCTTGCCGGGCAGCGAGCCCTCGGGGATGAAGCAGACCATCAGATAGTCGCCAGGGGTAAGATCGGCGTTGACGAAGGCCTCCTCGCCCGGCGCGGCTTTCGCTCCGCCGAGGAACTCGAGCTTGGAAACCGCCTTCTCCTCGGGAAGCTTCAGAAGCTCGTCGAAGCTCTCCTTGACGCCCGGGTTCTTCTTGACGAGGACGAGCTCGTGCTCCTCCTTGCCCTCGTTGATGAACTTCATGCGGATCTGGCCCGGGTCGTAGGCGGCCTTGACGCCCTCGTAGGCGAAGTCGACCCCCTTGACCTCGGCCTTCTCCCCCGAGCACTCCTCGTAGAAGTAGCCGGCGATGGTTGTCTGGGTCGCCTTCAGGGCGGGCGACTCGAACGGCCCGGGATCCCCCGTGGCGCGGAGCTGCTTCGACGCATCGACGACCTTCTCGACGTCGTCGGCGAGCTCGTCGGGAGCGTTCTTCTCCAGCTCGCCGAGCGGGCCGGCCACGAACTTGTCGTAGCTGGCCTGGACCTGCGGGAGCTGCGCCTTGGTCGGCGGCTTGCCGCTCTGAAGGGCGGGCGTCTGGCTGAGCAGCTTGCTCAAGCCGTCGCTCCACGCAAACTCGGCCTTGCAGCTGACCGCGTTCTTCGGGTCGTTGGGGTCTTCCTTCTCACTGCCGCAGGCGGCCACGACGCCGAGGCAACCGGCGACGACGGCCGCTACAGCCGCGCGGCGCCACGCGATCCTGGACATCGTGCTGCTCCCTTCTGATTCTGGAGGAATGCGAGTCTACGTCCAGGCGCCCGCCGCGGCGACGCGGCGAGCGGCTCAGACGGGCGCGGCTACTCGACCTTGAACTCCTCCTTCATGCCCAGCGTGAAGTGCGGCGGGCCCTTGCCTTCCTTCTTCAGGGTGGTGGTGCCCTTCGGGAGGAAGCACACCGCGAGGTACTCGCCCGCGGTGAAATCGCCGCTTCCGTAGCCCGCCTTGCCGGGGTCGATGGGGTCTACGCCGCCGACGAAGTCGACCTTCGTCTGCGCCTTCTCCTCGGGCAGCTTGAGTATCTCGTCATAGGACTCGGTGACCCCCGCCTTGCGCCTGAGGATGATCATCTCGTGGGCCTCCTTGCCCGTGTTGTCGAGCTTGAAGCGCCTCACCCCGGCCGGATAGCTGTCCTCGAGGCCCTCGAACTTGTAGTCGGGGGCCTTGACCTCGGTCTTCTCGTCGTCGCAGTTGTCGTAGAGGTAGGTATCGACATTCGCACCGGCCGTCATGAAGGCGGGTGACTCGAACTGGCTGGCGTCGCCCGTGGCGCGAAACTTCTTCGCGGCGGCGACCAACTTCTCGGTGTCGCCCGCGATCTCCTCCGGCGCGTTCTTCTCGAACTCGGCGACCGGGGCGGCTGCGAACTTGTCGTAGTTGGCTTGGACCTTGGGAAGCTGTGCCTTGGTCGGCGGCTTGTCGCCCTGGAGGGCGGGCGTCTGCTCGAACAGCATGTTGAAGCCTTGGTCGATTGCGATGTCGGCCTTGCAGGCGGCGGTGGTCTTGGCGTCAGCGCCGTCGTCGTCGTCGCCGCATGCGGCCACGAGGCCGAGGCAGCCGGCGGCCGGCAGCCCCGTCGCCGCGAGGCGGGTACGTCGACAGGTCATGCGACGTCCTTTCGGTCCAGGAAGATGAGCGGCGCAAGCCTACACCGTCAACGCGCCAGGATCTACAGTGCTCGCACGTACGCGCCTTGGGGCTCGAAGGGGACCCGCAGGACCTCGGCCCAGTCGCCTACCTCTTCGGTCAGGCGGGCGGCGATCCCGCCCGTCGTCTCGTAGTGGGTCCAGACCAGGACGCTCGGTCCCGCTCCCGAGATCGTCGCGCCGAGCGCGCCGAGCTGCGCCGCCCGCTCGACGAGCTCGATCGATCGCGGATAGAGGTGGGCGCGGCGCGGCTGGTGCAGGCGGTCGGCCAGCCCGCGGGCGACGAGATCCCACTCGCCGCGGGCGAGGCCGTAGACCAGCAGCGACGCGTGTGCGGCGGTGAAGACGGCGTCTGAGAGCGGCACCTCCGCCGGCATGGCCGCTCGCGCCCGTGCCGTGCGCACGGGCTCGTGCGGGACGACGAGCACCGCCTCGAGCTCGGCGGGGGCGTCGAAGCGCGTGGCGGCGCCGTCGGCGCAGATGACAAAGCCGCCGTGGAGGGCGGCCGCAGCGTTGTCGGGATGGCCCTCGAGCTCTGAGGCCAGGGCGAGCAGGTCTGAGTCGAGCTCGAAGAGGTGGTCGACGGCGAGCAGCCCGGCCACGGTCGCGGCGGCACTCGAGCCCAAGCCGCCCGACAGCGGAACCTGCGAGCGGATCCGAAAGGTGAAGGCGTCGGGCGGAGCGAGGCGCGCGAAGGCCCGAACGCACAGGTTGCGCTCGTCGCGGGCGACGTCGAGGTCGGTCTCCACGGCGAAGCGCCCCGTCTCCTCGACCTCGAGCTCGACGTGGAGTGACAGGGCCGCGGCGAGCACGTCGAAGCCGGGGCCTAGGTTCGCCGAGGACGCGGGAACCCGGACGACGCGGCGGCGGTTCACGGGCGGGTCGACCCGAGGAGCGCCGACGTCGACGTGCGCGGCGGATCAGCGCCGCTCACGCGAGCACTGCCTCCTCGACCGCCGCCAGCTCCGGCTCACAGGGCACCACCGCGCCGGCGCGGTCCAGCGCGGTCTGGGGGTCCTTGAGCCCGTGGCCGGTGAGCACGCAGGCGATCCGCCGCGCGTCCCCGGCGCCGTAGCGCAGCAGGCCGGCGACCGAGGCGGCGGACGCCGGTTCGCAGAAGACCCCTTCGCGCGCCGCGAGCATGCGCCACGCGGCGAGGATCTCCTCGTCGGAGACGGCGCGGATCGCTCCGCGCGACCCGGTCACCGCGCCCATCGCCTCCTCCCAGCGGGCCGGGTTGCCGATCCGGATCGCGCTGGCGACTGTCTCGGGATGCTCGACCGGCGCGCCGTGCACGAGCGGGGCGGCTCCCTCGGCCTGGAAGCCGAGCATCCTCGGGGCCGCGCCGCGCTCGCCGAAGCCCTTCCAGTAGGCGGTGATGTTCCCCGCGTTGCCGACCGGGATGCAGAGCGCGTCGATCTCCCCTTCGAGCTCGTCGAGGAGCTCGAAGGCCGCCGTCTTCTGGCCCTCCAGCCGGAAGGCGTTGACCGAGTTGACCAGCGCCATCGGGTGGCGGTCGACGAGCTCGCGGACGAGCGTGAGCGCCTGGTCGAAGTTTCCGCGCAGGGCGACGACCCGCGCCCCGTGGACGAGCGCCTGGGCGAGCTTTCCGGCCGCGATCTTCCCCTCCGGGACGATCACCACCCCGGTCAGGCCGGCCCGCGCCGCGTAGGCCGCCGCGCTGGCGGCGGTGTTCCCCGTCGACGCGCAGATGATCGCCTCGGCCCCTTCGCGCAGCGCGGCGGAGACCGCGCAGGTCATCCCGCGATCCTTGAAGGAGCCGGTCGGGTTGGCCCCCTCGAGCTTGAGCCAGACCTCCGCCCCCACCTGCGCCGAGATCGTCGGAGCGCCGACGAGCGGGGTCGAGCCCTCCCCGAGCGAGACCACCGGGTCACCCGGCGCGAACGGGAGCGCGTCGCAGTAGCGCTCGATGACGCCGGTCAGGAGAGCCCCCCCTCGATGACGAGGACGGCCGCGGCCGGGAGGGGCATCAGGCGATCTCCCCCTCGATGACGCACCAGACCGGCGTTGAGAAGCGCATCACACGAACTCCTCCTCGATGACGCGGATCGCCCGGGGCGCAGATCGGATCGCGTCGAGCCGGCCGATGAGCCGGACGGCGGCAAAGAAGCGCGACTCGAGCACCGGATGGAGGACCATGACCAGGCGCGCGTCGTCCCCAAGGCCCTTCTGGACGACCGACTTGACCGAGACGTCCTGGAGGCCGAGCAGCTCGGCGACCTGTGCGAGCACACCCGGCCGGTCGGCGACCTCGAGATGGAGGTAGAACGCCGAGACCACGTCGGAGACGATCGGGATCCGCTCGAGGCGGTGCGGGAGCGATGGGGGCGGGATCATCGCGCTCACGACGTCGCCGAGCACCGCGCTGGCGGTCTGCGGCCCACCGGCGCCGGGGCCCGACATGGTGATCTCGGTGATGTCGGGCGACTCCACCGTGACCGCGTTGAACGGCCCGTTCACGCTGGCCAGCGGATGCCCGCCGTAGAGGAAGGCGGGATGGACGCGGACCGACAGGCCGCCGTCGATACGCTCGGCCGTGCCGATCAGCTTCAGCTGCAGGCCGAGCTCGCGCGCGTACTCGAGGTCGTCGACGGTTATCTGCTCGATGCCCTCGTAGCGGACGTCCGAGAGGTCGACGGCGGCATCGAAGGCCAGCCGCGCGAGGATCGCCATCTTCGCCGCCGCGTCGAGTCCCGTGACGTCCTCGGTGGCGTCGGCCTCGGCGTAGCCCAGCTCCTGGGCGTGTGCCACGGCGTCCGCGTAGGAGGCGCCCGTGCCCGCCATCTCGGACAGGACGTAGTTGGTCGTCCCGTTCACGATCCCGTGGAGTCGCTCGACATAGGAGCCGGCGAGCGTCTCTGAGAGCACGCGGACGACCGGCACGACGCCGGCCACCGCGGCCTCGAAGCGCAGCTGGACCTCGTTCTCGACGGCCGCCTCCCAGAGCTCGTCGCCGTACTGGGAGAGCAGCTGCTTGTTGGCCGTGACCACGTGGCGCCCGGCGCGCATCGCCCTGAGCACGTACTCTCGCGCGGGCTCGACCCCGCCGATCAGCTCGACGACGAGATCGGACCGCGCGAGGATGTCGTCGAAGCTCCCCTGGCTGCGCGTGAGGACACCCGAGATCTCCGGCCGCCGCCCGGCGACGCCCGCGACCGCCTCGGCCCGCTGCTCGAGCAGGCGATGAAAGGCCGAGCCGACCGTCCCGCGGCCTAGGAGCCCAACCCTGAACGGGTCAGGCATCGCGGGCGAGCAGGTCTTCGTAGGTCTCGCGACGCACCACGACCCGAGCGTCGCCGTCCTTGCAGAAGACCACCGGCGGGCGCGGCACCCCGTTGTAGTTGTTGGCCAGCGCGTAGCCGTAGGCCCCGGTCGCCGGGGTGACGAGGAGATCGCCGGGCCGCGGATCGTGCAGGTGGACGTCGCGGACGATCACGTCGCCCGACTCGCAGTGCTTGCCGGCGACGTGGCAGAGCTCGCCGCCCGGCGCGGGGCGACCGACCAGGGCCGCCTCGTAGACCGCGCCGTAGAGCATCGGGCGCAGGTTGTCGGACATGCCGCCGTCGACGGCGACGTAGGTGGAAAGGCCGCGCTTGACCGACTCCACCGTGTAGACGGTCACCGTAGAGTTGGCGACCAGCGCGCGCCCGGGCTCGATCAGCAGGCGCTTGCCGGGCCCGAGGACTTCATGGGCCGCGCCCAGCTTGGCCTCGACGTAGTCCTCGATCGAGGGCGGCTCGTCGCCGGCCGTGTAGGCGACGCCCAAGCCGCCGCCGAGGTTGTAGACCGGGAAGTCGATCCCCAGGTGGGAGATCGCCTCGACGGCCTTGCGAAAGGACTCGAGCTCGAAGATCTGGGAGCCGATGTGCATGTGCAGCCCACGGAGCTCGAGGCCCGGCGTGGCCTCGATGCGCTCGATGGCCGCGCGCGCGTCGTCGGGCGGCAGGCCGAACTTCGAGTCGAGCTGCCCGGTGGCGATGAAGTCGTGGGTCGAGGGCTTGATGCCGGGGGTGACCCGCACGAGCACGGACTGGCTCCGTCCTTCGAGCAGGGCGCCGACGCGCCCGATCTCCTCCATGTTGTCGACCACCACGTGGCCGACTTCGGCGTAGACGGCCTCGCGCAGCTCGCGAGCGGACTTCGCGTTGCCGTGGAGGTAGATCCGCTCGGGCGCGAAGCCCGCGGCGAGCGCCATGTGCAGCTCCCCGCCGCTGGCCACGTCGCACGAGAGCCCTTCCTGGGCGAACAGGCGGTAGACGGCGGTGCACGGGAAGGCCTTGGAGGCAAAGAGGACCTCGGAGTCCTCGTTGCGGGCGCGCATCGCGTCGGTGAACGCGCGCGCGCGGGCGCGCAGATCGTCTTCGGCGACGAGGTAGGCAGGCGTCCCGACCTCACGCGCCAGCTCGGCGACGTCGCAGCCGCCGACCTCGAGGCTGCCGGCATCGTCGAGCCGGCTGCCGATCGGATAGACCGAGGAGACCGAATGTGCGACCCGTGCCATGATCGCCCGAGAGTATGCGGCATCCGACTCCCTTCCCACCCGACCGCGCCGGTGTCCACGAGGGCCTGAGCTATGCGCTCTTCGAGCCGGCGGGGACGCCGAGGGGCGGGCTGGTCATCCTCCACGGCGCGGGCTCACGCAAGGAGAACCACTTCGACTTCGCGCGCTCCGCCCGGGAGGCCGGCCTCGCGGCCGTGGTCTATGACCAGCGGGGTCACGGCGAGAGCGAGGGACCGCTCGACGACCGCCTCGCCGACGACGTCGTCCACATCCGCGAGCTGCTGGGAGACGGGCCGGTGGCTCTGCGCGGCTCGAGCATGGGCGGCTACGTGGCCATCATGGCGGCGCGGCAGGTGGACGCCGCGGCGGTCGTGGCGCTCTGCCCGGCCGGGCCGGAGCACCTGCTGCGCGGCCTGCGGTCGGGGGATTGGGAGTGGCACGCCGACGTGGCGAAGGTCGAGGCATTCCTCGAGGCCCACGACCTGATCTGGGAGGTCCGAGCGCTCGACGTCCCGCTGATGCTCCTCCACGCCGAGGGCGACGAAGACATCCCGGTCACCCACTCGATCGCCCTTCACCAGGCGGACACGGCTCCCGGGCGCCGCCTCGTCGTGGTGCCCGGCGGCCACCATCGCTCCATCCAGCACGACGTCGAGATGCAGGGCGAGTCCCTGCGCTTCATCGCGCGGGCCTTCGCCGCCGCCCGCGCGACGGAGGGCCGAGCCGGCTGAGCTCGCGGAGCGGCTTAGGGACCGCGCATGAACAACTGACGGATCGGGGGCGGGCGCTCCGCGGCGCCATTTATTCCTGCGCGAGCCCTTACTTCGGGCCGAAGGTGCCGCCGACCTGCTGGCCGATGCCCGTCACGAGATCGTCGACGGCCTGCCCGATGCTCGTCACGACGTCTCCGACCGGGCCTCCGACCGCGGCGCCGACCTGGTTGGTGGTGCTGCTCACTGTGTCCCCGAGCT
Source organism: Solirubrobacterales bacterium (assembly GCA_038199375.1). GTDB lineage: Bacteria > Actinomycetota > Thermoleophilia > Solirubrobacterales > Solirubrobacteraceae > JBBPZA01. The sequence continues at coordinate 15,657 of JBBPZA010000092.1, read as the reverse complement.
GGCCGGTCGTGTCGGCGATCGAGGTTCCGATGGTCGGGCTCCTGGGCACCTCCGCAGACTGAGGCGGGCTCGGCCGTGGACCGGCCCCCCCGAACGGGCTGCCGCCCAGCCCGTCGTCCACAGCGGGACCCGAGCCGCCGCCCCCCGCGGGCGGCGTTGGGCCGCCTCCCGGGGCGACCTGGACGATCCCGGTTCCTCCGGACGTGCCGGGATGGACGCCTGAGGAAGCCGCGCCCGGGACATGGCCGCCTCCGCCGCCACCATGGTCGCCGGGGACCGAGAGCACGAACGCGGCGGCCTCCGTCGAGTCGGCGGCGACGCCCTCGGGACCGGCGCTGGCGACGGTGACTGGCTCGTCGTCGACGAACAGGCTGTTGACGTCGTCACCGATTCCGCCGCCGGGCCAGCCGTTGAAGGCCACCAGCGCACTGGTGAGCAGGAACGCGCAAGCGGTGGCCGCCAGCAGCGAGCCGGTGGTCCCAAGACCTGCGATGAAGGCTCTTGTCGTCCTCATGGCCGACTCAACGAAGTGGATCCATCCATGACACGTATCGGGTCGTCGGCGCGACGGCTTGAGGGCCGCGAGCCGCTCGCGAACAGGGTATGGCCTCCGAGCCCTCCGGGAAAGGGGAACATCCGTCCGCGGGCGGCCGCCTCCCGAGCGTCGTCAGGCGACCGCGGGCGCACCCGGGGCCAGCCCGCCGCGCCGGCTTGCGAGCAGGAGCCAGACGGCGCCCACGACCGCGAGGACCAGGCTCTCCAGCGCGGGCACCGTGACACCCAGCGCGGTGGGGTCGTTGCGGCGGATGAACTCCACGAGGAAGCGCTCGAGCCCCGCCAGCAGGAGGTAGAAGGCAAAGAGCACACCCGGGCGGTAGGCATCGCGGCGGCGCCATAGCCACAGGGCGACGAAGCCCATCGCGACGCTCTCGTAGACCGGGGTCGGGTGGACGTCCTGGGTGGTGGGCACCGTGCCATCCGGATAGGGCATGGCCCAGGGGAGGCTCGAGGGGTCGCCGTAGTCGCCGTCGCCCGAGACCTGGCATCCGGCGCGGCCGATCGCGTAGCCGAGCGCGAGCGGCGCGGCGGCGAGGTCGAACATCCCAAGGCCGAGCATCCCCCTCGTCCTGGCCCACAGGAGGCCGCCGATCGTCCCGCCGACCACTCCTCCGTACCAGACCAGCCCGGAACCCGAGACGAGGCTGCCCAGGATGTCGTCCTTGGTCTGGTCGTAGTTCTGGACGACCCAGTACGCGCGCGAGCCCACGATCCCGCCGAAGAGCGCCGCGAAGGCGATCTCGTAGGCCCAGTCGACCGGCTTGCCAAGCTCCCGAAGGCGACGCGCGATGAGCAGGCCGCAGGCCAGGAAGCCGAGCGCGAAGAGCAGCCCGAAGGTCTTGATCGGGAGGCCGAGGAGGTCGAGCTCGGGGCGCACGGGCCGTAGCCTAGAGCCGCGCCAAGCGCGCGGGGCCGATCCGCCGCGGAGCTACAGGTACCCGACCGGGTCGACCGGCGTACCGTTGATCCGCACTTCGAAGTGCAGGTGCGGGCCGGTCGAGTTGCCCGTGTTGCCGGTCGCGCCGATGACCTGGCCCTGGCTGACGCTCTGGCCGACGCTCACCCGGATGCTCGACTGGTGCGCGTAGCACGTCGACATCGACCCGGAGTGCTGGATGCAGGTGTAGTTGCCGTAGCCGCCCTGGGAGCCGGCCAGGATGACCTTCCCGGAGTCCGCGGCCCGGATCGGCGTTCCCACGGAGGCCGGGATGTCGATCCCCGCGTGCAGCCGCCCCCAGCGCATGCCGAACGGAGAGGAGATCGTGCCGTTGATCGGCCAGATGAGCGCACCCGACCCGCGCCGGATCGGCGCCGCGGTGCCACCGCTCCCGCCGCCCGTGAGCGCCTGGATGCGTGAGGTCACCTTCGCGTTCTCGGCCTCCAGCGACTCCAGGGAGTCCTGGGCCTTCCGGCGGCTCGTGCGCGTGTCAGAGAGCAGCTCCCTGCGCTTGCCGCGGGCATCCGCGAAGTTGTCGCGCTGCGAGGTGACCTCCCCGCGGATCGAGGCGACCTCGTTGCGGCGGCCCAGGATCTGGCCGGCCACGACGGTCTGGCGCGCCTCGAGGCCGGCGAGCCGCTTCGTCGTCCGGGTGGTCTCCTTCTTGTCGGAGATGACGCGCGCGATGACCCGGCGGTCCTGGCGCGACACCCGACCCAGGAACTCGCTGCGCTCGAGCAGGTCCGCGAAGCCGTCTGATTCCAGGATGACCGTCACGACGTCGGGCTGGCCGGCCTTGTAGAGCTCGACGAGACGTTCGGAGAGGATCTTCCGGCCGGTAACGAGCCGGGTGCGCAGACGCACGAGCCGCGAGCGCTCCCTGCGCAGCGACTCCTGGATGTCAGCCAGCTCGGCGAGCTTTGCGTCCAGATCGGTCTGGAGCCCGTTCTCGCGCGTCTGCAGGCCGGAGATCCGGCCCTGAAGACGGCCGATCGTCCGGCCGTAGCGCGAGATCTGGCGCTGGAGGCGGGTCTCGCGCCCGCGCTTGCCGTCGACCTGGCGCTGCTTGCGATCGATCTGGCGCTCGAGCGACCGCGCACGCTCGCTCAGTCCGGCGTCGGAGAGCAGAGGAAAGGCAAGCCAGAGGGCAAGCGGAATCGCCATCCCGGCGAGCAGGACGCGGAGGCGCGCGGGCATTCCGAGCCGAGTCTAGGAGCCTGGTCATGAGGGTCAACCGGAGGTTCACAGTTATGGAGACTGGCCATGGCGCGTGCATCCCGCCGCGCTTCGGGAGCCGCTGACCGGTTCCTCTAGAATCTCTGTCATGGCAAGCGGCACGTCCTTCGGGCGCGACACCGGGCTCCAGGTCCGGATGCTCGTCACCATGCTCCTCCTCGGGCTCGTCTACTCCGTGCTCATCGGCGCGCTCATCGCCTCCGGTCTGGGGACGATCTTCATCGTCGTCGTGGCCGGCGGCCTGCTGCTCCTCCAGCTCTTCGCCTCCGACAAGCTCGCGCTCGCCGCCATGGGCGCACGCCGGGTGACCCCCGCAGAGGCGCCCGAGCTCCACGCGATGATCGAGCGCCTGTGCGTCCAGGCCGACCTCCCCAAGCCTCGCGTGGCGGTGGCCCAGACCGCCATGCCCAACGCCTTCGCGATCGGCCGCTCGCCGAAGTCCGCCACCGTGTGCGCCACGACCGGGATCATGGACATCCTCTCCCCCGCCGAGCTCGAGGGCGTCATGGCCCACGAGCTCACGCACGTCTCCAACCGCGACGTGCTCGTCATGACCATCGCCTCCTTCTTCGCGACGGTCGCTTCCTACATCGTGCAGTTCGGCTTCTTCTTCGGCGGCGGCGACTCCGACGACGACGGCCCCGGCTTCCTGGTCGTCATCCTCGTGGCGATGGGCGTCTACATGGTCAGCTTCATGCTTCTTCAGGCCCTCTCGCGCTACCGCGAGTTCGCCGCCGACCGGGGCGCCGCCGTCATCACCGGCCGCCCGAGCGCGCTGGCCTCGGCGCTCATGAAGATCAGCGGGACGATGGACCGGATTCCCGCCCGCGACATGCGCGCCAACACCGAGCTCAACGCCTTCTACATCTTCCCGGCGGGAGCCAAGAAGTCGCTGTTCAACCTGTTCTCCACCCACCCGCCGATGGAGAAGCGGATCGCCGCGCTCCAGCGGCTCGAGGCCCAGCTCCAGGGCACGGCATAATCGGCCCTTCGTGGGCCTCTTCGACGTCATCCTCGGGCGACGCAAGCTCGAGAAAGCCAAGCCCGACCAGCTCTTCGCGCTGACCACGGCCTACATCACGATGGCGACCGAGCTCGAGGTCCTCACGCGCGGCGCGGCGGCGGTTGTCTTCCAGCCGCTCCAGACCGGGGACTTCACCCAGATCGTGCGCGAGGCGGAGGAGATCGTCAAGGGCGTCGGAAGCGAGTCCGGCACGCAGGTCGACTCCACCGACGATCGCTACGGCTACCGCTGGGTGGTCGTCCGCGACCCCGACTTCGACGACCTCGTCGTCGCCCTCAACGCCCTGAGCGGCTCGCTCGAGGAGGGCGGCTACGGCGAGCGAATCCTCTGCGCGGTCTTCGCCTTCCAGGACGCCCAAGGCCGGCCCCTGTACCTGATCTACAACTACAAGCGCGGAACCTTTCACCCCTTCGTCCCCGCCGCGGGCGGCGGGGAAGCGCGCGACAACGAGTACGAGCTGCGCCTCAAGGCGCAGCTCGGCTCAGAGCTCCCGATCGAGCCAGAGCTCGAACGGTGGCTGGCGCTGTGGGGAATCCCGATCTAGAGCGCGGCGCTCAGCCCGGGATCAACCCTTCGCCCGTGAAGGCCGCGCGCACTTCGGCGATCGTCGAGTCGGGCCACGGCAGGATGATCTCCGACTCGACGAGCTCGTCGTCTGCGAGGGCTTCGCCGTCGGTGCGGACGAGCTCGACCATCTGGGCCAGGAGCACCTGGAAGCTGCCCTCGTCGTTGGCGTCGACGGCTACCTGGGCCTGGTTGTCGAGCTCGTTGAGGCGGTCGAGATCGGAGTCGGGCAGGCGGTACTGGGCGTCGGTGGCGATGCGGACGACGGTCACTGGCCCGCCCCCGGCCGCGGCCCGGTGGCTGGCCCGCCGCCACCGCTCTCGAGCTCGCCGGGGGGCGCGGGAGAGCCCGCGCCGAGCTCGGCCTTCATCTTGGCCAGCTCGTCCTCGACCTGCTCGCCCGAGCTCAGCTGGGCGAGCTGGCGGTCGATGTCGTCCTGGCCGTCGCCGAGCTGGGTGAGGTCCTCGAAGGCGCCGGCCGCCTCGAGCTCTTCGACCGCCCCAGCCCGCGCGCGCATCGACTCGGTCTTGTCGACCGCCCGCTGCATCGCGAGGCCCACGTCGGCCATCTCCTCGCCGACGCCGGAGGCCGCCTCGCCGATCTTGACCTGCGCCTCGGCGGCGGAGTACTGGGCCTTGATGACCTCCTTCTTGGTCCTGAAGCCCTCGACCTTGGTGCGCAGCTTCTGCTCCTTGTCGATGAGCGACTGCTGCTGGGCCTCGAGCTCTGCAACTTGGGGGTCGAGCGATTGAAGCTCTGACTGGGCCAGCGTCTTGCGCTCGAGCGCCGTGCGGGCAAGATCTTCCTTGCCGGCGCCCATCGCCTGCCGGGCTTGGGTGTCGAGCTTCACGACCTGCTGCTCGAGCTTCGCGGACTGCATCTGGAGGCGCTTCTTCGCGGTTACGACGTCGGCGATGCCCTTCTTGACGTTCTGGAGCATCTCCATCTGCTTGGTGTAGCTGTAGTCCAGCGTCTCACCCGGATCCTCGGCCCGGTCGAGAAGCCGATTGACCTTGGCCTTGATCATCGTGGTGAAGCGACCGCTTGTGCCGGCCATCAATTCTCCTTCGACGCGTCGGGGATGGGCGTAGAGTCAGACTATCGCTCCGCGAGTGCGCATCCTCTCCGTCGACGGCTGGCGGGCGGCTGACCAGCGTCGAGGGACCGGGCCTAGAGCCCGGGCCAGCGGCGGGCTTGGAAGGAGCTCGTGTCGCGGAGGGTCTTACGCCAACGCGGGCCGCGGGAGCGGCCCCGGTCTCCGGCGGCGCTCGTGTCCAGCCGCAACCCGGCGATCTCGATGAACGCGTGCCCGGCGTTGGCGTAGACCGTGACCCACGTTCCTTCACCCTCGTCGCCCCAGGTGAAGAAGCCGACGGCGTCGCGCGGCTCGCCGTCGAGGATCCCTCCGTAGTAGAGGGCATAGGAGACGGTGCCCGAGCAGTCGTAGCCGCGGTCGGTCGGGAAGGTCCCGTGGCCGCCGCCGTAGACGTAGGGCTTGCTCTGGATCTTGTTGGCCGCCCAGATCATCTTCTTGACCTGCTCGGGAGCGTTGGCGGGCGCGGCGGCGAGGCCGTTGCGCAGGAGCTTGGCCTTGTTGCCGGAGACGACCGGCTTGCCGGCCGGACTCGTCGTCTGCGCCGGCGCGGCCGGAGAGGGGGGCTGCGGCTTGGACGGCGCGTAGGACGAGCCGCCGGTGCCGGCGAGCGCGGCGCCCGAGGGCAGCGCGAGGAGCATGGTCATGGTCAACCCGGCGATGGCCAGCTTGGTCCGCAAGGCGGTATACCTCTTTCGTGGGCCTCCGGGGTTAGCTGACGGGCTGGCGCGGAAAGAGCCGGCGCCCCCCACGGATTACCGTGGAATTAGCCCCTGCACTACTGGGTCCCCCGGTCCTCGGGATCTCCCGAGGATTCGGCGATGCGGCAGGCTAGCAGAAGCCTGGGCGAGATCTTGCAGCGTTCGCTACGCGGCCGCCGGGGCGGCGGAGCTCGCCGCGACCGCCTCCTCGGTGACCTTCTCGATCGCCTCGGCGAGCCTGTCGCGGCGGTCGGCCACCTGCATGCGCGCGACGACCAGGCGCTGGATCTGCGCGGTGCCCTCGAAGATCTGGAAGATCTTCGCGTCGCGGAACCACTTCTCGAGCGGGTGCTCCGTGCTCCAGGCCTCCGGGCCCACGAGGTCCATGAGCGTCGTGGTCGCCCACATCGCCACGTCGCCCGCCTTGAGCTTGGACATCGAGCCCTGGCCGGCGGTCATCGGGACGCCGTTGCGGCCCATCCACGCCGCGCGCCACACCAGCATGCGGGCAGCCTCGATCTCGGTCGCCACGTCGGCGAGGACCTGCTGAACGCGCTGCTGCTCGAGCAGCAGCCCGCCGTCCTCGTCCCTGCGGCCGTCGAGGTGGTCGAGCGTCCACTCGTAGGCCGCCCGGGCGATGCCCAGAGCAGAGGCCCCGACGAATGGCCGGGTCACCTCGAAGGTCGCCAGGGCGCCGGAGGAGCCGCCTCGCTCCCCCCGGCGCGCGCGCTCGAGCTTTGCCTCGAGCTTGCCCTGGCCGCCGAGCAGATACTCCCCGGGAATCCGGCAGTCTTCGAGGATGACCTCGGTGGTCTGGGAGGCGCGGATGCCGATCTTGTCCTCCTTCTTGCCCATGCGCAGCCCCGGCGTTCCCTTGGGAACGACGAAGGACGCCTGCCCGCGATGGCCGAGGGTTGGGTCGACGGTCGCGACCACCACGGTCACGTCGGCGATTCCACCGTTGGAGATGAAGACCTTGGCACCGTTGAGGACCCACTCGTCGCCGTCGCGCCTGGCGGTGGTACGCAGCGACTTGACGTCGGAGCCCGCGCCGGCCTCGGTCACCGCGTAGGCGCCGAGCTTGATCTCCTCGCCCACGCCGAAGCACTCGGGCATCCAGCGACCGATCTGCTCGGGCGTTCCCGAGGAGGCGATGCCCGCGGCGGCGAGCGACCCCGCCGCGATGGCGAGTGCGATCCCGGCGCAGCCCCAGTGCAGCTCCTCCGCGTAGATCACGGCGAGAACGCCGTCGCCGTCGGTGGCCAGGCGCTGGAGGAGCTCGAGCCCGTGCAGGTCCCAGCGACGCGCCTCGCGTATGGCCTCCCAGGGCACGGTCTGCTCACGGTCGTGCTGCGCGGCGACGGGCCGGATGACCTCGACGGCGAAGCGGTGGCAGTGCTCCTGGAAGGCGAGCTGCTCGTCGGTCAGGCGAAAGTCCACGAAGTAGGCTCCTGTGCGATTGACCAGTCAGTCAAGGGCGGAAGGTAGCGTACGCCGCCGATCACGCGAGCGGCGCGGCGAGCGAGCGGCGATGCCCGGCGCCGGGCATCGCTATGGTCCGGGCAGATGCGGTGGACCCGCCTCATCACCGCTCTCGGCTTGCTGCTCGCGCTCGCGGGGCTCGGCGCGTGTGGATCCGACGACGGCGGCGGCCTGCAGGCCGACCAGCCGGCGCTCGGCCGGCAGGGCAAGGAGCCCAAGGCCGCCGAGAAGCTGGGCTTCCCGACCTTCGCCACCAAGAACACGACCCGCGTGGGCGGCGGGGACGCGGTCGCCGACGCGGCATCGGTCGCCCTGGCGGTCTTCCCGGGGGCCAACCCCGAGACACGACCGCCGGCTGTCGCCCTGGTCGACAAGGGCAACTGGCAGGCCGGCGTCGCCGCCTCCGTGCTCATGGCATCGCCGCTGCGCGCCCCCGTCCTGCTGACCGACGGCTCCTCGGTGCCCGAAGCGACCCAGAGCGCGCTCGACGCGCTCCAGCCTCGCGGCAGCGCCGTCGCGGCCAAGGGGGCGCAGGTGCTGCGCATCGGCGGCGCCGCCAAGCCGAGCGGCCTCAAGTCGCTCGACCTCAAGGGCTCGAATCCGTTCGCGCTGGCGCGTGAGATCGACCGCTTCCGCAGCATCGTCGCCGGCAAGGCCAGCAGCAACGTCGTGATCGCGTCCTCGGAATCCGCGGCGTTCTCCATCCCCGCGGCCGCTTGGGCGGCGAAGTCGGGTGACTCGGTCCTCTTCGTGACCCGGAAGGGCGTCCCCTCGGAGACCCGTTCGGCGCTCATGTCCCACGAGAAGCCCAACATCTACGTCCTCGGGCCGACGACCGTGATCCCCAAGCCCGTGACCAAGGAGCTCGAGAAGCTCGGCAAGGTCACCCGGATCGCCGCCATCGACCCCGTCAACAACGCGATCGCCTTCGCGCGCTACACCGACGGCACCTTCGGCTGGGGCGTGGTCGATCCCGGGCACGGGCTGGTGTTCGCCAACCAGGACCGCCCGCTCGACGCGGCCGCTGCCGCGCCCCTGTCGGCGAGCGGCAGCTATGGCCCGCTCCTGCTCGTCGACCGCCCGAACCTCTTGCCGCGTCCGGTCGAAGACTACCTGCTCGACATCCAGCCCGGCTACGATCGCGACCCCGTGCGCGGCGCCTACAACCACGGCTGGCTGATCGGCGACCAGGGGGCGGTGTCCCCGGGTGTCCAGGCACGCATCGACGCACTGCTGGAGATCCTCCCGGTCGACCGCAACGGCGGTGGCGGTGGCGGTGGCGGCAGCAAGGAAAAGGAAAGGCCGGGAGCGTGAGCGAGGCAGAGCACCCTGGGCGGCGCACGTCCGGTCATGAGGTGACCGTCGAGGAGGTGCGTCAGCTCATGGGCGCCTCGACCCCCCACTTCGCGCTCCAGCTGCGCAACCGGATCCGGACCCTGATCCGCGGGCTGCCCGAGGACCATCCGGCGCGCGTCGAGGGAGAGCGCGAGATCGAGCGCCTGGACCGCATCGCCTACGGCGCCGAGACGCGCGGGGCCAGGGGAGCCGAGGGAGAGGACGACCTCGCCCCGCTGCCCTCGGCACGGCTGGGCCTCGCCGAGGGCAGCCCCTCCGAGTAGCGACCCACGACCTCCCTCCGTCCGTCGCGGTCGCCCGCGGCGGCGGTGTCTCCCTGTCAGAGCCCTTCTGGGGTGATGTCCTGGCACCTTGCTGGGTCGGCGCTGTCAAAGCCGAGGGCGAATGCGTCCATGCGATCCTGTGAGCTCCCGTGGGCGAGCGTTCCCTCGGGAATGCCCTTGGGCAGGTCCTCGACCTTCTTGGAGACGTCGAGGCCCTTCCTCACGGCGCCCTCGGGCAGAGATCCTCGCTCGTAGACGCTTGCCATCCAGACCGCGGCAAGGCAGTCCGCCATGAGCTCGTACCCGGGTCCGCGCTGCGTCTGCGGGGCGTCCTCGGGGTTCACGCCGACGACGTCCTGGACCCGGTGGCCCCACTGGTGGGCCGCCGCCGTCGCGACGGCGGCGTCGCCCGACGGCAGCACGACGTCCTCGAACCAGGTGACGGGAAGGAACAGCCTGTCATCGGCCCCGCAGTAGAAGGCGGTCGGGAAGTCGCTGCTCACCGGCTGCGATCCCTCGCCCGGAGCGCACTGGGTGCTGACCGGCGGGCCGCCCGGGGTGATGATCGCGTGCTCGCCCGGCACGAACTCGAGCCCCGAGGTGTTGAAGGCCTGCTGCCAGAAGCTGCCGATGTCGTTGGAGAGCGTGTCGAGCGCTTGGGGCAGGGCAAGGCCCTCCACCCTGCCGATCCTCGGCACGCTGGTGGTCTTGTCCGCACGCCGCGCCTTGGGCAGGGCGCCGAGCGTTGCGACCCCCTCGGGCTCCTTGGTCGCCTTGGGGTCGCCGCCGAGGTGCGGAACCTGGCTGACCTCCGGAACGACCGTCGTCCCCGGGATCCCGAAGCCCTCGTCCTTCCCGCCGTCCTCCGAGCCAGAGGTCAGGACGAGGACGAGGACCACGACGGCCACGATGACGCCACCGGCGACCAGCGGAATGCGCCATGCGGCTTTGGGCATCGAGTGCACAGCTTATGCCGCTAGGCTCGGCCGCATGCGCAACGGCCCGCTCCCGGCCCGGCGGCAGAGAAGCCACTGACCGTGGCCGAGAGTGAGGACCGATCGCTGTGGGCGGCCGCCGCGCGAGCGGAGGAAGCGGCAGCGCTGGGAGAGATCGGCGCGGCGGGCGAGCCGGACGCCTCGACGCATGATGCGGGCGACGGCCGCCCGCAGGGCATCGAGGGCAGCGACCTGCCGGGACCCTTTCCGGTCGGCGCCTACGCGCTTCGCCTGCGCGAGGGGCTGCGCCAGCGCCCGCGCGTGCAGCTCTTCGGCGAGGTGGTCAACTTCCGCGACGGCGGGCGCGCAAAGGTCTACTTCGAGCTCCGCGATGCCGGCGGCGCGCTTCCGTGCTCGGCGTGGCGCGACGACTGGGAGGCGCTGCGCCTCGGGCCCGGAAGCGTCGGGGACGGCGCCCGAGTGGTGGTGGGGGGCGGACCGGACTACTACCCGGGCTCGGCGACCTCCTCTCCCGCCTTCACGTTCCTGGTCCGCACGCTGCGGGTCGCCGGGGAAGGCGACCTGCTCGCCCAGCTCGACCGCCTGCGAAAGCTCCTGGACGCCGAAGGCCTCTTCGCTCCCCAGAAGCGCCTGCCGCGACCGTCGCTGCCGCGGACGATCGGCGTCGTCTGCGGGCGGGGCGGCAAGGCGCGCGACGACATCCTCGCCGGTCTGCGCAGACGCGGGTGGGCCGGCCGGCTCATCTGGGCCCACGCGCCCGTGCAGGATCGCCACGCCGCGCCGCGGATCGGGGCCGCCCTGCGCGAGCTGGCCGCGCTGCCCGAGGTCGAGGTGGTCGTCGTGGCCCGAGGCGGCGGCTCGCTCGCCGACCTCTTCGCGTTCTGCGACGAGACACTCTGCCGGACCGTGGCGATGCTGCGCGTTCCCGTGGTCGCCTCGATCGGCCACCACACCGACCGGACACTGCTCGACGACGTCGCCGCCGTCTCCTGCTCGACGCCGACCCACGCCGCCGAGGCCGCCGTCCCGCTGCATTGCGGCGAGGCGCGGGCGGCCCTGTCCGGGGCGGCGGAGCGCCTGCGCGGCGAAGGGCGCCGGGCCGTCGTCGACCGCGCACGGGCGCTCGCGGTGATGACGCGAGCCCCCGCCGAGCACGTCGCCCGCCACCGCCGCACCCTGCACCAGCAGGTCCGCGAGCTCCGCGCCAGCGCCCGGCGGCGCGCGGCCGAGGAACAGGCGCTCGGCGCTCGCCGGCTGCTCGTCGTCGCCCGCAAGGCGGATGCCGCCGTGCTCGAGCACCAGCGCGGCGCCGACGCGATCCGCGAGGCGGCCGGCGGCCTGCGCCGCGCCGGGCCCGCGGGCGTCGAGCGGCGCTCACGCGACCTCGAGCGCCTCGCCCTCGCCCTCGCCGCCCACGATCCCGAGCGCACGCTGGAGCGCGGCTACGCGCTCGTCGAGGGCCCCGGCGGCGAGCTGGTCACCGGCGCGGCCGCGGCTCGTGCTGCGGGTCGCGTGCGCCTGCGCTTCCACGACGGCCGGGTCGCGGTGCGCGTCGCGGCGCAGCGGGGCCGCCGACCTCCTCTGACCGACGACGGCCAGCAGACGCTTGCGCTCGACGACCTCCCCACGAGCCCGCTCAGGACCACGCGCAAGCCCGCGCCCCCGACCACCCGGCCCGGTCCCGCTCCCGCTCCCGCTCCCGCGGAGGAGAAGGGGCCATGACCGACGAGGAGCGCACCTACGAGCAGGCCGCCGCCCGCATCGAGGCGATCATCCGGCGGCTGGACTCCGGGGAGACGGGCCTGCGCGAGACGCTCGACCTCGTACGGGAGGGTCGCGAGCTCGTCGAGTTCTGCGCCTCGGAGCTCGAGGCGGTGGGCCGCGGGCTCGAGGAGCTCGAGCTCGACGCGCTGATCGCCCGCCTCGAAGGCCCGAATACCTAGCCGGCGACCCCGGTGGTGTCGAGCTTCCAGGTGCCGTCTTCCTTGCGGAGATTGGTCTTCTGGGTCAGGCCCTTGACCTTGATGTCCGCCGTCCCGCGGTCTCCGTTGAGCTTGATGTTCTCGATGTCGGCGTCCTTGAAGGCCTCGAGCACGGACTTCCCCGGTCCCGTGTTCAAGCTCGAGATCGTCTCGGCGCACGACCGGCCGCCGCGCTCGATGTTCTTCTTGGTCGCCTCGGTGACCATCTCGCAGGCCGTGTCGCCCTCGCCGCTGGTGACCGCCTTGAGGTACTCCTCAACGGTCATCTTGGCCTTGTCCTCCTCGGACTGGGTGGCGGCGCACGCTGCGAGACCCAGGGCGAGGGAGACGACGAAGGCGGCGGTCAGAGCACGGGTCAGGGTCATGGAGTCGTAGGACCTCCTGGTCGGTCGGCGAGTTGGTCGGGCGCGGCGGCGAGCATACCGAGGGGGGCGAAGCCGAGGACGCGGACGCCTCTTCAAGAGTGAATGCTTCCTCGACGCCTGCGTCGCCTTCCCGAGCGGGCCGGCATGCCCGTGGCGACCCGACCCTGGGCCAGGCTCCTGGGCCTCGCGTTCCTGCGCCCCCCGCCGCCGGGAACGTGCCTGCTGCTCCCCCGCACCCGGTCGGTGCACACCTTCGGCATGCGCTTCGCGCTGGACCTCCACTGGCTCGACGCGCAGGGAGAGGTGATCCGCGTCGATCGCGCCGTGCCGCCCCGTCGCGTGCGCACGTGCCGCCGGGCGCGCGCGGTCGTCGAGGTTGCTAGTACTTGCCCGAGATGAGATCCCAGGCCCGGCGCAGCTTGAGCTCGAGCGGCGACGCGTCGTCCTCCTCGCCGTGGTGCTCGATCACCGCCGGGTTCTCGCTCGGCTCCTGGAGCCGCGCAACCTGGTCGGCGGGAAGGGTCAGCACCACGCCGCCCTCCCGTAGCTCGCCGACCTCGGGGGCATCGACGAAGCGAAGCCCGCCCGGCCCGGATTGCACGTCGATGACCAACCCGTCGAAGATGTCGACCTCCGGATCGGCGAGCACGTGCGCGACGGTGCCGACCCGCTCACCGTCGGAGGAGAAGACCTCCGCGCCCTCCTCGAGCGTCAGGTACGACGCGGGCTCTGAGGCTTCCATGAGCGCAAGCCTCAGACGCGCTGGATCAATGTGCCGGTCCCGAGCCCGCCGCCGCAGCACATGGTCACGAGGCCGACCTCCTTGTCGGAGCGCTCGAGCTCGTGGAGGAGGGTGGTGATCAGCCGCGCGCCGGTCGACCCGAGCGGATGGCCGAGGGCCATCGCGCCGCCGTTGACGTTGACCCGATCCATGTCGGGGTGCAGCTCGCGGCGCCAGGCGGCGACGACGGGCGCGAAGGCCTCGTTGATCTCGACGAGGTCGATGTCGCCCATGGTCATCTTGTTGCGCTCGAGCAGCTTCCGGGTCGCCGGGATCGGCCCGGTGAGCATGATCACGGGATCGACCCCGACGGTCGTCTGGTCGACGATCCGCGCGCGCGGCGTCAGCCCGTGCGCCTTGGCCGCATCGGCGGACATGAGCAGCACGGCGGCCGCACCGTCAGATATCTGCGAGGCGTTGCCGGCGGTGATCTTGCCGTCCTCCTTGAAGGCCGGCTTGAGCTGGGAGAGCGTCTCCAGCGATGCCTCGGGGCGGATGCCCTGGTCGGTCACGTAGGTCGAGCCGTTGACCTGGAAGGGGATCATCTCGCGCTCGAAGCGCCCCTCCTCGGTCGCCTGGTGGGCGAGGCGGTGGGAGCGCACCGCGAGCTCGTCGAGCTCTGAGCGCGGGATCTCCCACTGATCGGCGATCATCTCGGCGCTGATGCCCTGGGGGACGAGGTCGTAGTGCTCCATGATCTCGGGCGGCCAGGGCGTGCCGACCTGATCGACCCAGGTGAAGCCGACGCCCATCGGGATGTGGCCCATGTGCTCGACGCCCGAGCCGATGACGACGTCGTGGACGCCGGCCGCGATCTGGGCCGCCCCGAAGTTGACCGCCTGCTGGGCCGATCCGCACTGGCGATCGACCGTGGTGGCGGCGGTCTCGATCGGCAGGCCGGCCTGCAGCCAGGCGTTGCGAGCGATGTTCCACGACTGCTCGCCGTACTGCTGGACGCAGCCCGCGATGACGTCCTCGACGGCTTCCGCGGGGATCCCGGCGCGCTCGATTACCTCGGTGTAGGTCTTGCCCAGGAGCTCGTTGGGGTGGGTGTCCCTGAAGTAGCCCTTCTCCTTGTGCCCGCGGCCGATCGGCGTGCGGGCCGCCTCGACGATGACGACCTCGCGGCCGGCGTGTGCGCTCATTCAGGGATCCTTTGCGTCGTGGGAGGCGGTGTCCGTACTACTGTACCGGCCGCGTTGACTGGCCAGTCAACTACGAGCACCTAACGTGCGCGAGCGCCTCGGAATCCTCGGGAGCGGCGCGATCGCCTCTGGCATCGCGGCGGTCGCCGCCCAGCACGGCGAGGTCGTCGTCTGGGTGCGCAGCGACCGCTCGGCGCAGCGCGTGCGCCGCCACGTCGAGCGCGGCGAGCACCAGGAGCGCGTAGAGGTCGTCGTCGACGATCCGGCCGCGCTCGACGGCGCCACCTTCGTCGTCGAGGCGATAGTCGAGGACGCGCAGGAGAAGGCGCGCCACCTGTCCCGCCTGGGATCGCGGCTCGCCCCCGAGGCGCTGCTGGCCACCACGACGTCGTCGCTCTCCGTCGCGCAGCTCGGTGACGCGTCGGGCAGGCCCGACCGCTTCGTCGGGTTCCACGTGTTCAACCCCGTGGCCAAGATGGAGCTGATCGAGCTCGCCTTTCCCCCCGCCGCCTCACCCGAGACACGGGCGCGCGCGAGGGAGCTCTGCGGGGCGCTGGGCAAGACGGCGGTCGAGGTGCCCGACATCCCCGGGTTCGTGGTCAACCGCCTGCTGTTCCCCTACCTGTTCAGCGCCGTCCGCCTTCTCGAGAAGACCGGGATGGCCGCCGAGGACGTAGATGCGTGCATGAAGCTGGGCGCGGGCCATCCGCTGGGCCCGCTCGCCCTCCTCGACCTCGTCGGGCTGGACGTCTCGGCCGCCATCGGCGAGGCGATCGGCGAACCGATCCCCGCGCGCGTCCGAGCGCTCCTCCGGGACGGCGCCCTGGGGCGCAAGGCGGGCCGCGGCTTCTACGCCTACCCGAGCAGGTGAACGCGGCCCCGAGCAGGTGAACGCCGGCTTCTTCGGGCGCATCGGGAAGCCGGCGGCCCGCCTTGGGCAAAGAGTTAGGGAGGCTTTATTCGATCTTGAGCCCCGGGGCGCATCCTTTGCGGCGCGACGTACCTCACATAGCCGCACCTCCTCCCATAGAAGCGCCAATCGGCCCGCTCCCACCAGGCGGGCCGATTGGATTTGGGTGCGGCTCGTCTGAGGGAGAGCGGGCCGACGTGTGGGTCGGGCGGAGTTGGTGGCTGTCAGGGCCCGTCGGTCGGGCCCGGCAGGGGACGTTGAGAGGGCGCCGAAGGGAGGCGTTGTCTATGCAACGTCGACCCTG
>JBBPZA010000091.1:0-3978 GCA_038199375.1 Solirubrobacterales bacterium | reverse complement strand
TCCTTCCAGGTCTCCCCAGATCTGCCGGCGCCCAGGCTTCGCCGGCGCCCTGACCAGCATCGCGACCGGCTCACGGCCGCGCCGGATCACGACCTCCTCCCCAGCCTCGACTCGACGAAGAAGCCGCGAGAGGTGCGTCTTCGCCTCCTGGACGGTGACCTCCATGAGCGTGAAGGTACCAGGTCGACCAAGTCGACTTGGTCTTCTTGACGGTGACCCGGCCCTACCTGGCGCCGCTCGACGCACCGCGGCCCTAAGGGGGCGAGCCTCAGCTGCCGACACTGACAGGTGATGAGCCAGGTCTCGCGTCCAGTCCAGGTGCTGCTGCTTCTCACCGTCTGCTTCGGGGCGTTGTGGTTCCTCATGCTCCGCCCCAAGTCCCCCCCGAGCGCTCCGCCCCAGCCCGCCCCGGCGCCCGCACCGGCCGACGCCCCCCAGTCGAGCTTCGGGCGCGCCGTCGACAAGGCCAAGCAAGGCCGCGCGCAGGCCGAGGGAGCCGCGGCCGGCCGCGACGGCGCCTCCGACGCGGTCGACAACCCCGGGGCCGGCAAGACCGACCCGAGCACCGCCGCCCCCAATCGCCCGCCCACGACCCAGCCCGGCACGGGCGGTCCCAACACCCCCGGCAAGGTCAAGGCCGCAGACCTGCCCAAGCCAGTCGCGCGTGCGCTCGAGAAGCGCAAGGTCGTCCTTCTCCTCTTCTGGAACCGCAGCTCGACCGACGACCGCGCCGTGCGCGCCGAGCTTCGCCGCGTCGACCGCCGCCGGGGTCGCGTCTACGTCGCCGCAGCGCCACTCTCCAAGCTCGGGAGCTACGGCGCCATCACCCGCGGCGTGCAGGTCCTCCAGTCACCGACCCTCGTGGTCATCGACCGCCAGCGCCGCGCGAGCACGATCGTCGGCTACACAGATGCGACGGAGATCGACCAGCGGGTCAGCGACGTGCTCAACGGCCGCTCCACCCCAGTCGAGACCGCCCCGGCGCCGCCGGCCGGCGCAGCGCCGCCCGCGGGCACGACCCCGTAGGCGCCGCGCAGCGGTCCCGGAGACCGGAGGCCGGGCTCATCCTCATTGGACGCCCCCGCGCCGGTCGTGCCGCTCAGCCTGCCGGACGGTGAGCGCGCAGCTGCAGTCCCAGCTCGCCCAGCTGATCGTCGCCCACCGGAGCTGGGGCGCCGGTGAGCGGATCGGCTCCCGTCGCGGTCTTGGGGAACGCGATGACGTCGCGGATCGAAGCCCGGCCGGCGGTCACCGCGACGATCCGGTCGAGGCCCATCGCGACGCCGCCGTGCGGCGGGGCCCCGTAGCGCAGCGCGTCGAGCAGGAAGCCGAAGCGTGCCTGGGCCTCCTCCGGGCCGATCCCCAGCAGCTCGAGCACACGCTCCTGCACGTCGCGGCGGTTGATGCGGATCGACCCGCCGCCCAGCTCCCAGCCGTCGACCACGAGGTCGTAGGCGCGCGAGCGCAGCGCTCCCGGATCGTCGAGATCGCCCTCGGGGGCGGTGAAGGGGTGGTGCAGCGGGTCCCAGCGCCCGCTCTCCTCGTCGTGGGAGAACATCGGGAAGTCGACGACCCAGAACGCGTCGTGGCGGTCGTCGGGGATGAGCCCGAGCTGGAGGGCGAGGCGCAGGCGCAGCATCCCCAGGACGGGCGCCGCCACCTCGGCCCGATCGGCGACGGCGAGCAGCAGGTCCCCAGGCTTTCCGTGCAGCCGCTGGGTGACCGCCGCGAGCTCCTCCTCGGTGAGGAACTTCGCGACGGGGGAGCGCCACGTCCCGTCGTCCTGCACGAAGGCCCACACAAGCCCCTTGGCGCCGCCCTGCTGCGCGGCCTCGGTCAGGGAGTCGAGCTCCGAGCGCGGAAGCTCGTGGCGGCCGACGTTGATCGCGCGAACCACCCCTCCGCCGGCGATCGCACCGGCGAAGACCTTGAACTGCGACTGGGCCACGGCATCTGAGAGGTCGACGATCTCCAGGCCGAAGCGCCGGTCGGGCCGGTCGGTGCCGTAGCGGGCCATCGCCTCGTCGTAGGGGACCCGCTCCCACGGCGGCGGAGCGATCTCGAAGTCCGCGACGGCGAACACCCGCGCCATCACCACCTCCATCATCTCGATGACGTCGTCCTCCTCGACGAAGGCCATCTCCACGTCGAGCTGGGTGAAGTCGGGCTGGCGGTCGGCGCGCGGATCCTCGTCGCGGAAGCAGCGCACGATCTGGTAGTAGCGCTCGAAGCCCGCCATCATCAGCAGCTGCTTGAAGAGCTGAGGCGACTGGGGCAGTGCGTAGAAGCTTCCGTGCGAGGTGCGGCTGGGGACGAGGAAGTCGCGCGCGCCCTCGGGGGTCGAGCGCGTGAGCATCGGGGTCTCGATCTCCAGGAAGTCGCGCCCGTTGAGCTCTGCGCGCATCGCCGCGGTGATCTCGTGACGAAGCGCCATTGCCCGCGCCATGCCGGGCCGGCGAAGGTCGAGCATGCGGTGGCGAAGCCGCAGGCCCTCGTCGAGCGGCCCCTCCTCGTCGATCGGGAACGGCGGCGTGTCGGCCTCGGCGAGCACCGCGAGCCCCGAGACCGCGAGCTCCACCTCGCCGGTCGGAAGCGAGGGATTGACGTTCTGGGCCTCGCGGCGCACGACCTCTCCGGCGGCGGAGACGACGTGCTCGGCGCGCAGGCGCTGGGCCGCCGCGAAGGCCTCGGGCGCTGAGTCGGGATGCAGGACGAGCTGGAGGATCCCGCTGCGATCGCGCAGGTCGATGAAGATCAGGCCGCCGTGGTCGCGCCGGCGGTGCACCCACCCGGCGACCCGAATCTCCTTCCCGGCGCCGGTGGCATCGGGAGCGCCGCACCACGTGTCGCGGAAGGGGTTGGGGCGCGGCGGGTTCATGCCTGCGTCCCTCCCGCAGTGCGCCGCGTCGCCCCTCCCCGGCCGAGTCGCCGCGCCGGCGGCGCCGCCCTCACAGCGCTCGCTCCCCGCGCTGGACCGCCGCGACCAGGCCGTCGGGATCGACCACCCGCTGATCGCCGGTCTCCATGTCCTTGAGCGAGGCGCCCTCGTCGCCGAGGATCGCCGTCCACCGCGCCCCAAGGCGCTGAGCCTGCTTGAGCTGGCCCTTCAGCGAACGGCCGGCGAGCTCGTGCTGGGCGCTCAGGCCGGCCCTCCGCGCGTCGGTCGCGAGCCGGAAGGCGAGCGCCCGGCGATCGTCCTTGGCGTAGGCGACGAACAGGTCTACAGGCGCCGCGCCAGCCGGCTGGCCGCCCGAGGCCAGCAGCATCCGCTCCACTCCGGCGGCCCACCCGCACCCCGGCGTGCGATCGCCGCCGAGCTCCTCGATGAGCCCGTCGTAGCGACCGCCGCCGCCCACGCCGCTCTGGGCGCCGAGCGCCCGGCTCTCGAACTCGAAGACCGTGCGCGTGTAGTAGTCGAGGCCGCGCACCAGCGTCGGGTCGACCTCGTAGGCGATCCCGGCGTCGTCGAGCAGCTCGCGCACTCGCGCGAAGTGCTCGCGGTCCTCGTCGTCGAGGTGGTCGAGCAGCCGGGGCGCGTCGCGCATCACCTCCCGCGTACCGGGGTGGTCGGAGTCGAAGGCCCGCAGCGGGTTGAGATCGATGCGCTCGCGCACGTCGGTGGCGATGCGGTCCTCGTTGGATCGCAGGTGAGCGATCAGCCGCTCGCGGTACTCGCGCCGCGTCGCCGGCGTGCCCAGGCTCCCTACCCGGAGGAGCACTTCGCGGGCCTGGAGGTTCTCGAGCAGCTCGGCCAGCAGCACGATGAGCTCCGCGTCGACGGCCGGGTCCTCGGAGCCGATGGCCTCCGCCCCGACCTGCCAGAACTCGCGGTAGCGTCCCGCCTGCGGCGCCTCGCGACGGTAGAAGGGCGAGAGGTACCAGAGCTTGACCGGCTGGCCGAGCTTGTGCATGCCGTGCTCGACGTAAGCGCGGCACACCGGGGCCGTTCCCTCCGGCCGCAGCGTCACCGAGCGCCCG
>JBBPZA010000090.1:0-15812 GCA_038199375.1 Solirubrobacterales bacterium | reverse complement strand
GCAAGACGCCAGCCGGGCCTGTTCGCCCACTGGCGTTTTGGCGTGCGCCCCGACGGCTGGACGATGGGAGCCCGGTGAGCTGAGAGGTTCACGCCGGGTTCTGCGAGCGCCGGGGGGTGAGACTCCCCCCGGCGACTCACCCAGTCGTGCATTGCAAGAGCAAGCGCCAAGCCGAGTACGTGCTCGGCGCGCTCACCGCGCGGATGAAGGAGGTGGGCCTGCGGCTACATCCCGAGAAGACGAGGATCGTCTATTGCAAGGACGATCAGCGTCGCGGGGAGCACGAGCACACCAGCTTCACGTTCCTCGGATATGCGTTCCGGCCACGGGGCGCGGTCAACGGCAGAACCGGCGTGCAGTTCACGTCGTTCCTGCCCGCGATCAGCCCCGAGGCGCTGAGGGCCAAGAGCGACCGGCTCCGCGAGATGCGGATCCACCGGCGCACCGACCTGTCGCTGGGCGACCTGGCGGAATGGCTGAACCCCATCATCGCCGGATGGATGCACTATTACGGCCGGTACTACCGGTCGATGCTGTATCCCCTCCTACGGCGCGTCAACATCTACCTGAGGCGCTGGGCAGCGAAGAAGTACCGGCGGCTGCGGACCTACAAGCGGTTCAAACGGTGGTGGACCGGGCTACTCCAACGAGAACCCGGCCTGTTCGCCCAATGGCGATGGGTCCGCTCGCCCTAACGGCTGGTGAGAAGAGCTGGGTGACGGGAGACTGTCACGCCCAGATCCGTGGGAGCCGGGGGCTGCAATGCCCCCGGCGACCCGACCAAAGCTAACTGCCGCCCGCGCTCTGCCCTGGCTCGGCCCTTTGCTCGATCTCCAGCTGCGCCTCCGTGAGCCTCCGCATGCGCCGGCACGCGGTGCGGTAGAACCGCAGCTGCTGCTGGCGACCGACGAGGCGGAAGCCGAGGCGCAGGAGGGCCGGGCCGTGCTCGGCGACCCGGGAGAAGGCGTGCAGGCGGAACTCGACGTCGCCGGTGTCCAGCCACTTCCAGACCTCGTAGTGCATCTGGCCCTGCTCGAAGTGCCCTTCGAGGGTCTGGTAGTACCAGCCGAACACGTGTGCTTGGCGCCCGTCGAGGTCGTCGGGCCCCTCGTAGACCTCGCCGATGCGCACGCCCACCTGGAAGCGCAGCCCGAGAAAGCGGATCTGCAGCAGCATGTCGCGGCCGGCCAGCTCCGCGTCGGCGCGGTATGACGCGCGGACGACCGCCGGATCGGCGACCCGGTAGTTGAGCATCAGCTCCCGGGCGACCTGCCAGCTTCCGCCTTCCACCGGAGGTCCGGGCGGCTCGTGGGGGAGGGGCTCGACCATGTCGTCGAGGCGCCATCCGCCCTCGGGCGCGGCCACGTCGCGCGCTTCGTGGTCGAAGTTCACGCGGAGATCGGAGAGCTCGACGAGCCTTCTCCGGGCCCGCCGGTGGCCGGGGCCGGTGCCGCCGCGCGCGTTACCGCGAGCCGCGTTCCCCTCGTCCCCCTCCTCGTCGTAGTCGGGATCCAGGCGCCGGGTGGTAACGACGATGCCGCCGTCGAGCTTGCCGGCGGGCAGCGCGGCGACGCGCTCGAGCACCGAGGTCCACATGTGCAACTGGACCTCCTTGGCCATCCGCACGTTGGAGTACATGAGGTCGGAGAGCCGGTCGCCGCTTCGCGCCCAGGACTCGATCGAGAACTCGAGCGAGCGGTGGTCGCAGCGCGCGCTGAACTCGATCTGCCCCGCCTCGAGGTGGCCCTCGAGGGTGACCAGGCGAAAGGCCGTGGAGCTGGCCGCCGCCACGCGCACCGGACCGTTCCAGGGGCCGGGCATCCGCACGACGTACTCGTCGCCGATCGCCAGCCGCTGCGGCTCGCCGTGAACCTTTTGAAAGCTCGCGAACTCGGATGGTGCAACCTGGTTGAGGTCCGCCGTCAGCGCCTCCATGAGCTGCTCGGCGGAGGTCCGAACGCCGCCGATGCGTGTGCGGTAGATCCGGTGGATCAGCGGTCCGACGCCGTCCCGAGGCTGCTGCACCCCCTCGAGGTCGAAGTCGGCCGGATACGCCGGTGGCGCGTCCTCGGGCATCGACCCGGCCATCTCCCAGCGGTGCACGGGGGTCGTCCGCCACATGTAACGCCAGGAAGTCAGGCCGATCCCAAGCGGCCAGCGGGCCGCGGTCGCGAGAGGTTGGTCGGCGGGTGCTCGGCGCGGCATCAGATAGCTCTACGCGCCAAGGGGCTCCGGCAGTCAAATCCGACGCGGATCCGGATCCGTCAAGCTACCGATATGCCCGGTCAGCCGCTGAGGAAGGTCGAACCGCGCGGCTGGCCCTTCCACGCGATGTCGCTGGGTTCGATCGCCTTGTGCATCGTCCTGTGGATCCGCGCAAAGACGGTGGGCGAGGACGAACGCGGGAACGCCGAGCGACGGGCGCTGTTCGTGGGCCTCTGGCCTCCGATGTTCTGGCTGATCGGCGACACCGTCGACCGCCGCCGGTCGCTGCGGGCCCACGCGGGATGGATCGCCCGTCTCCTGCCTCGGCGCTGCTGAGAAGGGCCCCAGCGGCGGAGGGGCCCCTCCCAAGCGCGTGGGAGACTGTTAGGACCCGGTGGCCCTGACCAGGCCGATCGTGTGGCCCTCGGGGTCCTTGAACTGGGCGATCTCGAGCCCTTCCATCACCTCGTCGGGGCCCATCACGCGCGTCCCGCCGAGGCTCTCGGCCTTGACCATTGCGGCCTCCACGTCGGGCACCTCGACGTAGAAGGTGACGTGCCCTTCGTATCCGTCGGGCCCTCCTCCTACTCCGCCGCCGATTCCGATCCCGTCGGAGTTGATGTTCCCGTCGCGCTGCACGAGTCCATAGCCCATCGGGTTGTCGGTGTCGAGCTCCCACCCGAACAGCTCGGAGTAGTAGCTCTGCAGCTTCTCCCGGTCCTGCCCTATGACCTCGAAGTGGATGACCGGCTGTCCCATGCTCTCTCCTCTTCCGCGCCGGGTCGGCCCGGCGCCTGGTGGTGGAAACGTATCCCTATGACCGCGGGTCGGGGCCCTCGAGCCGGCCGCCGATGGTCTCGGAGGCCAGGTCGAGCTCGAGAACCACCCTCAGTGGGAGGGCGGGATCGTTCGTCGGTGAGGGGGGAGTTGGCGTCCATGGCGGGAGACGTTCGGGGGGCGCCCGGAGGCGCCCCCCACTTCGTCGGTTACCTGCTGCCTGCGCGGTTCGGAGGAGCCGTTGTCCAGATGGCGCCCCGACTGCGTTCAAGGCTCAGCCGACCGGGATCGCGATCAGAGCACGACTCCGTAGGCGAAGTCCTGCTCGAGCTCGCCGCCGCGGGCGCGCAGCAGCTGGAAGCCGCGCTGGGCGCCCCGAGCATCAGGTGGGGCTCGCCCCTCGGCCGCTTCGCGCGACAATCCCGCGATGGCGAGCGAAGGCAACCCCGCTGCACGGCGATGGCGGCAGTTGGTCACCGACCGCCTCGAGGAGCGCGACCGCCTGGCGCCCGGCCTCGGGTCGCTCAGCGGCTCCTTCTGGGACCGTCGGGCCGAGCGCTACGCCGCCGGCATGCCCCGCGCGGACCTGGTGGGCGATCCCCTCCTGCGCCGGCTGCGCCGTGTGACGGGCCCGTCGGGCACGGCCATCGACGTCGGCGCGGGCGCGGGCCGCTTCTCCCTGTCCCTCGCAGAGCACGTCGGCCATGTCACGGCGGTCGACCCCAGCGAGGCGATGCTGGCGATCCTGCGACGCGACGCCGAGGAGATGGGCGCGACGAACGTGGAAACGGTCCCGGGCACCTGGGCGGAGGCCGACACCTCGGTCGCCGACGTCGTCTTCTCGGCCTTCGTCCTCACCCTCGTGCCAGACGCCCGGCCGTTCCTGGAAAAGCTCGACGCCGCGGCCCGCGAGCACGTGTTCCTCTACCTGGGCGCCTACTGCGCCGATGCGGTGCTCGATCCCATCTGGCGCCACTTCCACGGCGCGCCCCGGACTCCGGGCCCGAGCTACCTCGATGCGCTCGCCGTCCTGCGCGAGCTGGGAATCGCGCCGAAGGTCAAGGTCGTCGAGCTTCCGAACCGCAGGCGCTACGCCACGGTGGACGAGGCGGTCGAGCGTTACCGCGACTGGCTGCTGCTGGATGACACGCCGGAGGTCAGAGGCGAGCTCGAGGACCTGCTGCCGGCGTGGCTGATGGGTCGCAGGGGCGCCTTGCGGTCACCGATGCGAAGCCAGCCCGCGGCGATCATCCACTGGCAGCCGGCACGCCGTGGCGCGCGAGCGCCCGGTCGTAGTTGAGGCGCAGCAAGGCGATCACGTCACTCGGAAGGCTCCGCGTTACAAGTTCAAGTACGCTTGAAGTCAAGCGGTTTGTGGGCGACGGTTTCGGTCGGTCCGACGAAAGCGCCAGACTGTGCGCATGCGACAGAGAGTCGGCGTGATCACCCTGGGCGTCCGCGACCTTGCCAGAGCACGTCGCTTCTACGAGTCGCTGGGCTGGGAGACCGGCGCCGAGGCCGGCGACGACGTGGCCTTCTTCCAGGCCGGCGACATGGTCGTCGCGCTCTGGGACCGCGCCAGCCTCGCGCAGGACAGCTGCGTGCAGGACACCTCGGGATGGGGAGGCGTGACGCTGGCGCTCAACCTCGGGACGCGCGAGGAGGTCGACGCCGTCACCGAGGAGGCGCGTGCCGCGGGCGCGACGATCGGGCGCGAGCCGGCCGAGACCTTCTGGGGCGGCTACAGCTCGGTGTTCATAGACCCCGAGGGCCATCCCTGGGAGATCGCCCACAATCCGCACTGGACGCTCACCCCGGAGGGCGGGGTCAGGCTCGGGTAAGCCTTCGCGGCCTGGACGCGCGGCGGGGAGTGCTGCCACGATGAGCTCCATGGCCGCGAACGAAGCAAGCCCTTCAGAGGGCCGGGTCCTGCGTGTCGCCGGCGCGCAGATTCCCAACGTCGTCGGCGACCTCGAGGGCAACGCGGAGCGGATCCTCGCGGCGATGGGCAAGGCGGAGGAGGCCGGTGCCGATGTCCTCGTCTTTCCCGAGCTCGCCCTGACCGGGTATCCGCTCGCCGATCTGGTCCAGCGGGAGGAGTTCGTCGACGCCGCGATGGCCACGCTCGACGAGCTGGCGCGCAGCTCGGGGCGGATGGCCTCGGTGGTGGGCACGATCTCACGGGTGCCCGCGCGGCGCTCCTGGGACGTGCGCGATCGCGACATCGCCAACAGCGCCGCGGTGCTCTGCGACGGGCACCTGCGGGGCCTCTACCACAAGATCATGCTGCCCAACTACGAGGTCTACGACGAGGCGCGTAACTTCGCGCCGGGCTCGTGTCCCGACGCACTGTGGCGCATCGGCGAGGCCATCGCCGGCATCTCGATCTGCGAGGACCTGTGGTCGGGCGACGGCCCGCCGGAGGCCCAGGCCGCCGCGGGCGCGGAGATCCTGCTCGTCCCCAACGCCTCGCCGTTTCACCAGGAGAAACCGGCCGGGCGCCGCGCGCTGGTAAGCGAGGTCGCGCGGCGAAACGGGACGCCGGTGGTCTATGTCAACTTCGTCGGCGGCCAGGACGAGCTCGTCTTCGACGGCGGCTCACTCGTCCTCGACGCCGAAGGCGAGCTGCTGCACCGATCGCCGCAGTTCGAGACCGAGGACTTCTGCGTGGACGTGGCGCTCGGGCCGCCGCGGCGGGTCGCCGGGCGAGCCACGACCGTGCACACGCGCCCGGGCCGGGCGCGAAAGCCGCTGCCCCGGCCCCAGGCGGCACCCGAGATCTCCGCCGACGAGCAGGTCTGGTGCGCCCTGGTGGTCGGCACGCGCGACTTCCTCGCCAAGAACGGCCGCAACTCCGCCGTGCTCGGGCTCTCGGGCGGGATCGACGCGGCGGTCACGGCGGCCGTGGCCGCCGACGCGCTCGGTCCCGAGAACGTGATCGGCGTCGCGATGCCCACCCCGGACTCACCCGAGGACGAGCTGCACGACGCCGAGCTGCTCAGCGCGGGGCTGGGGATCGAGTTCCACGAAATCCCGCTCGCCGGGATCACCGCCGCGGTGCGAAGGGGCCTTGACGAGCTGCTGGGCGGCGCTCCCGACGAGCGCCCGAGCGAGGCGCTGGCGGCGCGTACGCGCGCGGCGATCCTGTGGACGATCTCCGACCAGCTCGGGCACCTGTCGCTTGCGACCGGCAACAAGACCGAGCTCTCGGTGGGCAACGCGGCCGTCTACGGCGACATGGCGGGCGTGTTCGCGCCGCTCAAGGACTGCCCCAAGACCCTGCTCTACCGCCTCGCGCTGCTGCGCAACCAGCGGGGGCCGGCGATTCCTCAGCGCATCATCGACCGGCCGCCCACCGTTCGCGCCGACACCTACGGCGAGCTTCCCGGCTACGCGGTCCTCGACCCGATCGTCGAGCGCTACCTCGAGCGCGGCGAGGCGCTCAACGACCTCGTCGCCGGCGGCTTCGACGCGCCGCTCGTCCGCCGTGTGCTCCAGCTCGTCGACGACTCCGAGTTCCAGCGCCGGCAGATGCCCCCCGGGGTCAAGATCACCACCCGTGCGTTCGGCCAGGACCTCCGGATGCCGATCACCAACGCCTGGCGCCCCTACGCGGCCGACCATGAGCCGCCCATCGAGGTGCCGCTCAACCCCGTCCGCGGCGATCCGCCCGGGGCCGAGTAGGTGCGCGGCGCGCTGCTCGCGCTCACGCCCCCTCGAGCCCCGGAGCGGCCCGTGACCCGGGCGCCCAGCTCCACATCCCGTCGATCACGATCAGGTCCATCAGCAGGCCGTCGTTCCAGCCGCCGTCGGGATTGCGCTCGTAGGCGCGCAGGACCCCGACCGGCTTGAAGCCGGCCGCGGCGTAGCTGCGGATGGCGCGCTCGTTGTCGACGCGTGGGTCGATGGTGAAGCGGTGATGGCCCTTGGCCGCGAAGTGCTCGATCGCGAGACGGAGCACGCGACGTCCGTAGCCACGACCGTGAAGCGCCGTCGTGAGCGCGATGTCCAGCGCGACGCTCGGATACCAGTCGTAGCGCTCCTCCTCGTATTGGACCC
This sequence comes from Solirubrobacterales bacterium, assembly GCA_038199375.1. Lineage (GTDB taxonomy): Bacteria > Actinomycetota > Thermoleophilia > Solirubrobacterales > Solirubrobacteraceae > JBBPZA01. The sequence goes on along the minus strand of JBBPZA010000090.1, from coordinate 8,771 downwards.
AGCCGGCGAGGTCGCCGTGCACGGCCACGACCCAGCCGGTGTCGCGCTCGTAGTCGCCGTCTTGCCACCAGCGCGTGACCTCGGGCTCGGCGAGGAGTGCCTCGAGGGCCTCGGCGTCGGAGGGCTCGAAGGGACGCAGTTCGAGCTCACCGTCGCGCAACCTGGGCGAGCGCGTCACGCCGTCCCGGCGCGTGCCGGCCATCCGCGCGCCGATGGCCGGTAGGCGGCCGTCGGCGATCAGCTGCTCCTCGACGTCTCGCAGGCCGGGTGGGAGCTCCCATCGGTACAGATACGGGCCGCGGACGGGCTCTGGGAGCAGAAACCATTCCTCGAGCGCGTCGTGGATGGAGCCCAGCGGGTGGAGATGCTCGCGCAGACCGGCGAGCATCTCCTGCGCCTCGCTCGACCCCTCCCGGGGGCCGCGCTGGTCGATCACCCACTGCGCCGCGCGCTCGTCGAAGCGCTCCAGGTCGAGCTCGTCGACGACCAGCGCACCGCCGGGCCGCACGAGCTCGCCGAGCCGCCGGCAAGACTCGCCGAGCGGCTCGACGTGGTGGAGCGAGACGACGGCCACGGCGGCGTCGAAGCTCGCGTACGGCTCGTCGACCTCGTGGAGCGAGACGGCGCGCACCGCCGGCGACTGCGCGGCGGGGTCGATGGCCACCACCTCGTAGCCCGCGTCGGTCAGCGCGCCGGCCAGCTCGCCAGTACCCGCCCCGACCTCGAGTACGCGCGCGGGCGCAGGCGGCAGGGCGGCGCGCACGAAGGTCATCACGGCGCGGGAAAGCACCAGCGCACCCTACGCGCACGCCGGGGGGGTCCGCGACCCCATTCGCCGCCGCAAGATCGTTGCGCGGGGTCAGCTGTCCAAGGTCTCGCGGAGGAACTCGCGCTCCAGGCACAGGTTGCGAACCAGCACCCCGATCACGGTCGCCGCCGGCAGGCTCACTCGCGCGTCCCCGTCGGGCAGATGACGATCCAGCAGACCCGCGACGCCCATCCGCGCCAGGAACTCATCGACGACCGGCAGCGCGCCCAGCCGCTCGGACAAAAGCTCAAACGGTCGGCCGGGGTCATCGCGTCCGCTCCTTCCTCGCGTCCCGTCATTCACTTGAAGTGAGCTACTTCAAGCTACGGACGGAACACAACACCCACATGACCCCTCCCACCGACAACGACCAGCAGCAGCTCACCGCGCTCACCGAGCAGATCGCCCAGATCGGGTTCTGCCTGCCCGGCACCCTGACCCAGCGCCACACGCGCTGCTCTAGCCCCGGCTGCCGCTGCCGCTCACACCCACCGGTGCTGCACGGGCCCTACCACTCCTGGACGCGCAAGATCGCGGGCAAGACCGTCACCCGCACCCTGACCGCCGACCAAGCGCGCCGCTACGAGCCCTGGTTCGCCAACGCCCGCCAGCTCCGCGCGCTCAGCGCCCAGCTCGAAGCGCTCTCACTCCAGATCGCCAGCCGCACCGAAGGATGGGTGGAGAAATAGCGACCGAGAAGTGCGGAAAGGGAGTTGACGCTGTAGGTAACGGGGACCGGGCAGCGAGGAGCCGACCGAGAACGCGAGGCCAGCGACGGCCACGGTGACCGTGGCGATCGTCTGGAGCAGCCCGGTGGCGGCGTCCTGGGTCTTGAACGAGAAGGTCGGGATGTCGATGCACAGCAGGTTGTCGATCGCCGGCAGCCCGAAGCCGAGCACCACCCCGGCGAGCATGGCCAGGCCAGCGGGCGCCCCGAAGCTGGCCTTCAGCTCGTCCCACAGTCCCGAGAGGCGCCCCCGTCCGGAAGCCGCGCGTGCCTCGCCTGCGTCCATGACCTTGGCCTGCCCGCGCCGCACTCCGGCTAATCGCAAGAAGCCCAGCCGCTCGCCTGGAAGCCGCACGGATGCCGAGGTGGGCGGGCACGCAGCCGCCGAGGCAGGCGTGCACGCAGCCGCCGAGGCAGGCGGGCACGCAGCGGATAGGTGGGTGGCGCCCGGCCGCTGGCGGGGGTCAGCTCTCGGGCCGCTGCGCTGGCGGCCCCGGCGCTCCCATCCGGGTGGACTCCTCGGCGAGCCAGCCGAGGGCAGCGTCGACGGCGGGGGCGGGGCGGCGTACGGGCCGCAGGCGGGCGCCAAGGCGCCGAGCCGCGCCCTCGAGGTCGTCGGCCTGCGTCGAGCCCGCCAGCACCGACGCCGTCGTCGCCAGCAGCGGCACACCACGCAGGCGCCCAACCACGGATACCAGGACGCGGCGCAGTCCCTCGGCTCCGGCGGCGCTGCGGACCCAGACGGCGATGAGCACGAGCAGCGCCACACGCCCGGCCCGCCGCGCGGCGAGCTCGGCGCCGATCCCACCCACCAGCCCGAAGCCGAGCGTCGAGAGCGCGAGCGGCATCGCGAGCACGAGCCCGCGCACCAGCGCGCGGCCGCTCGCGGCGGTCGCCGCCCAGGCGAGCAGCAGCACGACCGCGAGGCCCGCGAGGATCCTCGGGTTGGTGCTCGCCAGGGCGGCGGCGAAGCCCACCAGCCCTGCGAGGACGATCGCGGCCGCGCGCGACGGGGGCGCCTCGCGCGCCGGAGCCTTGGCGGTGCTCGCCTCTTCCACCGAGCCGACCGCTGCGTCCCAGCGCCGCAGGCCACGCCTGATCGTCCACGCCTGGATGAGGCCGGCCCCGACCGACCATGCCACCAGCTGGGCGAAGGTCAGCCACAGGGCGGCGGTCCTCCCGGCGGGCAGGAGGCCCAGGAGGTCACGCAGGCGCTCGTAAGCCCCCAGGTAGGCGTCGAGCCCGATGAGGACGACGATCGAGAACGCGGCGGTGGCCACGTAGTAGACCGTGCGCACGGCCGCGCCCGCCGCCGCGAGCGCCAGGAACGAGGCCTCCCGTCGGTACAGGGCTCCGAGCAGCGGCGCGCTGGCCGCGTGGGGTACCGGGATGCCCATGCGAGCCGGACCCATGATCGCGGTCGTCTCCACAAGGCTCGCCGCGGCGGTCGCATAGCCGGCGCGCGTGCCGTGGCGCTCTCCGGCGCGCGCCAGCGGCACGCCGGCGGCGACGGCGACCGTCCAGCCCAGCGGCACCGCCCGGGCGACGAGGAAGGTCAGCGCCGCAACGCTGGCCATTCCCGCGAGCGCCCGCGAGCGCCCCTCCTCTTCGAGTTCGCGCTCGCCAGTCGCACCCGCGATCGCAGGAGGGAGATCAGGCATAGGATCCGTCAGGGCGAGAACTCTAGGCGTCCGCTGCGGGATCCCCCGGATCCAGTGGCCGGGATCGGCGAGTGCCTCTTGTAATGTACGAAGCGATGTCCGTGGTGTGACCGAGCTCTGAGGAGGACAGAACGTGGAGCGGCTGCGTCTTATGACCTGGTGTCGTAGCGCAACCCGATCGCCGCGGTAGTGCGCGATGACTCCGAGCTCGACACTTCCGCCGATCTGCAGGGCACGCGGGCGGCGCGGTGGAGCATCCCGTGGTTTGCGCGGGAGTATGACGGGGCTCTGTCCTTTTTGGGTCTCGAGCCGTCTGTGATCGTCGAGAGCGACGATCCCGACGCCCAGCTCGAGCGGGGGGAGATCGATGTGATTCCGACATGGGTGGACATGACGCTGAACCACCTCGGCAGCGGCCGTGCGGTGCGCCCGATCGGGTTGGACATCGAGACCTACGCGACGGGCCTGCTGGCGGCCGATCGCCTTGCGCTCGAGCTCGTTACGCGCGTGCGTGACGCGTTCGTCGCCGGCTATGAGCTCCAGCGCGAGCGGCCGGAGCTTGGGATCGCGGCCTTCCGGCGACGTTTCCCCGACATCTCCGAGCGCCACGTCCGCGACAGCTGGGCGCTGTTTGAGCCCTATGCCTTCGACGGTGGCGCGCCGGGGGCGATGCACGCCGATCGCTGGGAGACGACGATCGAGCACACTGCCGCGACCCACGGGCTCTGCCCGCTTCCGCCCGAGCGGGCCTACCGTCCCGAGCTGCTCGCCCCCGCGATCGCATACGCGCGCACGTAGATCCGCGGCTCCCGGCGGTGCCAGCGCCGCGACTAGCGAGACAGTCGCAGCTCGATGCGCTCCTCCTCGTCGGTCACGTAGGCGAAGCCTCCGTCGGGGAGCACGGCGAGCCCCTCGACGTTGCGCAGGTGCGGGAAGCTCCGCACCACGCTCGACGGCAGCCGGCGGGTCCCCGCTCGGGCGCGTGCGGGGGCGGCGGGAAGCTTGGCTCGGCGGTGATCGCAGCGGGCCTGCGCCCCCTCGGGGTGGTTGGCTAGCAGGAGGCTGTCGTTGTCGACGCTGTCGAGGCTGCCGGTCACCGCGTGCAGCTCGGAGCCCAGCAGCCGCAGGGCGCGCACGCCCTCGGGCGCGTCTGGCGCTCCGACTCCCTCGAAGACCCAGAAGGCGCGCACGCGCAGCTCCCCCGGGCGGCCCTCGAACAGACCGCCGATCCCCTCCACCTCTACCGCGACGGGCTCGCCCGCGCTGGTGACCGGGAAGCGCAATCCGAGCAGCAGCGTCCCTCCGGGGCGGAAGGCGGCGCCCTCGATGTTCAACGGCACGTCGCCCCCGTGGAGCCGCCGCGCCCAGATCTTGCCCTTCTTCCAACCCTTGTCGCGGGCGCGGCGCACGAAGCGCTGCTCCACCTCGTCGTCGAGATCGAGCAGCTCGGGGCCGAAGTCGCGCAGCGCGTCGTTGACGATGCGGTGGAGGAGGAAGCTGTCGCGAGCGAGCTCGAGGCGCACCTTCTTGCCGCGCGCCGCGCGCTCGAGCTCTGACTCGGCGAACCGGGCGACGAACGAGCGCTCGCGCTCCAGCGGCCCCTCCTTCGCTCCAAAGTGAGAGCCGAGGATGTAGACGGACCCGTCCAACCGCGCGCACGCCTCGGCGTCCTCGGTCGACTTCTTCTTGCCATCGGGCTTGACGCGCACATGGCGCAGCTCCCAGCCCTCCGCCGGCGCAGCCCCCCGTTCGTGGCCGATGAGGGCGATTGACCGCTCCACCGGCACGTCGTCGAGCACGGTGATGAAGCCGGCGTCCCAACCCTCGCGCTCGAGCGCTTCGCCATCGGAGAGCGCGATGAGGTCGGACGCCTCGGCCGGCGTCGCCGCGAGCTCTACGCTGACCAGCTCGTCGAGCTTCTCGCTCACGCTCATCTCATATGGAACTACCTCGGACGGCGACTGCCTAATCCTGCGCGAGTCGCGCACGCCCGTCTCGCGAGGACCCGGCCTGGCCCGGTCCATGCACGCGCGTGCGCGAAGATCCACCAGTGTCCGAAAGTCCAGCTGTGTCCGAAAGCGAGGTATGCCATCCGATCTTCGCCCGCGTCTTCGACCGGCTCAGCCGGGCGATGGAGCGGGAGGCCGGGGAGCGCCGAGACGAGCTGCTCGGCGGCCTCTCGGGGCGGGTGGTGGAGATCGGCGCCGGAAACGGGATCAACTTCTGCCACTACCCGGAGACGGTCGAGGAGGTGGTCGCGCTCGAGCCCGAGCCCTACCTGCGAGCGAAGGCCGAGCGGGCCGCGCGCGGCGCCCCGGTCCGGGTGACCGTGCACGGCGGGGTGGCCGGTTCGCTGGCGCTCGAGGGGGCGAGCTTCGACGCCGCGGTCGCGAGCCTGGTGCTGTGCACGGTCCCCGATCCCGCGGGCGCCCTGGCGGAGCTGCGGCGCGTGCTCCGGCCCGGTGGCGAGGTCCGCTTCATCGAGCACGTCCGCTCCGATCGCCCGCGGAAGGCGCGGCTCCAGGAGCGGCTCGACCGCTCCGGCATCTGGCCGCGACTGGGTGGCGGCTGCCACTGCGCGCGCGACACCATCGCAGCGATCGAAGCGGCAGGCTTCGAGGTCGCGCGCGTCCTGCGCTTCGACCTCGGCCCAGCGTGGACGGTCACCAACCCGCACGTTCTCGGCGTGGCACGGGCGCCGGACACCGCGAGCGGTGGGGCATGAGCCGCGACCCTCCCCGATCCCCCGATCAGCTCTTCGTGAGCAGCTCGTCGAGCCGGTCGTGTGACTCGCTGAGCCCCTGCTCCATGCCCGAGGCGAGCATCCCGTCGCGCTCCTCGGGAGTGTGGAAGAGCGAGGTGGTCGTCACCTTGGTGCGCTCGCCGAGATCCTCGAAGATCGCCGTCTCGACCACCACGTGGGCCGGCATCCCCTCCCACTCGAAGGTCTGGACGACGCGGTCGGGCGGTGTGACCTCGCGGTAGGTGCCCCTGAACCCGGTTTCGCTGCCATCCGCGCTGCGGTGGACGAACCGCCACGCGCCCCCCGGCCGCACGTCCATCTGGTCGACGATCGTGGTGATGCCGCGCGGGCCCCACCACTCGGGGATCAGCGCGGGGTCGGTGAAGGCTGCGAACACGCGATCTCGCGGCGCGTCGAAGACCCGCTCGGTGACGATCTCGCGATCCGAGGGCGTGGTCAGCTTCGTCCTCCCAGAGGCGGGTGGCTGGTCGTTGCTCATCGCTGCTCTCCTTTCTGTCGCTCGAGGAGCTCCCCGAAGCGATCGAGGCGGGCGTCCAGGGTGCGCCGGCAGGTCTCGATCCAGCGCTCGACGTCCTCCAGGCGGTGCGGGCCGAGGCTGCACCGCCACTCCCCCATGCGCGGGCATCACCGGCCCATCTGCGCGGCCGCCTTCGACAGCGGCGAGGGGAACCTGGGCGCCACCCGGGTGCCATCCAGCCACTCGGTCAGGCGCGCCGCTTCGTGCTCGAGGGCGCGCAGGCCCTCTGCGCCGACATCTTCGAGCAGCGCCAGGATGACCTCGCCGGCATCGTCCTGGCGCCAGCCACCCACGATCCGCCCGCCCCACCACGCGGTGGCCCCGGCGTTGCCGTTGGCGTCGAACAGCTGCTCTCTGTGGGGGGCGAGGTACCAGTCGCGCTCGAACCAGCCCATCGTGGTCGGATCGAGGGACGGCAGCAGCGCGGCCCACGGCTCCACCGGATCGGTGGGCTCCAGGTCGTCGGGCAGGAGGTAGCCGGCCTGCCCGTCGAGATCGACCTCCACCGCGTGAAGGTCGGCCAGCGCCCTGCGCACGGCGGTCATCGTCGACCCGAGCCACCACTTGACGTCGGCCGCCGTCCCCGGCCCGAACGCGCGCAGCCACTGCTCGACCAGCCCCGCGACGCCCTCGGCTTCGGGGCAGGATGCGATCTCCTCTCCCAGCCAGGACCGCGTCGACGCCCACCGGGGCCGGGACGTGGTCCACCGGCCGTCGTTCGATGCCCGCACGATCTGCCCCGCCGCCGAAAGGACCGTCAACACCCGAGGGCCGACGGGCACCGGCCCTCCCCAGGACTTCCCCTGCCCGTAGGCGATCGAGCCTTCGAGCAAGGCGATCTCGTCGCGCAGCTGGGAGGAGGTGGCCTCCCGTACGTCGGAGAGCGCCGCCAGCACCTGCTCGCAGGCCTCAGAGAGCCATCGCTCGCCGTCGCGGTACAGGCCCGTCCTCTCGACGTCGCGGACGAGCCTGCGCCGCTCGGCGTCGGCGACCCGGCTGCTCGCCCCCGCCTGCACGAGGCTCAGCGCCTCCCGCGGGAAGACGAACAGCGTCCTGCGCATCGCCAGGTGCTTGACCAGGCAGCGGTCGGCGTAGAGGGTGCGGTCCAAGTCGGCCACCGACATGCCCTCGACGCGTGCCCAGGCCGACAGGTAGACCGTCGCGGGATCGGTCGCGTGGAGGCAGACCATGCTCCCGGCCGCCTCCACGAGGTCATGCACGTGGTGGCCCGGGGCCAAGCGGTGACGGCGGGCAAGCCGAGCTCGGCGCTCGGAGACCTCGATCCTCCGCATGCGCTGGATCGTGTCAGGGTCGGGCGGGGCGGGGCGGGGCGGGGCGGGGCAGGGCTACGCTGCGCCGCCCGCTCAACCCGGCCGCCGCTCCGGATGCCGGGGCAGGCCGTCGTCGGGGATCGGCTCCCACGGCGCGGCGTAGGCGACGTACTGGCGCAAGCTCGGTCGAACGCCGGGGTCGCGGTCGAGAGCGCCGAGGCGGACGGCCATCTGATCCGGTGCAGCGGGGTTGCGGCTGAACAGGGCCGATCCGCATACCGAGCAGAAGAGCTTCTCGCTCCCATCAATGGGCGCGTAGGCACGAAGCAGCCCTTCACCCGAGGTCACCCGCAGCGAGCCGGGGGCGATCATCGCGTTAGCCGACGCGGCCGTTCCGGTGCGCCGCTGACAGCGGGTGCAGTGGCAGTAGGCGGCGCTGAGCAGCGGCCCATCGATGGCAAAGACGACCGCCCCGCAGAGGCAGTGTCCCGTGAGCGGCGCGTCCGGCTCGGGGGTCGAGGGCGAACTGGTCATGCGAACCCAAGAGAATGCCATTCCTGCGCACGCGCGGTGGTTGCGGAACGAGGCTCTTCCTCTCCGGGCTCGTAGCCGAGACCAGGCTCGGCTCGGCCTACTCAGTCGCCAGCCGCGTCGGCGGGGTGGAGGCGGAAGGGCTTGCCCTTCACCGTCAGGACGCGGAAGTGCCGCTCGTCGAGCGTGAGGACGTCGCGTGCACCATGGCGGGAGGCGAGCACGGCAATCGAAGCTTGGGATCCGCCGCGAGCTCATCGCCCGCCCGTGTTCTGCCCTCTTGGACCGGCCCTCGCCCCCCCGCCGCGATCGCCTCGGCGATCTGGTGGTAGACGTCCCGATAGTGCGATGCCGGGCCGCCGAACGGATCGGCGACGATCACCGGCCCCTCGGGCGACAGCGCGCCAAGCAGGTGCGTGCGCTCGGCGGCGCCCCGGTGCTCCGCGGTCACGGCGTGGAAGTTCTCGTCGTCGAAGACGAAGACCGCGTCGG
>JBBPZA010000089.1:0-30451 GCA_038199375.1 Solirubrobacterales bacterium | reverse complement strand
GCAGCTCTCCCGGCCCGCGTCGTACATCGCCTCCGCCTCAGCTCGCTCCACGCCCCCAGATTCGCCACCCCCGTCCCAAGCCCTCCGTTATGTCAACCACACCCGACCACGCCCAAAGTGACGGAGGACTGAACGGTTACAAGAAGCCCCGCAAATGCGGGGCTTCTCAGAGCGGCTGATGGGACTCGAACCCACGACCTACTGCATGGCAACCCGATCCCCGACGAGCAGGATCTCAACGTCCCGCGGTGCCTGTTCGAGGCGCTGGGCATCGACATCTTCGAGGGCGCCTCCTTCGACGAGCGCATCGCCGTCTTGGGCGCGGCGCTCAAGGGAACCCACCCGCGCCGAGCGGGCTGGCTCGAGCGCGTCGAGCGGGGCAGGCGCGAGGGCCGCTTCGAGCAGGCCCTAGGAGAGATCGACCACGTCGATCCCGGTCCGGCGGGACTGCGCGTGAGCATCACCAGCAAGCACGGCAGGGACCCGGGGTCGCTCGACGTCACCGGGATCATCTGCCCGACGGGGTTCAACAAGTCCGCGCTGACGCTCCCGCTCCTGCGCCGGCTGGTGGAGCACTACGGCATCCCGGTCGAGGAGGGGCGGATCAAGCTGCGCACGAACTGCGGCCTGCCGGGGCTCGACCGCCCCGAGTCGCGGCTGTGCATGATGGGCATCAACGCGAACAACGTCGTCCCCCACGGAGACACGATCGCCGGCCTCAAGTACATCACCCGGCGCTTCGTCTCCGACGTCCAGCGGGCCGAGGGAGTCCGCCGCCGCCCGTTTGCGTCGCGCCTGTCGATGCAGCTGCGCCTCGCCTCACAGACTTCCCGGGCGCTGCGCGAGGTCCAACGCCACCGAGCAGCTCGCGTGACGCGCCCCTACCAGGAGCCGGTCGTGAAGCGGCCGGGCCCGACCGCGTAGATGTGCCCGACCGTCCTCGGTCGCGTCCAGACCCGCGTGGCGATCCTCACCGGGCCGTTCCTGCTCGGAGCGCTCCTGTCGCTGATCTCGGGCAACGAGGGCTACGTCGTGCTCGTCGGCGTCTACCTGCTGCTCGGCGTGGCGCTTGACACGGGCTTCTACCCGTTCGTCCTGAAGTGGCAGCCGCCGTGGCTGACCTTCGTGCTCGCCGTCGGGGAGTTCGTGCTCCTCTACGTGCTCGCGCAGGTCCTCGAGGTCGGGCTGACCCCGCCGGCGGCGATCGTGTGGTTCTGGGTCGCGTGGTCGCTCGCGATCGCGACGAAGATCGTCGTGCTCCCACTGCTCTCGCTGTCGTGGATCGAGAACGGCGGTGAGTTCCGCGCCACGGGCTGGTCGGTGCCGCCCGAGAGCGAGCCGCTCCCGCTCATACCCCCGCTGGCCGTGCAGGCCGGCGGCGGTCCGTCGCCCCTTGCGCGGGAGTTCAGCGCGGTCCGAGAGGTTCCCCGGGAGCTTCGCGACCTCCCCTCTCCCTCGGGCGGGCGCCGCGTGCCCGAGGCGGCTCGCCGCGGCGAATAGGCCGGGCGCTCCCCGGCGGGCAGCCGCCGGCGGGCGATCGGGCGGGGCGTCGGAGCAGGGTTATCCTTGCCGCGATGTTCAAGCGCAGACCGGACGGACTCGCGCTGGAGCCCGGCTCGACGCTCGGCCCCTTCCGCATCGAGGCGCTACTCGGCGAGGGCGGCATGGGCCAGGTGTTCCGCGCGACGCGCGACGACGACGAGGGTCCCGTCGCCCTGAAGGTGATGAAGCGCGAGTTCGCCGCCGATCCGCAGTACACCCGGCGCTTCCTGCGCGAGGCCCGAGCCGCCCAGGAGGTCTCGCACAAGCACCTGCCAAGGGCCGCGGCTACAGCATGCTCACCAAGCCGGGGCAGGTCATGGGCACGCTGGACTACCTCGCCCCCGAGCTCATCCGCGGAGAGGAGGCCGGGCCGCGCAGCGACATCTACTCCTTCGGCTGCGTTGTGTTCGAGTGCGTCGCGGGGACGCCGCCCTTCGGCGGCAAGGGGGTCTTCCAGGTCGGGATGGCCCATCTGGAGGAGGAGCCGCCCGATCCGTGCGCCGGCCGACCCGACTGCCCGGCGGGGCTCTCCCAGATCGTGCTGCAGGCCCTCGCCAAGGACCCCGCGCAGCGGCCGCCGACCGCGACCGCCTACGGGCACCTGCTCCGGCTCGCCGCGAGGCCGAGCGGGACCCGCTGACGCCGGCGGCCGCTCACGCCTCGAGCGCGAGCACCGCGGTCAGCGCGTCGCGAAGTAGATCAGCAGGACCAGCACGACGCCGGCGGCCGTCGGCGGGGGCGACGAAGTCCTTGTCGGCGTAACGGTGCTCGAAGTTCGCAGCGCGTGCAGCTCGCTCCCGTTGACGAACGTCCCGTCGCTCGACCCGAGGTCCTCCACGATCGCCCGCTCGCCGCGCGGACTGATTCGGGCGTGGCGCCGTGAGACCTGCGGGTCTTCGAGGACCACCTGCACATCGGGTGCGCGACCGACGACGAGCGGCTCGCCGAGCGGCACCTGGCGCCCCGCGCCCGGCCCCTCGACGATCTCCAGGCTCAGCTCGCTCACACTCAGAGGAGCCTAACTCGTTGAGGCCGCGGTGCACCCGAGGCGGCTGTCAGCCGCGGTGCGGCGCGGGCACGACACGCCGCTGATGGGTCCCGACCCCGATCGTCCGCTCGCCCTCGCAGACCTCCACGTCGAAGAAGAGCTTTCGCTCCTCGACTACGTCGGTGAGCACCGCGGTGACGGCGCAGCGGGCGCCCTCCCCCGCTCCGGCGACGTGCTTGACGCACACCTCGAAGCCGACGGTGGCCCGGTCGGGCGGCAGGTGCTCGAGGGCCAGCCTGGCCGCGGTGCGCTCCATCATCGCGATCATCCCCGGCGTCGAGAGCACGCGTTCGCCCAACGTGCCCTCGACGTCGGTGAGCAGCAGATCCTCGACGACGAACTCGTCTTCGCAGCGGATCCCGGGCGCGAGGGTCATTGGCGCCCGGAGGGTAGCCGTAGGATGGCCGCCGTGGCCGAGCCCGTCGCCATCGTGGGAGCCACCGGAGCTCTGGGCTTCGGCCTCGCCCTGCGCCTCGGCCTCGCCGGCGTGCCGATCCTCGTGGGCTCACGGGATCGGGAGCGCGCCCAGGAGGCCGCGCAGCGCGCCCGCGAGCGCGCGCCCGGCGGCGAGTTCCGGGCCGCGGTGAACGAGGAGGCCGCGCAGCAGGCCGAGACCGTGCTGCTCTGCGTGCCGTTTCGCAACCAGTCCGAGAACCTCAAGAACCTCGCGGGCGCCCTGCGCGAGGGCCAGGTCCTCATCGACGCGACTGTCCCGCTGGCGGCGGCGGTCGGCGGCCGGGCGACGCGGACGCTCGGCGTGCCTCAGGGCTCGGCGGCCCAGCAGGCCGCGGAGATGGTCCCCGAGGGCGTCCGCGTGGTCTCCGCCCTGCACACGATCAGCGCGGCGAAGCTCTCAGAGCTCGACGCGCCGCTCGACGAGGACGTGCTCGTGTGCGGCGACCGGCGCGAGGACAAGCAGCGCGTGGCGCGGCTGCTGGGCCGTGTCGACGGGCTGCGCTGCGTCGACGCGGGCCGGCTCGAGATGGCGCGCGTCGTCGAGCAGATGACCGCGCTGATGATCTCGGTCAACGCCCGCTACAAGACCCACGCCGGCGTTCGCATCGTCGGGCTCCCCGACGATCTGTGGCCGCCCCCGTCGTCCTCCTGAGCGGCGGGACGGGCGGGGCCAAGCTCGCCCGCGGCCTCGCCGACGTCGCCGGCGACGACCTCGTCGTGGTCGCCAACACGGGCGACGACATCGAGATCCACGGCGCCCACGTCTCCCCCGACCCCGACCTGATCGCCTTCTGGCTCGCCGACCGCATCGACGAGCGCGGATGGGGGCTGCACGGCGACAGCTTCGCGGTCATGGAAGGGCTCCGGGAGCTGGGCGAGGAGGTGTGGTTCGCCCTCGGCGACCGCGACCTCGCCATCGGTCTGCGTCGTGCACGCCGGCTCGCCGAGGGCGCACGGCTGACCGACGCCTTGTCGGAGCTGACCCGGTCGCTGGGGATCGCCGCGAGCGTGCTGCCCATGTCCGACGAGCCGGTCCGTACGCGGGTGCTGACAGGTGGGCGCTGGTGGCCGGTCCAGGAGTGGCTCATCCGCGGCGGCGCGCAGGTCGGCCCGGTGGAGGACGTCGACTTCGCGGGGGCGGACGCAGCCCGCCCCACCGCGGAGGTTCTCGGCGCGCTGGCCGGCGCCCGAGCGGTGATCCTCGGCCCGTCGAACCCGATCATCTCGATCGGCCCGATCCTTGCGCTGCCGGGAATGCGCGAGGCGATCCGGGCCGCGCCGGCGCCCGTGGTGGCGGTCAGCCCGGTCGTGGGCGGCCAGGTCCTGAAGGGCCCGACATGTCCGTTCATGGCCTGGGCGGGCCAGCCCGTCGGCGCCGAAGGCATCGCCGCGCTCTACCAGGGCCTGATCGACGGCCTCGTGGCCGACGAGCGCCCGGCGCTGGGCGTGGCGCTCCTGGAGACCGACACCCTCATGGACACGCCCGAAGCTCGTCGCCGCATCGCCGGCGAGACGCTTCGCTTCGCCGAAGGATTGAGCAGTGGATAGGGTCAGGGACCGTGCCCTCCACCCTCGCGATCCTTCCCGTCAAGAGCTTCGATGACGCAAAGCAGCGCCTCACCGACGAAGTGCCGAGCGGGATCCGCCGGGCGCTCGCGCAGGCGATGTGCGCCGACGTCCTGCTCGCCCTTCGCCGCTCGGAGCGCATCGACGAAGTGGTGGTGGTCACCGGGGAGCTCGACGCCGGTGCGCTTGCGTCCGGGCACGGCATCGAGGTGATCGACGAACCCCATACCGCCGGCCAGAGCGCAGCCGCCCTCCGCGGCCTGGAGCGCGCGGCAGAGCGCGGCTTCGAGCGCGCGCTGCTCGTTCCCGGCGACTGCCCGGCCCTCGACCCCTCAGACCTCGATGCGCTCCTCGACCGCTCGGCGGCCACTCGGGCCTCCGTCGTCATCGTCCCCGACCGCCATGGGACGGGAACCAACGGGCTGGTCCTCACCCTTCCCGCCGTCATCGAGCCCGCCTTCGGGGAAGGCAGCTTCCGGCGTCACTGCGAGCGAGCGAGCGAAGCGGGCGCCCACCCCACGGTCGAGCGGGTCGCCTCGCTCGGCCTCGACGTCGACACCCCCGACGACCTCGCCGCCCTTCGCTCCTTCCTGGAGGGCGCCCGGGTGATCGCGCCGAACACGCGCGGCTTCCTGAGCCAGCTCGACCGCGCGGCGTGAGCGTCGTCGCCGTCGCGCTCGAGGGCCTCCCCGAGGTCGCGCCCGGCGACGACTTGGCCGGCCTGATCGCGGCCGCGGCCCACGATCAGCTGCGCGACGGCGACGTGCTCGTCGTCGCCCACAAAGTGGTCTCCAAGGCCGAAGGCCGAGTCCTCGATCTCTCGAAGGTGTCTCCTTCGCCGATCGCCCGCGGACTCGCGGCCGACCTGGGCAAGGACCCGCGGCAGGTCCAGGTGGTCCTCGACGAGTCGGCCCAGCTGCTGCGCGCGCGTCGCGGCGTCCTGATATGCGTGACCCACCACGGGTTCGTGTGCGCCAACGCGGGGGTCGACGCCTCGAACGCCCCGGGCCCCGACACGGTGGTCCTGCTCCCGGCAGATCCCGACGACTCGGCGCGCGCGCTGCGCGAGCGCCTGCGCGAGATGACGGGCGCCGCGCCGGCGGTGGTGATCACCGACAGCTTCGGCCGCGCCTGGCGCCACGGGCAGGTCGACGTGGCCATCGGGTGCGCAGGGCTGCACCCCCTGGACGACTGGCGCGGCAGGGCGGACGCGGCGGGCCGCACGCTGCGTGCGACGTGGATCGCCCTCGCCGACGAGGTCGCCGCGGCGGCCGACCTCGTGCGCGGCAAGGATTCGCGCGAGCCGGCGGTCCTGGTCCGCGGGCTCGAGCGCCACGTCACGCTCGACGACGGCCCCGGCGCGGCCGTCCTTCGCCGACCGGCGGCCGAGGACCTCTTCCGCTGAGCAGCGCCCCTCGGCCGCGGGCACTCAAGCCTGGATCGAGAGCGGATCCGCCTTTGCCGCCCGCCGCAGCGCGCCCGCCGCGAGGAGCAGCACCAGGAGGACTCCGCCGCCCGCGACGGCGTAGGCCGATCGCGGCCCGCTGAGCGCGGCGAGCGCGCCGCCGAGAACGAATCCCAGGCCGGGGGCCGCGGCCCCGACCGACTCGAGCAGCCCCATGACCCGCGCCTGGAGGTCCTTGCCGACCCTCTGCTGGACGGCGGTCACGACCGAGACCCACTGGATGCCGTTGCCCAGGCCGCCGGCCACGGAGATCAGGCACGCGAGCAGGAGCGTGCCGGTCATCGACAGGCCCAGGTAGGCCACGCCCACGAGACCCGTCGAGACGGCGATCAGCGTGACCATCGACCGTTGGCGGGCCACGGCGAACGCGAGGCTGCCGAGCACGATCCCCACCCCCCATGAGGCGAGCAGCAGGCCGAAGCCACGCTCGTCGGTTCCCAGCGCCTCCTCGGCGTAGACGACCTCGATCGGCACGACCGCCGTGAAGAACACGAAGGCGACGGCCTGCGCGGCGAGCAGGGCACGCAGGAAGGGGCGGCGGCGGACATAGGCCAGGACCTCGCGGACGCGCCCCGTCGATGGCGCCGGCTCGGGATGGGCCTCGGGCAAGCCGCGGGCGGTCGCCAGCAGCGCCGCGATGGCCACGAACGACGCGGCGTCGAAGAGCAGGGCGGTGGAGACCCCGAAGCCCGCGACCACGACGCCGCCCAACGCCGGCCCACCGGCCGTGCCGATCGCGAAAGCGACGTTCACGGCGGCGTTTCCCTCGCGCAGCAGGCCCGCAGGCTCGAGCGTCGCCGCCACCGCGGCGCGGCTCAACGCCCGGCCGGTGAGGGCGAAGCAGCCGTCGGCCAGGGCCAGGACCAGCACCAGCGCGAGGTTGAACGCCGCGTCAGTCGCGAGGGCGAGGGCGGCGAAAGCCGCCGCCTCCCCCAGGTAGACGGCGGGAAGCGATCGCCTGACCGCGAGCTGGTCAAGCCGCGCGGTCAGCGCGGGAGCCACGAACGCGGGCACCAGCCTCGACGCTACGAACAGCGCGCTCAGGGCGAGCGGATCGCCCGTCTGCTCGAAGACGAGCACCGCGAGAGCGACGGCGCCCACCCAGTCTCCGAGCTCGTTGACCGCATAGGAGCCGGCCAGCCGCCGGAACGGGCGTTCGCTGAGCGGTGTGAAATGCCTTGACACTGAGAACACGCGTTCTTGCCAAACCTGCTGTTATCTCGCTGTCCCTACCTACCCAATCCTCGAACTTGGAGGTCAACCGTGACCTGGCGCCACTAGTACCCGACGCGAAGCACCGGCTCGGCGGGGCGCGCGGACGATGGTGCGCCCCGCCGGGACCTTCCCTCCGCCTTGGCTATCGTTCTGCCCGCAAGCGCGGACTCAAGTGGAATGGGCACTCCCGCCGATAGACCGCATGTGAGGACAAATCGCCGGCTGTTCGACCTCAGCCAGGTGCTGCTGCTGCTCGCTGTCGCGAGCGGCGCCGCCGCGTCCTCGAATGCCGGCCAGTGGGATCCGTGGGAGCTTGTCGTCCTCCTCGCGACGCTCGGGATCGCTCTGGATTTCGTGCCGATCCCCGCGCGGTCGCTGCGGATCTCGGCCACCCATGTCGTCTTCGTTCTCGCGATGGCGCTGTGCGGCCCGGCACCGGCCGTAGCGGTCGCCGTCGGAGCCGGGATCGTCGCCGCGGTGCGCGAGCGGCCCCCTCGCTCCCTCGCGCTCAACAACGTGGCTACCTTCGCCACCTTCTCCCTGGCGGGCGCCCTGGCCCTCGAGCTGGCCCGAGGCTCGCTGCATCTGCGCAGTGACGAACCCTCGTTCCTCCTGCTCGTGCTGGCCGTCTTCCTTCTCTCCAACCTCCTGAACTTCGTGATGAGCGTGGGAGCCCTCTGCGTGCTGGAAGACAGGTCACTCGCTCGCTCCTTTCGCACGATGTTCCTGCCGGTGCTGCCCAGCGAGCTGGCCACGGGGCTGCTGGCCGCCGCCATCGTGTGGTTCTACGAGCAGGTCGGCCTCGCCGCCCTCGCGCTGCTGAGCGGGGTTCTGTTCACCTTCCAGTACCTCTTGCGCGCGCTGCTGGTCTCCCAAGCGCGCGCCGAGGCGCTCGACGCCCGAACGCGGCAGCTGGAGAGCCTGCATCTGGGCATGGTCAGCGCGATGGTGCACACGCTCGACCTCCGCGACCGGATGACGGCACGGCACTCGGCGGCCGTGGCGCGGTACGCCCGCGCGATCGCGCGCGAGCTCGGGCTTTCCGAGCGCGATCAAGAGCTCGTCCACACCGCCGGGCTGCTCCACGACATCGGGAAGTTCGCCTTCCCCGACCACATCCTCACGGCGGCGACCGCGCTCTCAGACGACGACTGGCGGATCATCCGCACCCACCCCCGGCAGGGGGCCCGGATAGCCTCGAAGATCGGGGGCTACGGGCCGGTCTCCGAGATCATCCTGAGCCACCACGAGCGCATCGACGGCACGGGGTACCCCCATCGCCTGAGCGGCGAGGAGATCCCCCTCCTGTCACGGATCATCGCTGTGGCCGACACCTACGATTGCATGACCGCCCGCGACTCCTACCGCAAGAAGGTGTCCTCCATGGAGGCCCTCCACGAGTTGCGCCGCGTCTCAGGCAGCCAGTTCGACGAGTCCGTCGTCGAGGCCTTCATCGCCGTCCTCGCCGGCCAGGACATGCGCTTCCGTCACGGCGAGGATGCCGACTTCGACGCCGAGCTCGCCCTCGAGGCCCGCGTGCACGAGCTCGCGCAGGTGGGTGGCACCCTCGCGCCCTGACTATCTTCGTGCTTGACGCACCGCATCACCGTGCTACGTTAGGCGCATGCGTACGACGGTGACCCTCGATGACGATGTCTTCGCGGCCATGGAGCACCTTCGCCGCAAGCGGGGCTTGGGTCCCAGCGCCGCGCTCAACGAGCTTGCTCGGCGCGGCCTCGCCCCGCCTCGGGAACCCCAGCCTTTCGTGCAGGAGACCTCCGCCATGGGGCTCCGGCTCGACGTGACCAATGTGGCCGAGGCGCTCGAGCTGCTCGAGGAGCCCGCCGCGGGGTAATGCTGGTCGACGCGAACCTGCTGCTCTACGCGCGCGACACCGCCAGCTCATTTCATGCGAAGGCGCGTGACTGGCTAACTGCCTCGCTCAACGGCTCCGTCCGCGTAGGTCTTCCCTGGCAGTCGCTCGTGGCCTTCCTGCGGATCAGCACGCATCCTCGCGCCTCCGAGCGACCGCTCGGGCTCGAAGAAGCCTGGCGGCAGGTCGAGGCGTGGCTTTCGGCCCCCTCGGCGTGGATCCCGCGCCCGACCGAACGGCACGCCGACGTCTTCGGGCGTCTCCTAGCCGTCCATGAGCTGCGCGGCAACCTGGTCACCGATGCCCACCTCGCCGCACTCGCCATCGAGCACGGAATCGCCGTGTGCTCCGCGGACACCGACTTCGCGCGCTTCAGCGAGCTGCGTTGGGTCAATCCGCTGGCCCGGTGAAGTCCGGCCCTACTGGGACTGTCTCGGCGCTCTGCTCTGCGCCCGGGCCATGAAGGCGTCGATCGCCTCGCGTGAGAAGCGGCGCTGGCCGCCCGGCGTGCGATAGGCCGCCAGGTAGCCCGCATCCGACCAGCGGCGGATCGTGTTCTCGCTCACGCCGAGCTCGGCGGCGACCTGCGAGACGGTGAGGCCGAGGCGGCCGGGTGCGGGGCGGCCGGGTGCTGGGCGTTCGGGCATCGTGCTCGGTGTTTCGACACATCCACCAGCCCACTGGAGCGCACCCAACGGATAAACGATGTGGAGGGATGGCAGCTCAAGCGCGCCGCGACGGAGAACGATCTAGAGAGATGGCAGGCCGCACGCATCCGCGCGCCCCCGATGGCCGGGCTACGCCGCGACCCAGAGCGGGTAGCTGCGCCGGATGCCGTAGAGCGTCGTTCGCTCGGCGGCGGGGCGGCCGGCCGCGTGGGCGGCGCCCACGAGGTCGTCTGGATCGAGACTGACCCCGTGGTAGCTGCCGGCCAGCCGGCTGATGCTCTCCTCCATGAGGGTCCCGCCGAGGTCGTTTACCCCCCAGCGCAGCGCCTCGGTCGCCGTCTCGAGGCCCATCTTCACCCAGCTGGCCTGGAGGCTGGGGATGGTCCGCCCCAGCGCGAGCCGGAAGACCGCGGTGTGCTTGAGGTTCTCCTCCGCGGAGATCTCCTCGATCCCGTGCGTGCGGCCCAGCAGCGTGTGGAACGGGATGAAGGACAGCGGGACGAACTCGGTGAACCCGCCCGTGCGCTCCTGGAGCTCGCGCACCACGCGCATGTGCTCGGCGAGCTCCCAGGCCTCCTCGATGTGGCCGAACATCACGGTGACCGTCGAGCGCAGGCCGGCGGCGTGGGAGGCCTCGATGATCTCGACCCAGCGCGCGACCGGCAGCTTGTTGGGCGAGATGCGCTCGCGCACCCCGTCGTGGAGCACCTCCGCAGCGGTGCCCGGCGTCGAGTCCAGGCCCGCCTCGCGCAGGCGCTCGAAGACCGCCCGCGGCTCGAGGCCCGACACGTCGCACATGTGGGAGACCTCCATCGGGCTGTAGGCGTGCAGGTGCACGTCGGGGGCGATCTCCTTGGCCAGACGCAGCCAGCTCACGTAGTCGTCCAGGCCCCAGTCGGGGTGGATGCCCGACTGCATGCAGATCTCCGAGGCCCCGTACTCGAGCGCCTCCTCGACGCGGGCCACGAACTCGTCGCGGTCGTGCTCGTAGGCGTCGGGTGAGCGCTTGCCCTGCCCGAACCCGCAGAACGCGCAGCCCACGATGCACACGTTGGAGACGTTGACGTTGCGGTTGACCACGAAGGTGACCGTCTCCCCCGCCAGCTCAGCTCTCAGCTCGTCGGCCGCCGAGCGCGCGTCCTCGACGACCTCGGGGCGCATCTCGGCGAACAGCGCGGTGAGCTCCTCCTCGGAGAGGGTCAGGCCCTCACGCCCCTTCGCTATCGCGCCCTGCGCGAGGTCGGTGCGGATGGCCGGCCCCTGGCGCCGGCCGGAGCCCCGCCGCGGGATGAAGCTCCAGTAGCGCGCCTTGATGACGTCGAGCACGCCTTGCTCGAGCCAGTCGGAAGCGATGTACTGCGGATAGATGCACAGGCGCTCTGACAGGGCGACCCCTTCGGCCCCGAGCCGCTTTCTCACGGCCGTCGGCGAGGGAAACGGATGCTCGGGGGAGATGTGGTCGCCGTTGGCGCTCAGCCCGCCGAGGTCGGTCGCCCCAGCCGCCACCAGCTCGGGCCACCAGTCGGCCAGGTTGGGTGGGACCTGCACGCCGACGTCGGGCATGAGCCGCCTGCACTCGGCCACCAGGCGCCTCATCTCCCTGATCCCCACCGGCGAAGCCCATGAAGGAAGGTCGCGATGCGGTGCGTCGGCCAGGCCCGTCCGCCAGTAGCTCTCCGACGCGGCGCTCGCCAAGGCCCCGACGTCCTCGCCGTGGTAGCGGCGGTGGGGGACGAAGTTCTGCAGGATCACCTCCTGGAGGTGCCCGTGCTCGGAGTGGACGGCCGCGAGCACCTCCAACGCGGCCATGCGGTCCTCCTCGCCCTCTCCGATGCCGACGAGGATCCCGCTGGTGAACGGGATGCGCAGCTCGCCCGCCGCGCGGATGGTCTCCAGCCGCCGCGCCGGGTGCTTGGTCGGCGAGCCCTCGTGGGCGACCAGGTCGGGCCGCAGGGACTCGAGCATGAGCCCCTGCGACGCGGTCACCTCCCGCAGCCGCCCGAGCTCCTCGCGTGAGAGCACGCCCAGGTTGGTGTGGGGCAGCACCCCACGCTCGAGGGCCCGCTCACACGACCAGACGACGTAGTCGAGGAAGGTCTCGAACCCCCACGAGCGCAGCTGCTCGGCCACGCCCGGGTGCTCGTCGGGCGCCTCCCCGGTGAGCACCAGGAGCTCCTTGACCCGTCTGCGCGCGGCCCCGTCGATCAGCGCCACCACCTCGTCGGGCTCCTGGAGGTGGGGCCGGTGCGTGGCGAACGCGCAGTACTTGCAAAAGCACCGGCAGGTCCGCGACAGCGACAACGTCAGGTTGCGCGAGAAGGTGACCCGGCGACGCATGCTCGCGGATGATCTTACGAGGCGGGTCGCCAGGGTGCCTGGAGGGCCGCCGCGTGGGTCGGGCTCGCGGCGGCGATTACACCGCGCGCTACGGCAGCTTGTCGACCGGGCGGTCGCCTCGCCGGCGCTGCGGAGCGATGGCGATCGCCTGGTAGGCGAACGCGGCCAGGAGGGCGCCCAGGAGCGGCCCGACGACGTAGATCCAGAAGTTCGCCCACTCGCCGCTGACCAGTGCTGGGCCGAACGAGCGGGCCGGGTTGAACCCTGCGCCCGTAAGCGGACCTATCGCCATCACCGCGAAGCCCAGGGTGCCGCCGATCACCAGGCCGGCCCACTCGCGCCGGCCGCGCGGGTTGACCGCCGTGCCCATGATCGCCCACATCAGGACGAAGGTGCCCATGGCCTCGGCGATCAGACCGGGGAAGGCCTTCCCGCTCAAGAACGGCCCCACCAGGGTCGCCCCGTAGTTGGCCGCCTCGCCCTCGTCGAGCAGCAGCGCCTTGGTCAGCAGGGCGCCGGCGATCGCTCCCGAGAGCTGAAGGAAGATGTAGATGACCGCGTCGATCGGCCTGATCTCGCGCAGAGCCGCGAGCGCGACGGTGACCGCGGGGTTGAAGTGCGCGCCGGAGGTCCCGCCGAGCGTGTAGATCAGCATGGAGAGGACGAACACGTGTACGAGCCCGATCACCGCGAAGTCGGAGACCTGAAGGCCGGCGGCCACCGAGACGATCAGGCAGATGAAGAAGACCAGCAGGAAGGTGCCGACGAGCTCCGCCGCGTAGGCGGGGAGGTCCTGATCCCCCAGACCTTCCCGGTCGTGCCCGACCTCGACACTGAGATCGTCCTCGACATCGCCCTCGACGATGATCTTGCGCTCCGCCATACGATCGCCTCCCCGTGATCGGCCCGGGGCGATTCTACGGGTCGCGAAGCGTCAGACTTCCCGCCATGGGCCCGCTGCAACCGGAAGCTGCCGAGTGCGCATGGTCGCGCCGGGATCCGACTTCCCGCGCGGGGCGCGTGCTGCGGGGCCTCCATGTCCTCCTTGCCGCGCTCTCCCTCGCTCTGCTCGCAGGGTGCGGCGCTGCCGGCGAAGTCGATCGGCCCGAGGTCCGGGCGACGCTCGTGCTCGATTTCGCCCCCAACGCGGTCCACGCGGGAATCTTCACCGCCGTCGCCCGGGGCTACGACAGCGCCGAGGGCGTCGACCTTCGGATCCGCGAGCCGTCCTCGTCCTCGGAGGGGCTGCGGCTGCTGCTCGCCGGTCGCGCCGAGTTCGCGGTGCTCGACATCCACGACCTCGCGCTGGCGCGCGAGAAGGGCCGTGACGTCGTCGGCGTGCTCGCACTCGTGCAGCGGCCCTTGGCGGCCGTCCTGGCGGCGCCCGGCGTCCGCCGGCCCGCCGATCTGGAGGGCAAGCGCGCGGGCGTCACCGGCCTGCCCTCCGATCGTGCGGTGCTGCGCTCCGTCGTGGCCGGCGACGGCGGCGACCCCGACCGTATCGGGACCATCACCATCGGCTTCAACGCGGTGGCCTCCCTCCTCGGAGGCAAGGTCGCCGGGGCGACGGCCTTCTGGAACGTCGAAGGCGTGGCGCTCGAGCGACGGCGACCCGGCTTTCGGACCTTCAAGGTCGACGACTTCGGCGCTCCCGCCTACCCCGAGCTGGTCCTCGCCGTCACCCGGCGCACGCTGGTCGAGGAGCCCTCCGTGGTGCGCGCCGCGGTCGCCGGCATCGCCCGCGGCTACGACTTCACGCTCCACGACCCCGAATCGAGCGCGCAGGACCTCCTCGGTCGCTCGCGGGGCGTGGACCCGGCGCTACTGCAGGCGCAGCTCGACGCGGTCTCGCCGGCGTTTGTGGGCCAAGCCCGCCGCTACGGCGAGCTCGACCGGCGGCGGCTGCGCGCCTGGGCCTTGTGGGAGGCCCGCTTCGGGATCACCAAGCGCCCCCCCGACGTCGCGCGCGCCTTCGGCGGCCCCGCCGTGACCGGGTAGGCGCATCAGCGGCGCGCGGCTCGCGCGCAGAGCCGTGCGGTCGCCCTCGACCGCACCCGTTCGAGGCGCCCGTCACCTGAGCGATCACGAGCTCGCGAGCCTCTCCACCAGCGCCGCCCCCTCGCGCACGAAACGCGATCTAGGGACCACGAGGTCGAAGCCGGCCGCCTCCGCGCGCGCCTTCATCTCAACATCGACGTGGGAGTAGATCGCGAGCCGTGGCGTTCCGGTCTCGCCCGCCGCCTCGGGCTCGATCGTGCCCGAGGCGAGGTCGACGACGAGGACGTCGGCCTCTCCCGCCCGGTCGGGCGCAGGCACGAGCGAGACGTAGTGGCCGGCACCCTCTAGCATGGCCTTGACCTTCGATCCGAACAGCAGATCGGGGACGACCGCGGCGACGCGCACTACTGGGACCGGATGCGGCGGAACTCCTGCCTCACCGACTCGGGCCGGCCCCACAGCTGCATTACCTCCACCCGACCGGCACGAACGCCCCTGACCGCGAGCTCGCCGTCGATGCCGGCGTCGTCGAGCAGCTTGAGCGTCCCGTGCACCGTCTCGGCCGCCGCCGCATGGCCGAAGCGGTGGGCGACGATCAGCCGCCAGTGCCAGCTCTCCTGGTTGCGCGAGTAGGGCTGGGCGTTGCACTGGACGAGGAAGACGGCCGCGTCGATGTAGCGCTCCTCGTCGAAGATGCGCAGGTCGAGCTCGAGGTCGGTCCAGTCGTCGGGGAGCGAGTCCACGACCTGCTGGAAGGTGTCCGCGAAGCCCGCCATCGCGAGCCGAACACTACCGCCCGCGCCGCACCAGCCAGCGGTACTTCCTCGCGCCCTCGAAGGCCGCCTCGGCCGCGAGCTGGCCGCTGGCGATCGAGTAGGTCGGATAGACGTGGATCAGGCTCGCCACGTCTGAGAGCTTGAGCCCCTGCTGGATGGCCAGGGCCAGCTCGTGGATCATCTCCCCGGCGTGGGGGGCGAGGATGTGGGCGCCCACGACCTTGCCCTTGGCCGTCACGATGACCACGGCGCCCGCGGTCTCGCCGTCGGCCCGCGCCCGGTCGGAGTGGGTCAGCTCCTGACGCCAGACCGAGACGTCGTCCTCGCCGTAGCGCTCCTCGGCCTGTGCGACGGTGAGGCCCGCGTGGGCGAGCTCGGGGTCGGTGAACGTGCACCACGGGACGAAGTCGGTGACCTTGCCCTTGCCCGGGAAGAACATGTCGCGGACCGCGCGCACGCCCTCGTAGCCGGCCATGTGGGTGAACAGGTGGCGGCCGCCCAGGTCGCCGACCGCGTAGACCGAGGAGACGGTCGTGCGGCTGCGCTCGTCGATGACCACCCCGCGCCGCCCGACCTCCACGCCGAGCTCCTCGAGCCCGAGGTCCTCGACGTTCGGTTGCCGACCGGCGCCGAGGAGGATCTCCTCCGAGGCCCACGTGCGCGCCTCGCCGCCCTCGGTCCCGTGGACCACCTTCATGCCGTCCTGCACGGTGACCCGCTCGGTGTCGACCCCGAGGCGCAGGTCGACGCCCTCGGCGCGCAGCGTCTCCTGGAGGCGGCCGACCAGGTCGGGCTCGTCGCGGAGCAGGATCCCGGGACCCTTCTGGAGCACGGTCACCTTCACCCCCAGGCGGTTGAAGGCCTGGGCCAACTCGATGGAGATCGGCCCCCCGCCGATGAGCGTCAGGCTCGTGGGCGCGCTGTGAAGGTCCCACACGGTCTCCGAGGTGAGAAAGCCGGCCTGCTCGAGCCCCTCGATCGACGGCACCACGGGACGGCTCCCGGTGCACAGGAGGATGAAGCGGCCCTCGACGCTCGATCCGTTCACCGCCACCTCGTTGGGGCCCGTCAGCCGAGCGGGGCCGAACAGGACGTCGACGCCCATGTCGCGGTAGCGCTGCGCGTTGTCGTCGGTCTCGGCGATCTGCCGCTGCACTGCGCGGATGCGCTCGAAGACCCTCGCGCTGTCGACCCTCGGCTCCACCGCTTCGATCCCGAAAGCGCCCGCCGTGCGCATGCGATGGGCGACCCTCGAGGAGGCGATGAGCGCCTTGCTGGGCACGCACCCGGTCCACAGGCAGTCCCCGCCGACCCGGTCGCGCTCGACGATCGCCACCTTGACGTCGAGGGTCGAGGCGAATTCCGCGGCGACCATGCCGCCCGAGCCCATGCCGACGATGACCAGGTCGTAGCGATCTGCCATCGGTGCGCTCCTTGTCGTCAGAGGGTCCGGGAGTTCTTGCCTTGAGCGCGCCGGCCCGATTCACCCACCGTGACCGTTGTGACGAGCGTGGCCGGTCGATCGTAATGTCTCGAGCATGCGCACTCGGCACTCGCTCACGATCGTCCTGGTGCTCGTCGCCGCCGCATGGACGACGGCGACGCTCGTGGGGTGCGGGAACGACGGAGACGCGCCTCCCGCCGAAGGAGGCGCCGCGATCGAGTACGTGCGCACGGGGGGTCTGGCCGGCGTGGGCGAGCGGCTAGAGATCGGCGCCGACGGCCGGGCGACGCTCTTGACAGGAGGCGACGCGGGCCCCCCGCGGCGCTTCAACGTCCCCGCGCAGCAAGCGGAGGGCGTCCGACAGGCGCTCGACGACGCGGACTTCGCCGGCCTCCCGACCGATGAAGACCGCAGCATCCCCGAGCCCGACGGGTTCAACTACGCCATCCGCTACCGCGGCCACCTCGTCCGTCGTGAGCAGGCGGGGCTCGATCCGCGCCTCGGGCGAGCGATCCGCCGCCTGGACGCCATCGTCGCGGCCCATCGCGCCTGAGCCACCGTCCCGGCCACCCCGTTGGCCCGGGCGACCGCTACCCCACGAACGTCTGCCAGAGCAGGAAGGCGTTGAGCGCGATGATCAGCGACGCGACGACGCCCGCCGCCGCGCTCGTGGCTCGGCGGTTGACCAGCGCGCCCATGATCTCGCGCCGACGGGTCAGGAGCACGAGTGGGATCAGGGCGAACGGGATCCCGAAGGAGAGCACGACCTGGCTGAAGACCAGCGAGCGCGTCGGGTCGAGGCCCACGGCCAGCACCACCAGCGCCGGAGCCATGGTCACCAGCCGGCGTACGGCCAGCGGGATGGTGCGTGCGATGAAGCCCTGCATGACGACCTGGCCGGCGTAGGTGCCCACGCTCGAGCTCGCCAGCCCTGAGGCCAGCAGCGCGAGGCCGAAGGCCAGCGCGGCGCCCGAGCCGACGAGCGTCTTGAAGCCGGCGTGCGCCTCCTCGATCGAGTCGACGGAGATGCTCGAGTCGTGGAAGAGCGCCGCCGCGATCATCAGCATGGCCATGTTCACGACGCCGGCGAGCCCCATGGCGATGAGGACGTCGACCCGCTGGAAGCGCAGGAGCTCGCGCCGCTCGTCGTCGTCGCGAGGCGGGATGCGGTCCTGGGTGAGCGCGGAGTGCAGGTAGATCACGTGGGGCATCACCGTCGCCCCGAGGATCCCGGTGGCCAGCAGCACGCTCTCGGTGCCCGAGAAGCCGGGGACGAAGCCTGAAAGGACGCCGCCGGCGTCGGGCCCGATCTTCAGGGTGTCGTAGAGGAACCCGAGCAGGATGACCCCGAGCAGTCCGATGATGACCGTCTCGAAGCGCCGGTATCCGCGGACCTGGAGGCCGAGGATCGCGAAGGCCACCACCGCGGTGATCAGGCCTGCCGCGAAGAGCGGCACGCCGAAGAGCAGGTTAAGCGCGATCGCCGCCCCGACGAACTCGGCGAGGTCGGTCGCCATCGCGATGAGCTCTGCCTGCACCCACAAGCCGAAGCTGACCTTGCGCGGGAAGCGCTCGCGGCAGAGCTCGGGCAGGTTGCGGCCGGTGGCGATGCCCACCTTCGCCGAGAGGTACTGGATGAGCATCGCCATGAGGTTTGCGGCGAGGATCACCCACAGGAGGAGGTAGCCGTAGCGCGCGCCGCCGCTGATGTTGGTGGCGAAGTTGCCGGGGTCGACGTAGGCGACGGCGGCCACGAAGGCCGGGCCGAGCAGCGCGAGGCGATAGCGCAGGCGGCCCCGGGCGCGGTGGAGCTGGAGCGCGCTGGGCGGCGGCAGGACGACCGCATCGGGCTGGGCGGCGGGCGGAGGCGGGGTCACCGGGGGTCCTCAACCCGCATGGCCGCGGCGAGTGCGCCACCGAGGACATGCACGTCCGAGCCGAAGCGCACGAACAGCGGACCTTCGAAGGGCTGCTTGTCGACGACCTCGAAGGTGTCGCCGGGCGCGATGCCCCGCTCGGACAGGTAGCGGAGCATCTCGGGGTCGGAGTCCGAGATGCGCACGAAGACCCCCTGGTCGCCGGGTGCCAGCGCCTGGAGGCTGCGGCTGGCCCGCTCGACGACGCGCCCGTCCCGCGTGGGAATGGGGTCGCCATGGGGGTCGCGCGCAGGGTCGCCGAGCTTGGCGGCTATCGCCTCCTCGAGCTCCTCGGAGAGCACGTGCTCGAGCACCTCCGCCTCGTCGTGGACGCGGTCCCACGGCACGCCGAGATCCTCGGCGAGGTAGAGCTCGAGCAGCCGGTGATGGCGAAGGACCTCCAGCGCCACCCGCTCGCCGTCCCTCGTGAGCTCCACCCCGCGATAGGGCACGTGGCGCACGAGCCCCAGGCCCGCGAGCTTCTTGACCATGCCCGAAGCGGACGCGGGCGTCACCCCGAGACGCTCGGCGAGGCCGGACGTCGTGGCCTGACCATGGCGCTGCTCGAGCGCGTAGATCGCCTTCGTGTAGTCCTCGACGGCGTCGGACTGTCTAACCGTAGGTTTCGGCATGCCTAACAATCAGTGTGCCACTGCCGGCAAATCAGCGTCACCCGCGTGGCCGAAAGGACGAAGGGCGGGCTATCCTCGACCCATGGCCGTCGCAGATGCCCATGCCGCCGAGCACCGCGTCCTGCGCGAGGCGTGCGGCCTGGTGGATCGCTCGGAGCGCGGCAAGCTCGCGCTGACCGGAGCCGAGGGCAAGGAGTTCCTCCAGGGTCAGCTCACCAACGACATCGAGGGGCTCGAGGCCGGCCAGGGGCTCTACGCGGCGTTCCTGACCCACAAGGGAAAGATGCTCGGCGACGTCCGCGTGCTCGACCTCGGTGACGAGCTCCTGCTCGACACCGAGCGCGTCGCGCTCCAGGAGCTCTTCACCATGATCCGCCGCTTCAAGCTCGGGCGCGACGTCGCGCTCGGAAAGCGAACGGTGGAGTGCGGTCTGCTCTCGCTCGTCGGCCCCGACGCCCGCCGAGTCGCCGCCGCCCAGAGCCTCGGCGAGGTGGAGCACGCGTGCGCCCGAGCGCAGGTCGCCGGCGTCGAGGTCGTGCAGGTGGTCACCGACGTGGGGGCGGACCTCATCCACCCCGCGCAGCGAACGGACGACCTCCGCGCCGGTCTACTCGCCGCGGGCGCCGAGCCGGTCTCCCAGAACGCTGACGAGGCGCTGCGCATCGAGCGCGGCCGCCCGCGCTACGGCCTGGACATGGGAGAGGACACGATCCCCCAGGAGGCCGGGATAAACGAGCGCGCGGTCAGCTTCACCAAGGGCTGCTACGTCGGCCAGGAAACCGTCGCGCGCCTGTACTACCGGGGCAAGCCCAACCGCCACCTGCGCGGCCTGCGACTGTCAGCACCCGCGGCCCACGGCGAGCCGCTGCGCCTCGGCGAGCGCGCCGTGGGAAGCATCGGCTCCTGCGCGCTTCACCCCACCCTCGGCCCGATCGCCCTCGCGCTCGTCCGTCGCGAGGCCCAGCCGGGCGAGACCGTCCTCGTCGGCGACAGCGCGGCGCCGGCCGAAGTGCTCGACTTGCCCTTCGCGCCCTAGCCTTCCGCCTCGACGAGCGGCCCGAACTCGTCGCGCAGGATGCGGACGTTGCCGTCGTCGCTGGTCTGCTTGACGGCGATGTCGGCTCTCTTGCCGTCAGCCGCCGTTAGCCGGCAGGTGAAGTTGACGCCCTTCTTGGCCTCGACATCCTCCGGGCAGGTCACCTCCTTGACCGCCACGCCCTGCTCCTTGGCAGTGCTCTCGACGAACCCCTCGATGTCCTTCTCGTCGAGCCGGTCGGCGCATCCGGCCAGTGCGAGCGCGCCGAGGGCCAGGCCGAGCGTGAGCGCCGCGGGCCTGGCGATCAAGGTGCGAGCGGGCGGAGGTCGCCTTCGAAGCGAGCATTGCCCTGGTCATCGGTCTGGGTCACGGTGTACTCGGTCGTCTTTCCGTCCTCGGACGTGACCTTGCAGGTGAACGTCGCGCTCGCCTCGATCGGGACCTCGTTCGGGCAGTCGACCGCGGAAGCGGTGATCTTGCCCTTGGACTCCGAGGAGACATTCTCGGAGATCGCCTGCTCGACCTTGGCGACGTTGAGCGTCTGCCCGGACGGCGCGCTCGAGGATTCGGCGTCCTCACCGAGCAGCGGGGCGAAGGCCTCGCGCTGGATCCGGACGTTTCCGTCGTCGCTGGTCTGCTGGACGCTGATCTCGGCCTCCTTGCCGCCGGTGGCCTTGATCGTGCACTTGAACGACTCGCCCTTCTTGGCCTCCACGCCATCCGGGCACTCGACGGACTGGACCCTTACGTCCTGCTCCTTGGCCGTCTTCTCGACGAACCCCTCGATCTCGCCCTTCTTGAGCGTCTTGCTCCCGCAGCCCGCGACGAGCGCCGCAAGGGCGAGTAGCGCGAGCACCACCGATGTTCTGGAGATCATGAAGCCGTCCTCGTCCGGGAACCCTTGCCTGCCCGAGACCCTTCCCGTCCTCGCCCTGGAAGTCAAGTCTCCATTGGTCCTTAACGTAGACCGGCCCCGACCACGATCCGGAAGCGGTGCACGAGGGTGAGGTCGTCGAAGCCGATCTTGCGGTAGAGGGCCTGGGGCCAGTCGGCCGCGTCGGCGGTCAGGAACGTGAGCCTGTGCCCGGCCGCCGACGAGGCCTCTATCGCGGCGCCGACCACCGCGCGGGCCAGCCCTCGGCCGCGATGGCCCGGAAGTGTCGCCACGTCCTCCACCTGCCCCACCACCCCATCGGACATCAGCCGGCAGAACGCCGCCGGTCGGTTCTCGACGACGGCGGTGAAGGCCTGATCCTGGACGGCACCGGCGAGAAGGCGGTCGCGGCGAAGGACCTGGCTGACGACCTCGGGCCGGCCCCAGGGCTCGCCCCGGAGGAACTCCGCGCGCGCGCCGTCGAGCTGCTCGAAGGGCATGGAGCGGATCTCGACGTCGGGTGGCGGCCGGTCGACCTGCCGGCGCAGCACCATGACCAGATGGCGCTCGAGGTCCCAGCCCAACCGGCCAAACCCGCGCGCCAGGCGCCGGCCCTCGGCCTCGTCGAGCACGATGACCATCCGGTGACCCAGGTTGGCGTCGCGGCGGAAGCGCTCGGCTGACCGCGCCAGCTCGCGCGGACCCGCGAGCCCGGGCTCGGTCACGGTCAGGTGGTTGGCGTCCCACAGGAGCGGGACGTGGGAATGCAGGACGGCCACCCCGCCGGGCGCGGGAAGCACGCGCTCGGCCACGCTCAGGTCGACCTCGTGCAGGAAACCAAGCGCGCGTCGGCGATCGTCCATCGAGCCGTGCACGGTAGCCGCGAGGCGCTCGCACTTGCGAACCGCTCTCGGAAGCCGCTCATTCGCCGGGGCCTGGGCGTCACCTCGGCGCTGATGATCAACCGCGTCACGCGCCGGCGCGTGATCGGCTCCCACGCAGCCATCGGCGTCATAACCACGGCGTCCTTCGCGCTCGGGCTCGCGCTGCTCGCGATCTTCGGCGGCGTGGGGCGAAACGTCGACGCGGCCCTGTTCGGCAGTGTCCTCGGCTACCACCTCGACGTCCAGTCGGGCCCGACCATCGTCCTCGTCGGCGCCACGTTGTTCGCGGCCGCCTTCCTGCTCACCGGGCGACCCGGGCGGATACAGACCGTGGCGCTTCCTCGCTGACCGCCTCCTCCGCCGCCGCCGCGGAGGCGACGAACCGCGACAGCTCCTGCGCTGAGGGAGGAGGGTCAAGGTCCATCCAGGGCGCTTCGGGGTGGGCTGCGAGCCACCCGCCGGCGATGCGGACCTCGTCGACCTCGCCGGCCGGGAGATGGGTCCCGGTCCCCGGGCCGGGGGCAAAGCGCAGCGCGGCGAGCGTTCGCCGGTGAAGCTCCTCGGGCTCGGGCAGCGGCCCCCAGTCGACGATCCGCCCCGCGACCAGCCAGAACGCGTCGAAGGCCCCTTCGCCGGCGAGCACCAGCCGGGGCCGCGCGTGGGTGGCCGCGAGCACGCCTCCCAGCCTGTCGAGAAGGACCGAAAGCCGCCGGTGGCGCCGGCGCAGCCACGCGGCGCGCTCGAAGCGCTGCTGCCGGGCCGCCTCGCACATCTGGGCCTCCACGTGGGCGAGCAGCCGTTCCCGCCCGTCGCGCGCGCCGCAGAAAAGGCTGAGCGCCTCGTCGAGCCGGCGCCGGTAGAGGTTGGGGTCGAGGTCTCCCAGGCAGGGCGAGAGGCAGCGGCCCATCTGGCCGTAGGCCGACGGCCACTCCCGCCGTGGGAGCTTGCGGCCGCAGTGGCGCAGCTCGAAGAGCGAGTTGAGCTGCTCGACGAGCTCTCCCGCGCCGGCCCGCCCCCGCAGCGGCCCGATCGTCACGCCGTGACCGGCGGCCGGCTCCCGCGCGACCTCGAGGACCGGGAATGCGATGTCGAGCCGGCAGCGCAGGTAGACGCTCGAGTCCACGCGCTTGAGCAGTGCGTTTCCCGGCGGGCGAAGCTCCTTGATCAGCCGGCTCTCGAGCACGAGCCCACCCAGCTCGGAGCGGGTCGCGCGGCCGTCGACGACCTGAACGTGCGGCGCCCAGTCCGGGCGCTCGGCGCCTGGCCTGAAGTGAGCCTTCGCCCGCGTGCGCACGGTCACCGACTTGCCCACGTAGAGCACACGGCCCAGGCCGTCGCGGAAGAGGTAGACGCCCGGGCCGGCGGGAAGGGCGCCGAAGTCCAGCGGGACGCGGGTCGCCGCCGGATGGGAGCCGTCGAGGGCGGGAAGCGTCCGCGCGGGCTTTCGCCGCCGCGGCCGGCGGCCGGCGGCGAGCAGGGAGACGGCCTCTCCCACCGTGTGCGCGTGGGCGCACAGGCGGGCGAACAGCGCGCAGAACACCCGCGCGCAGGTCTCGGCGTCGGCGAGCGCCCGGTGGCTGACGTCGACGTCGATGCCCAGCGACCCGGCGAGCGGAGCGAGCTTGCGCTGTCCGGCGAGCGGCGCGAAGCGGCGTGCCAGCGAGACCGTGCACAGCGTGGGCGGCTCGGGCCATGGGATTCCGTGCGCCGCGAAGGCCGCGCTCAGGACACGGCGGTCGAAGCTGGCGCTGTGGGCCACGAGCACCCGGCCGCAGAGGCGCTCGCCGACCTCGCGAAGGACCGGCTCGGGCTCGGGCGCGTCGTCGAGCATCGACTGCGAGATGCCGGTGAAGCGCTGGATCCCGCGCGTGAGGGGGCGTCGCACGCGCACGAGGGAAGAGAACCGGTCGTGGAGCTCGCCGCCGCCGACGAGCACCACACCGACCTCGGTCAGCTCGCAGGCGTCGCCGGCCCTGCCGTTGGTCTCGACGTCGGCGACGAGGAACTCCGCGCCGCGTAGGGGCACCTCCGTGATGTCCATGAGACACAACACCTACGCCGCAGGCCGGACGGAGTGCAGGCCGACGTGCAGCGCTGGTCCGGCGCTACCCCTCCGCGGGTCCGGCTACGATGTCTGTCAACGCACCCGTCACCGGTCGATCAGCATCGGTCGGTAGGGAAGGAGTCGGCCGTGACCAAGACTGACGAGGGCACCCGCCTCGCGTGGGTCACCTACCGCGACAGCCTCCGCGACCTCGAGCCCGGGGACTACGACGACGCCGAGCGTCGGTCCTGGGATCGGCTGCAGCGCACGCTCGAGCGCCTGGAGGGCCAGCCGATCGAAGTCTCGCGCTCGCGCTCGCCCGAGGACGGCGGCGACTGAGCAAGAGCCGGCGCTCGCTGCCGTCGTGGGCGCGGTGATCTGCGAAACGCCGATCTCCCGCATGTTCCTGCGGTGCTCTAGGGTTGCCCCGGCCCGAGCCAGAGGGAGGGGGTCATGCGCATTCGATGGAGAGAATGCTGAGGAGAGTCCGGACGACCAACGTGTCGGCGGAGGGATGCCGCCCGGTGCGGGAGCCGCGGGCCGGCCTGCGCCAGAGCACGGGGCCGATCAACCCGCAGGACACCGCCCAGCTCAAGGTCGTCGTTCGGCAGGACACGACCTACACGCTCAAGACCGACGACGACGCCATCTCTCCGGCCCGGCTGCGGGTCGACGAAGAGCGCGAGAGCGCCCAGAACAAGGACCTCCAACCCTGATGCCCCCTCCCTCGAGGAGCCCCGGGTGAGCGCTCGACGCTGCTTGGCGGTCGTGATGCCGGCGCTCCTCGCCTGCGGCGCTTCGCTCGCGCCGGCGCCGGCCGCCGGGGCGGCGCTTAGCCGCCAGCAGAAGCTCTTCGCCAAGCTGATCGTCAAGGACCGGCGTACCGCCTCCGACGTGCGCGACCTGCTGCGCTCGGGCGAGGGCTTCGTCGATGACCGGGTGATCTTCGCCGACCTCACCGGAGACCGGCGACAGGACGCCATCGTGAGCGTCGCGACCGGAGGCGCCGCCGGCGACATCGCCTTCTACGTCCTCAGCACGCAGGGCAGGGATGCGGGCGACGAGCCGCGAGCCGTCTACCGCAGCGAAGGCCTCTACCGTTCCACCGTCCGGGTGCGCAAGGGGCGCCTGATCGCGCGCGTACCCAGCTACGCGCCGACCGACCCTCTGTGCTGCCCGCAGTCGATCGCTGAGCGAACGCTGCGCTGGGACCGTGACGCGGGTCGCTTCCGGCAGATCGCCTCGCGCGAGCTCGACGGTCCCGACCAGGGGTAGGTCCACTCTCTCGTCGCCCGCCGTTCGCGGTCCGCCTCCCTCCCTCCCTCGCGCGAGCGTTCGCACTTGCAATACTTGCGTGCATGCAAACAGTGACCGTGCGCACGCAATCGTCGGTAAGGGCTCTTGCCGAGGCCTTCGCCGCCCTGTCGAGCCGGATGCTCAAGAGCTCCGACGTCTTTCGCACGGTCGGCGAGCTCGAGCTGTCGGTCACCCAGTACAAGATGCTCACCCTGCTCGACGGCGAGGACTCCGAGCTCAGCCTCAAGGAGGTCGCCGAGCGGCTGGGGCTCTCGTTTCCCGCTTCCAGCCGAGCCGTGGACGGGCTCTGCCAGCGCGGCTACGTCGTGCGGCGGGAGGACGGGACGGATCGGCGCGTCAAGCGCGTGCGCATCGCCACGGCGGGCGCGGAGGTCATGTCCAGGGTTCACGCGGCGAGGGTGGACACGATCGCGCGAGAGCTCGAGGGCCTGACCGACGAGCAGCGCGCGGCGCTGAGCGCGGCCCTCGCCCCCCTTCTCGACCGCACCGAGGCGACCCGATGACCGAGCGCATCTTTTCCGCATCCCGGCGACTCGCGCTCAACGAGGAGAACCGCCGCTGGTGGACCCTCGTGGCCATGTGCTTCGCCCTGTTCATGATCATGCTCGACAACGCAGTCCTTCGTCGGCGTGGACACCGGCTACGTGTTCCTGGCCCCCGCCTTCCTCTTGATGGGCGTCGGCATGGCCTTCGTCATGTCGCCGATGAGCACCGCGGCCATGAACGCCGTAGACCGCAGCAAGGCCGGCGTGGCCTCGGGAGTGCTGTCGATGAGTCGGATGGTCGGCGGCTCCTTCGGAGTCGCCGCGATGGGCGCGCTGGTGATCGGCCTCGGCCGGCGCGAACTCGATCGCCTGCTCCCCGCGCCCTCCAACGGGCGACCCGAGACAGAGCCCGCTCGCGCGTGAACGAGCCGTCTCGCGGGTAATCCGGCTCGATGAGCGAGCAGCCGCGCGCGCCGGCCCCAGAGGCGCAGGCGCCGGTCAAGCGAGCGCGTCGAGGGTCGGCGGCCTCGGCGTCGCGACCGTGGCGCCCTCCGCGCCACCGCCGTCTGTGGCGCCTGGTCACCCTCTTCTGGCGCAAGGCCTACGAGGAGAACCTGACCGGCCTCTCGGGAATGGTGGCCTACAACCTGCTCCTCTCGCTGCTGCCGGCGACGCTCCTGGCCCTTTGGGTCGCCGGGCGCGTGCTCCAGAGCGGCCAGGCCGAGCAGCAGGTGATCGACGATCTCCAGCAGCTCTTCCCGAGCGCCGCCGAGTCGACGCTGAAGTCCCTCACCCGACGGCTGCAGACTTCGGGGACCGAGATCGGGGTCGCGGCGTTCGTCGCCGCCGTGTGGGTCGGGTCCTCGTTCTGGGGCTCGCTGGACACGGCCTTCTGCCGCATCTACCACGTCCGCTGCCGCAGCTGGCTCGAGCAGAAGCGCTTCTCGCTGGTCATGCTGGTCGTCGCGATCCTGCTCACGTTGGCCACCCTCGCGCTCCCGGCAGTCCAGAGCCTTCTGGTCTCCGGCGCCGAGGACCTCCCCTTCGGCCTCTCCAGTTTTCGGGGGCTGGTGTTCGGCGTGACCGTCGCGGCCGGTCTCGCGCTCCTGTTCGCCCTGCTGTCCGTCGTCTACTGGGCAGTTCCCAACCGCCTGGTCCCGTGGCGCGCGATCTGGCCTGGAGCTCTCGGTGCGACGCTGGCCGTCGGCGCGGTCGACTACGCGTTCCCCTTCTACCTGTCCAACGTCAACACGCTCGCGAGCTTCGGTACCACGTTCGTGTTCATCATCATCGTCCTGCTGTGGTTCTACGTCGTGTCGATCATCATCCTCGGCGGGGCCGTCATCAACTCGCTGCGCTTCGAGCTGCACGACACCGGCGAGCTGCGCATGGAGGATTGAGCGTCCTGGCCGCGGGCTAGCGTGCCCGGCGATGCGGGTCCTGACCGAGATCGACCGCGACGCGCTCGGCCAGCTCATCGCACGCGACGAGCTCTTCTGGCTCGACGTCACGGCGCCGACCGCCGAGGGCCTCGAGCGCCTGCGCCACGAGCTGGGATCGAGGTTCCCCCCGATCGGGATGCTCGTGCTCTGGTTCCGCCGAAGCGGCTACGTGTAGCTGCCCGATAGGCTGCCGACCTCCAGTCGTTCGTAGAGAGGTCGATGCCCGTGGCAGCTGTGACAGAGGTGGACGCCGAGCCCGGGACGCTCCCGGGCACGATGGCCGCATGGGTCATCCGCCAGGAGCGCGAGGGCGAGCCCAGAGACGCCTTCCAGTTAGAGGAGATCGAGGTCCCCGAGCCGGGCGCCTTCGAAGTCGTCGTCCGCGTCATGGCCGCCGGGGTGAACTACAACAACGTGTGGGCCGCCATGGGCAAGCCGGTCTCCGTCTTTCGCTACCACCCCTCAGAGGATCACCACATCGGCGGCTCGGACGCCTCGGGCATCGTGTGGAAGGTCGGCGCCGGGGTCACGCGCTGGGCACCCGGTGACGAGGTCGTCCTGCACTGCAACCAGGCTTCCTACGAGGATCCCGAGGTCCACGGCCTCGACCCCCTCGCCGCCCCCTCCCAGAAGATCTGGGGCTATGAGACGAGCTGGGGCTCCTTCGCCCAGTTCACCAAGGTCCAGGCCCAGCAGCTCCTCCCCAAGCCCCAGGCGCTCTCCTGGGCCGAGGCCGCCTCCTACGGCCTGACCTACTTCACCGCCTACCGCATGCTCCTCACTCAGTGCGACCTTCAGGCCGGCAGCCGCGTGCTCGTGTGGGGCGCCGCCGGCGGCCTCGGCGTCTTCGCGACCCAGATCTGCGCGATGGCCGGCGCCCAGTCGGTGGGCGTGGTCTCCTCGCCGGAGAAGGGCGCGCTGGTGGAGCGCCTCGGCGCCACCGGCTGGCTCAACCGGGACGAGTATGCGGGGATGATGCGCCGCGGCGGCGAGTCGCCCGAGGAGGAGAAGGCGCGCTTCAAGGAGTCCCGGCGCTTCTCCAAGGCGGTCGCGGAGATCCTCGGGGCGCCGCCCGACATCGTCTTCGAGCACGTCGGCCAGGCCACCTTCCCCACCTCGGTGCTGACCGTCAAGCCGTTTGGCAAGGTGGTCATCTGCGCGGGGACGACGGGCTACAACCTCGACTTCGACGTCCGCTATCTGTGGATGCGCCAGAAGCAGATCATCGGCTCGCACTTCGCCAACGCTTACGAGTGCAACAAGGCCAACGAGCTCATCGACCAGGGCGTCATCCGACCGGTCCTGTGGCGCACGATGGGCTTCGACGGGGTCGCCGAGGCCCACCAGCTCATGCGAGAGAACAGGCATCTGGGAAAGATCGCGATCCTCGTCGGCGCCGCCGAGGCGGGCCAGGGCAGGACGGCCGAGGGCCCGGGCGCCATCGTCGCCGAGGTCGGCGCCTGATGGCCGGGGTGGTCCTCGTCCCGTGGTACGCGACGTTCTTCCGCGGCGACCAGCTCGAGCGGGCGCTCGAGGAGATCGCCCCCATCGCCCTGCGCTACGGAGCGCTGGACTACGAGGTCATCCGCTCCCAGCAGGACACCTACAAGTTCATGCACTTCTCGGCGTGGGAGAGCAAGGACGACTTCGAGGCCTACTGGTACGGCACGGAGTTCAAGCGCTGGCGCGCCGACCACTCGAGCTGGTACCAGGTGTTGATCATGCCCGAGTGGAACGACAGGATCGTGCGCGACGAGGCGGGGCGAGCCCAGCAGCGGGTCGAGGGAGACGCCGCTTAAGCGGATCGCCCAGAGGCTCACGCGCACGAATAGTTGGTCGGACAGGCTCAGTCTCGCCTTGCTGCTAGCACGACACGCTCGTCAGACCGCTCGGGCTGAGCCGGCCAAGCTCGGCACTCTCGTAACTCGTCCCAAGCGAGCGCGGGTGCGCAGTGCCCCGCCGTTATCGCTTCGCGCCGGAAGCGAGCACGTAGGGCGGCGATGGCAGCGTTTCTCCTTTCGACGGACGGGGATCATGATGCGGGACCCCTCCGTGGACGCGAAGGGAGGCACGTTCGGCTCGTCGGAGGAGATGCTTCCTTCCACGCGGAGGGAGCAGCACAATGTGCCGGCCGCCGCTCCCGACGGGTAGGTTGCGCGCAATGAGCGTGTCGATGTTCCGCCGGGCGGTGCGCTTCGCCGAAAGCGACGCCGCCAACCCCGCCGAGAACCGGCTCACCGAGATCACCGCTGCGGTACTTGAGCGTCATCCGTCGCTCGCACGCGAGTTCACAAGGGCGCTTCTGGCTCAGGCGGAGCGAAAGGCTCGCCCAGCGGCCCAACCATGCATCGCAGCGGCTCTCGCCTGGCTGGCCGAGCACGGCGACACTGCCGAGGTGATGGTCAGTACGCAGTTGATGCGCGGCGGCCGCTTCGTCGACCTGGAGCTTCGGCTTGCACCTGATCCGCTGCGCCGCGCCCGCGACCTGCTCATATGGGTGGAGATAGAGCACGGCGCCGACATCAGCCGTGACCAGCTGACCACTTATCTCGAACTCATTGAACGAGAGCCGGGGGCCGTACGCACCCTCGTCGTCCTGGCGCCGCGCCAAAGCCCACCGAGCGCGGCCCTCGTGCCCGACGCCGTGCCGGTCGCCTTCTGGCAGCAGGTGCTCGGTCCCGTGACTCTGCTGCCGGTTGAGCCGCAGGGCAGCGCAAGCGCGCTGCTGACGCACGAACTGTTGGCCTACTTTAAGGAGGAAGGTCTGATGCCCGCCCAACCCATGACGACAGAGTTGGCGCTCTCGCTTGCCGTCCGTGACGCGGCTCGCGAGACCGTCCGCGCCCTACGTGAGATCGTCCGCGAGCGGGTCCGCTACCGCTACGCCCAGGAAGGCGCCGGAGGCTCATACACCAGCGGCTTCTGGACCAACTACACCATCACACCCAGCTCGCCAGCGTGGAACGGCGCATGGCTGGAATGGGGGTTTCAACAGGATTCCGCGCGCCCCGGGGCGCGCGGCGCCTACGCCTTCGTCGCTGGCGTCACCCTCCAAAAGAAGGCCAATGTCGTGGGCGACCCACAGCACCACGAATGGCTGGCCGCTCGCCTCAACCAGGGCTTCGAGCAGGTCAAGCATGATCGCTTTCGCCGACTCTGGAGCTACCACTACCCCGAGCAGCTGCTCATCGCCTCCACCTTCGAGAAGCAGGCTGATCTACTCGCCGACTGGGTGCTGGAACGCTTCGACGCGCTCGCCGCCCACCCGCCGGCTTAGAACTCGAATCGGAATGGTATTGAGTTAGCGCGTCGTGCAGGGTTTATGTAGTCCTGGGGCGAAGGCTTGGGGTGATGGTTTGTCGCCGCCGTGCTTGTCGTGTTGTGTCTGTTGCGGGCGGGTCTGCGCGGTTGCGCGGCGATCGTGTCGGGGCGG
>JBBPZA010000088.1:0-18196 GCA_038199375.1 Solirubrobacterales bacterium | reverse complement strand
GTCTCGAGCAGCGCGTGGACGAGGATCGGCTTCTCGAGCTTCGCCTTGGCCTCGAGCTGGGCGAGGAGGCGGTCGATGTAGTGGATGTCCCACGGCCCCTCGACCTTGGGGAGCATGATCACGTCGAGGCGGTCGCCGATCTCGGTGACCAGCTCGGTGAGCTCGTCGAGGATCCACGGGGACTCGAGCTCGTTGACCCGCGTCCATAGCTGGGTGTCGCCGAGATCCATCTCCTTGCCGACCTTGATCAGGCCCTCGCGCGCCGGGAGCTTGCTGTCTATCGGCACGGCATCCTCCAGGTTGCCCAGCAGGATGTCCACCTTCGGAGCGATG
The DNA here is from genome assembly GCA_038199375.1 of Solirubrobacterales bacterium. Taxonomy (GTDB): domain Bacteria; phylum Actinomycetota; class Thermoleophilia; order Solirubrobacterales; family Solirubrobacteraceae; genus JBBPZA01. Next base: position 17,863 of record JBBPZA010000088.1, on the reverse strand, counting down.
TCCGGCGCCTTGGCGACCATCTTCTCGTTGGAGAAGTCGAGGAAGTGGATCATGCGCGATGGGAGGACGGGGATCTCGCGCATCGGGTCGGGCGCGTCGAGGGCGAGGGGCTTGAAGAAGTCGCGGGGGTTTCGCACGGGAGGCTCTCCTTGGTCTGCGGGCTGGCCGGATCGTATCCGGCTCAGTACGGCGCGCGGAGGCCCGGGAACATCGGGAAGTCGCGGATGTTCAGCGTCAGAAGCTCGGCGCCGAGCACCGACGCCGTCGCGGCCACGACGTAGTCGACGATGTCTATCGCCTGATTCGAGGATCGGTACCGACGCGAGTAGTCGCCTGCCGCATCGGCGATCTCGGTCGTGACGGGCGCCCACTCGAGGAGCAGAAAGAGCCGGTCGAGATCTGAGCGCTCGTGGTCGCGCACTCCCGCGAGCAGCTCCCTGCGACTGAGCGCCGAGGCGCCAAGTGGGTCGGTCCCGTCCGACATGCGCCGAACAAGGTCCACCGCCTGCGCGCGCCCGCGGAGGTAGTCGATGAGGATGTTCGTGTCAGCGAGGGTCGTCAAGCCCGAGCTTCTCGAGACGCGCGGAGAGCCCCGGACCACGAAGCTGCTTGACATAATCGACGCTGGACTCCGGGAGATCGGTGCGATCGGCCCACAGCCCGGCCGTCTCGTCGATGATCCGAAGCTTCTCCTCTCTGCTCAGCCCGCTGTAGCGGTGTGCCAGCGAGCGCCGGACGAGCTCGGCGATGGAGATGCCGGTGCGGCCTGACTCCTCCCGCAACCGGGCGTACTGCTCGTCGCGAAGCGTGATCTGCATCCGGTGCGCCATGATGTAAGCCTACATCGCACCCCACCGAGGACCACATGCCCGACCCCACGACCGAGGACCCCCACTTCACCACCGACCAGGGCGAGCGCGAGGCCACGGGCGCGCATCCCTACGGCCGCTACCTCGAGGAGTTCGAGGTCGGCGCGGTCTACAAGCACTGGCCGGCCAAGACGGTGACCGAGGCCGACAACCACGTGTTCTGCATGGTCACGATGAACCACCATCCGCTCCATGTGAACAACGTCTACGCGGGGAAGTCCCAGCAGGGCCGCAACGTGGTGGTGGGTCCACTCGTCTACTCGCTGGCGCTCGGGATGAGCGTCTCGGACGTATCGGGCAAGGCGATCGCCAACCTGGCCACCGAGCAGCTCTCCCACCCGGCGCCGGTCTTCCACGGCGACACGCTGTTCGTCGAGTCCGAGGTGCTCGAGAAGAAGGAGTCGCGCTCCAAGCCCGATCGCGGGACGGTGAAGGTCCACACCCGCGTGCGAAACCAGGACGGCGTCCTGGTGGCCGAGTTCAGGCGTCTCGTGCTGGTGCCGCGAAAGTCCCCGGGGGAGGCGCCGGAAGCGGCCACCGGCAACGTGGAGTAGCCCGCTAGGGGCCCGCCACCCGAGATGTGAAACGGGCCGGTTTGGCTCGTTCCGGCGGAGCGCCCCGCTAGGGTCTCGCTCCCCCGGAAGCGGAACCCAGGAGCCAGTTGATCCCGTGAGCGCCCTCGAGACGTCCTCCCTCCCCACGAAGAACCGAAAGCTGGCCAATTGGGTCGGGGAGGTGGCGGCGCTGACCCAGCCGGACGCCGTCCACTGGTGCGACGGCTCCGCCGAGGAGTACGACCGGCTCGCCCAGGGACTTGTAGACGCCGGAACCTTCGAGCGCCTCTCAGACGCCAAGCGGCCCAACTCCTACCTGGCTCGCTCGGCCCCCGGGGACGTCGCCCGCGTCGAGGATCGGACCTTCATCTGCTCCCGGCGCGAGGAGGACGCGGGGCCGACCAACAACTGGCGCGACCCGGCCGAGATGCGCCTGACCATGGAGGAGCTCTTCCGCGGCTGCATGCAGGGCCGCACGATGTACGTCGTCCCGTTTTCGATGGGGCCGCTCGGCTCGGACAAGTCCCACGTCGGCGTCCAGCTCACCGACTCGGCCTACGTGGCGGTGTCGATGCGGATCATGACGCGGATGGGCCGGGCCGCGCTCGACGTCCTCGATGACGAAGGCGGGGAGTTCGTCCCCTGCGTGCACTCCGTCGGCGCCCCGCTCTACCAGGGCGAAGCGGACGTTCCCTGGCCCTCCAACGAGGTCGACAAGTACATCGTCCACTACCCCGAGACGTGCGAGATCTGGTCCTTCGGCTCGGGCTACGGCGGCAACGCGCTGCTGGGCAAGAAGTGCTTCGCGCTGCGCATCGCCTCGGTCATGGCGCGTGACGAGGGCTGGATGGCCGAGCACATGCTCATCCTCAAGCTCACCTCCCCGGAGGGAACGGTCAAGTACCTCACCGGGGCCTTTCCGAGCGCCTGCGGCAAGACCAACCTGGCCATGCTCATCCCGACCCTGCCGGGCTGGAAGGTCGAGACCGTCGGCGACGACATCGCGTGGATGAAGTTCGGCGACGACGGCCGCCTCTACGCGATCAACCCGGAGGCGGGCTTCTTCGGCGTGGCGCCGGGGACGGGGGAGGCCACCAACCCCAACGCGATGGCCACGATCAGGCAGTGCACGATCTTCACCAACTGCGCGAGGACCGACGACGGCGACGTCTGGTGGGAGGGCATGACCAAGGAGGCGCCCGCCCATGCGATCGACTGGCGGGGAAACGACTGGACGCCCGACTCGGAGACCACGGCGGCTCATCCGAACGCTCGCTTCACCGCCCCGGCCTCCCAGGACCCGGCCATCGCGCCCGAGTGGGAGGACCCGACCGGGGTCCCGATCGACGCGATGCTCTTCGGTGGGCGCCGGGCGACGGTCGTCCCGCTCGTCACCGAGGCGCGCGACTGGGAGCACGGCACCTTCCTGGGGGCGACGATGGCCTCGGAGACCACGGCGGCGGCCTCCGGGCACGTCGGCAAGCTTCGCTTCGACCCGATGGCCATGCTCCCGTTCTGCGGCTACAACATGGCCGACTACTTCGCCCACTGGCTGAGGATCGGCCGTGACGCCCCCGGCCCGCTGCCGAGAATCTTCTACGTCAACTGGTTTCGCAAGGACGAGGAGGGAAGGTTCCTGTGGCCTGGGTTCGGCGAGAACAGCCGCGTGCTGGCCTGGATCTTCCGTCGCTGCGACGGCGAGGTCGAGGCGGTCGATTCCCCCCTGGGCCTCGTCCCCGCCCCCGGAGCGATCGACACCGACGGCCTTACCATCTCCGCGCGAGCGATGGACCAACTCGTGACGGTCGACCCGGCGGAGCTGGCGGCCCAGCTTCCGCAGGTCGCAGAGCACCTGGCGAGGTTCGGCGACCGCCTACCGTTCGAGATCCGAAACCAGCTCCAGGCGCTCGAGGAGCGCTTGGGGAGCGAGTAGGCAACGTGTGGGGCTGCTGCACAGAGCGCTTCGGCTCTTCGGCCGCAGACGCGAGCGGCGCGGACGCTGAGCACTCCTGCGCGCCGGCCGCACCGCCGGGGCCGAGCCGACCCTTAACGACGACTTTCGGTCGCACTCGCCGTTGTTGCCTTGATGGGGCTCCTCGTCACCGCCGGCCTGGCCCTCGCCGGCATCATGCTGGCGGCGACGCCCGCGGGCGCTCGGTCGGCCTTCGACGTGCGGGACTACGAATCGGTGACAGCGCCCTACGCGCTCGCCGGCGAGCGGCTGCTGGCCTACGAGCCGCCGGTCGGGCGTGACCCTGGGCGCCTGCTGCTCTTGGAGCCCGGCGGCGTTGCCCGGCGCCTCGACGACTTCGCCGGGCTGCTCGCGTTCGATCCCCCGGAGCTGCGGCCCGACGACGAGCTTGGCGGCTATGAGACGACCTACTGGAACCTCGCCCTCGGGGCCTCGAGCCGGCGACTGGCTGCGAGCGTCTCCCTCCTCCTGGTCTCCGATGACTCGATCGCTCCGAACTACCCGTTCTATGCGGGGGCAACTCGGCTGTGGACTCGCGGCGCCGGCAAGCCGGCAGCCCCGACGGCACGCTGCGGGCCTGAGGACCCCAACGGCCTGGCGCTTGCGCCCATCGACGTGGAGGGGGACGTCATCGCGTACGGCGGCGGGGGTTGCGCCTCCGGGCGTTCCTCGATCGGCACGATGGATCTCGTCGTGGGCGCTTCCTCGAGGCGGACGCTGGTCGGTCCCGCGGCCGAGGTGTTCTCGACGGTCCGGCTGTCCGGGCGCTTCGTCGCCGGGGGCACGGCGGCGAGCTTGGGCCCAAACCCGTCCGTCGGGCGTATCGTCGTCTTCGACCGGGCGAGCGGCGCGGAGCTCTACCGGGTCAGCGGTTGGTCTCACCTGGGCCGGCGCTTTGACATCTTGTCCGACGGCAGGATCGTGGCGGTGGACGCCGCGGCCTCGGGCCCCGGCCTGCGACTCGTGTGGTTCTCCGCCTCGGAGCCTTGGCCCCACCAGCTGGACTATGCGCCATGCGGGGACGAGCGGCCGGAGGCCGCCGGAGATCGATTCGTGATGGCTCGGGCGCTGGGCCCGCGCGACGCGTCGGGCAACCAGCCCTGCGAGTGGACGCTGGGCACCCTTCAATCACCTGGAGTGAATGGGCTGTTCGAGAGGGGTGCGGGTCGGATGACCCGCTTGCTCAGGGCGTTCGACGGGAAGCGTATCGCGGTGGACTCATCGGGTTGCATCGGCACGCGAGTCGAGGTGGGAGACCCGCTCGCCTTCGCGGGATCGCTCCCTTCCGCTCCGAGCTGCGACTTCGACGTCGTCGGTAGCTCCGATGTGACCGTCCCGGCGCGCGGCAGCCTCTCGCTGACCGTGCGGTGTCCGTCGAGCTGTCGGGGTACCGCCGGTCTGCGTGACACGAAAACGGGTCGTGTGCTGGGACTCGAGCGCATGGGTCGCTCGATCACCGCCGAGCGCTTCCTCCTCCGCGGCCCCCGAGTGTCGCGCCTGAGCCTGCGGCTCGATCGCCGAGAACGCGACCTCATCCTTCGCAAACGGCGTCTCGCCGTCGCGCTGGATGCGCGCGTCGTCCAGATCGACGGAGGGCGTCGCCGCTTTCGAGCGGCCTTGGCGCTTCGCGCACGGCCGACGGACAGGCGACGAGGCGCTCGAGCGGGTTCCCGATAGCGTGAGAGCCAGGCGACGCCGCCCGAACGTAATCCAGTCATGCGGGCGACGAGAGAGCACCACCGGAGCCGCGCGGCCGTCGTCCTGCCCCTCTGCGCGCTCGCCTGGAGCGCGCTGCTCGTGCCCGCGGCGCTGATCCTCCCCGTCTACTCGTCGCAGACGACCGACTCGCGCGGCGGCGAGCCCGTCGATCAAGGCCGCACGCTGGTGGAGGTCAACGGTCCGGCGGCCCTGGCTCCGATCGCCGCGGTGATCCTCGTCGCCGCCGTCGGAGCGCTGGCGCTTGCCCGGTCGCGCGGAAGCACTCGACGCACGGCCCGGCGGGTGGCGATCGGAGCGGTCGCGGCACTGCTGATCTTCGGGGCGGTCGGCGCGGCGTCGATCGGGATCTTCGTGCTCCCGGCCGCCATCGCGCTCGGCGTCGCTGCCCGGCGGATGGCCGCCGTTGACGATCACCGCGCCGCTCGGCGAGCGACCGCGAGCAACTGAGAAGAACTCGCGGGTAAAGGCGAAACCGGAGTAAGGCTGCCTGCGGCTTCGTCGCCGTCGGGTCTGACGGGTCACTGCGGTCGGTCGCGACCTGCGGGCGCAGGCAGATGCTCGAGGTCGGCTCGATCGATCGTTCGACCGGCCGCCTCCTTCATCGCGCGAAGGTGCTCGAGCGAGCAGATTCGCACGGGGACGCCCTCGACGTCGCTGGCAATCGCTGATCAGGATCGGGAACGAGGTCGACGTCCTCGGTCGCACGCACGTAGCCTTGGGCGGCGACGGCAACGCCGCCGACGACGAGGTAGCGGACATCTGCTTCGGCAAGCGCCCGGAGGAGCGCCTGCAGGTCGAGCGTCATCAGCGCCGGCCGGTGGCTGTGCCCTTCAGCTGCCCGATCTCCCGGCACAGTCTGTTCAAGCGGGCCAGGCGTTCGCGCATGGGTAGTCGCCAGGCGGCTTCGAGCCGTGCTCGCGCTCCCGCGGCCAACTCCTCCTCGTCGGGTGTCGCATCGGTGTTCGGCGGCTTCCCGGTCGCCATCGTCGAAGTCAGCATAGGCGGCCCCGGCGACGTTTCCAGCCGGAAGCGCACTCGGCGCCTGGCGACCTCGCGCCGGAATCGCGCTCGGTGTCGCGGTGGCGCTCGCCGGGGTCGATCGCTCACTCGCCGGCATCGGCGGCGTAGCTCACGATCGAGGCGTCGATCAGCCACTCCACCGGCGCGCGATCGTCGGTGTAGACGCGTCCGCCGCGCAGCGCCGGACGCGTCAGCGCCGAGGCCCTGCGCGCCAGCGCGGCGAGCTCTGGATCCTGTCGAGCGGCGCGCTGGATGCCCGCCGGCGACAGCGGCGCGTCGGAGGCGACCAGGAGCGTGCTGGTCTCCTTGATCGCAAAGCGCATGACGGAGGAGAACGCCGCGCGCATCGTCGCGCTCAGCGTGCGCTCGAGGTCGTCGTTGCCCGGCGGATGGCCGACGTTGACGATCACCGTCCCACCAGGGGCGAGGCGATCGCGAGCGAGCGAGAAGAACTCGCGGGTGACGAGGTAGAACGGGATGTAGGGCTGGCGGTAGGCATCGACGGCGATGACGTCGTAGCGGCGATCCGTCGCGGCCAGGAAGGGTCGGGCGTCCTCGGCGAACGTTCGCAGCCGAGGGTTGTCCATCCCGAAGTAGCGCCGTCCGATCTCCGTGAGGTCGGAGTCGATCTCGACGCCGTCGATTCGCGTCGCCGGGAAGAAGCGCTCGTAGGCGCGCGACACCGTCCCCGCGGCGTTGCCGAGCATGGCCAACGAGCGCGGCGGGGTGGCCCGTGCGGCGAAGGGAAGGACCAGGTAGCCGTCCCACACACCGTCCGTGAGGACGCTCCTCGGCCGCCACAGGGAGTGGACCGCCCGGCCCTCGTTGAGGATCAGCCGGCGCTCGCCGTCCTCGCGCTCCTCCACCCTGGCGTACTGGTAGGGCGTCTCGCGCTCGGCCAGGACCCGCTCGCCGGAGCCGGCGTCCCGCGTGGTCCCGGGCGGGATGGCCAGCAGCGCGAGGAGGGCAGCGGGCGCGAGCAGCGCGGCCTTGGAGACTCCGGTCACCGCCGCGGCGAGGGCCAGGAGGGCGGCGGCGAGGACGAAGGTTCGCTGGGTCCCGAGCCCGGGCACGAGCACGAGGGCCGCGAGGAAGGTTCCGACGAGGCTTCCCAGCGTCGAGAGTGCGTAGACGCGGCCCGCGGTCCGTCCGGCCTCCGCGACCGAGGGCATGAGGAGGCGGACCGACCAGGGCCCGACGGCGCCCAGCAGCACGAGCGGGACGGCGACCAGGACGAGCACGCCGACCAGCGAGGCGACAAAGGCGCCCGCGTCGATCTCGTCGAACGCCTTCACCGCGAGGTCGAAGAAGGGGTCGGCGAGCAGCGGAAGCAGCGCGAGGAGGCCGGCCGCCCCGAGCGTCATCGTCCGCAGGTCGCGCTCGCTCGGACGGCGGTCAGCCCACCGGCCGCCGAGCCAGTAGCCGACCGAGAGCGCCAGCAACACCACCGCGATCGTGTTGGCCCAGATGAAGGTCGAGGCGCCGAAGTAGGGGGCGAGCAGGCGGGCCGCGGCGATCTCGACGATCAGCGTGACCGCGCCGACGACGAAGACCAGCGCGCGCAGGCCCACCCGGCGGCTCAGTGGGCGTCGTCGGCCGTCGGGCCGGACTCCTTGGCCAGCGAGTTGACGTTCAGGGCGCCGCGGGCTGCGGCGTCGAGGACCTCGGTGGCCTCCTCCTTCGAGCGCGCGTAGAGCTCGACGAGGAGATGGACGACGATCTCGTCCTCCTCGTGCTTGTGGAAGCGGACGTGGGTGAAGAACTCGCGCGTGCCGTAGTCCCCGAAGGCCGCGTAGGAGAGTGCGTCGCCGGCCTCGGGGCCCGAGCAGCTCTCGACGTCCTCAGCGTCGACGGTGACCGTGCAGGAGGCGACCCAGGGCATGCCGGCGATCATCCGCTCCCAGCGGTCCTCGATCGGCTCGACCCGCCCGTTGTGGAAGCCGAGGTGGGGCTGGTCGTGCATGCACTCCAGGCACTGCACGACGGCCTCCTGCATCTCGTCGACGACCTCGGCGCGCTCGCCCGTGTCGGGATCGAGCTTGTGGATGCCCTCGTAGTGGACCTGCACCTCGAGGTTCGTCGACCAGCAGCGATAGCAGCGCAGCCAGCTGCGGGCGGTGCTCTGCTCGGTCGACCCCTCCATCTGCGGCCATTCTATGCTGCCGGTCCATGGGGGAGACCGTCGCGCCGGTGAGCGGCTCCACGGCGGCGAGCGGGCCGGTGGCGAGCGGCTCCGCGGCGGCGGGGGGCCCAGCCAGCCCTCTCGGGGTCGTCCTCGCCGGCGGAGCGGCGACTCGCATGGGGGGCGCGAAGATGACCGCGGTGCTCAGCGGCCGCCCCCTGATCGCGTGGCCGGTCGCCGCGCTGGGCGCGATCCTCGACGAGATCATCGTCGTGGCCAAGCGCGACACGCCGCTGCCGCCCCTTGCCGTCCCGCTGTCGATTGAGCCCTACGAGCCGCGCCATCCCTTCGCCGGGGTCGTCCATGCGCTGAGCGAGGCTGCCGGCCGCCCGGTGATCGTCTGCGCAGGCGACCTTCCCTTGGTCACCCCGGCTGACGTGCGCGCGCTCGTCGAGGCGCCCGGCGGGCGGGCGGCTGTCGCACGCTCCGGCGACCGGCTCCAGCCGCTGCTCGCCCGCTACGAGGCCGCGGCGCTGGCGGCGCTCGCGGCGGCGCTCCCGGCCGCACCCGCGGCCGCCGCCGCCCGTGCGCTTGACCCCATAGAGATCGACGTACCAGCGATCTCTCTGCTCAACGTCAACACCCAAGCGGACCTCGCCGCGGCAGAGCAGGCCCTTGCTGGTCGCTGGCGCCGTGCTCTCCCGTGCCATCGTTCCTGAGACACGCGTTTGTTGGATCGGGTCTCCCCGATCCAGGAGGCGCCGATGGCTCGTCTCCCGATGCTGCGAGGATTTCGCTGGGGAGCAGGAACTGCGCGCTGTACTCGCGGGTGATCTGCTCAAACCCACGTTCCTTCAGCAGCGCTGTGAGCCGGATGCCTCGGCAGTTGCCCGTCAGCGGCAGGCCACTGCCATAGAGATGATCGCCGATGCGGTGCATTCCGCGTTCACCGGGTGTCACGTGGCAGAGCACGAGTCGCCCGCCGGGGCGCAGAACCCGGTGAAACTCCGTCAGGGCGCGGCGGATGTCGTTCCAAGGCAGGATGTCCAGGACGTAGGCGCTGGTCACGACATCGAACGAGTCGTCGGCAAGCGGGAGGTGGCAAGCGCCTTCACGCAAGACCTCGGCGTGGGCGATACCGGCTGCGATGAGCCTGCGGCGAGTCTCGCGGATCATGCCATCCGCGAGATCGACGCCCACCGTCCGGCCGGACGGATTGCCCGAGGCGAGCGCCACGAGTTGGCTGCCCGCGCCGACGCCGACCTCCAAGACGGCGTCGCCATCGGCCACGGCACACAGCTCACGCACCCGTGAGCGGGCGCGTGAGTCGACCAGCCGGCCCCACGCTTCGAATAGACGCCCCACCCGTGAGTAGAACCTGACGACCTCCCCCGGCGACCGCGCCACGTCGCATGCCTCGTCGTCAGTCGGCGGCTGAACGCCTTCCGGAGCGCCTGGCTCGGTCAGCCGATCGGTCGCTTCGCCGGCCGGCAACCGCCCGGCGCCCGCGGTTGATCGGATGCGGAGCGGCGCAGATGGCACGTACAGCCATCCTACACCCAGTAGGAGTCAGGGAAACGCGCGCGAGTGTGGAGGCATCTCGCTGCCCCGCTGCACTCGGCTGTCGAGACGCGCCTGCCGGACCCAGCTCACCCGTCTCACGACGAAGCTCTCCACGACCAGCTACCCTCCGATGCGCGACATCGAGCGCGTCGGCTGGACGAAGCCGGGGTCGTTGACGTGGTGCTTGAGCTCCTTGCGCCACACCGCTTCTCTGACGACCTGCTCGAGGTCGTCGTCCGTCGCGCCGGCGCGCAGGGGCTCGCGCAGGTTGGTCTCATTCAGGGAGAACAGGCACGTACGCAGGCGGCCGTCGGCGGTGAGCCGGATGCGGTTGCAGTCGCCGCAGAACGGCTCGGAGACCGGATTGATGAAGCCGATGCGCCCTGCCCCGTCGGCGAACCGGTAGGTCCGGGCCGTCGCGCTGCGCTCTCGAGGCTCGGGCTCCAGAGGCCAGCACGCGGTAATCGCTGCGCGGATCTCCTCGCCGGTGAGGACCTGGTCGTGCGACCACGCCTGGTCGGCGTCCAACGGCATCCATTCGATGAAGCGCACCTCGAAGGGTTGCTCACGCGCGAAGCGCGCGAAGGGGAGGGCCTCGTCCTCGGTGAATCCCCGGATCGCCACGGCGTTGACCTTGATCGACCGCTCGCCGGGCACGGCGGCGAGCGCGTCGAGGCCGGCGAGCACGCGCGGGAGGGCGTCGCGGCGGGTCATCTCGAAGAACCGGTCGCGCTGGAGGGAGTCGATGGAGACGTTGAAGCGCTGGACTCCCGCGGCCACGAGCGCCTCGGCGTCGCGCTCGAGCAGGAACCCGTTGGTCGTCAGCGCCAGGTCCTCGATCCCCTCGACCCCCGCGATCATCGCCGCAAGCCGCGGAAACTCGCGGCGCACGAGCGGCTCTCCGCCGGTCAGCCGGACGTCGCCCACCCCCATCTCGGCCAGGAGCGAGACGAGCCGGACGATCTCCTCGAAGCTCAGCACCTCGCTTCGCTCGAGCCAGGGCAGGCCCTCGGCCGGCATGCAGTACTGGCAGCGGAAGTTGCAGCGATCGGTGACCGAGACGCGAACGTCGCCGATCTCCCGCCCGTGACCGTCGACCAGGGGTTCGCGCACCATGGGAAGAGGCTAGCGTCAGCGTGGGCGCGATCGCGTACGCTGCGCCACCATGCTGCGAGGGATCGCGGGGAGCATCGCGCTGGCGGCGGTTTGCGCCGCGACGCTTTCGGCTTGCTCGAAGAAGGAGGACGCGCCCAAGCCCGACGAGGCACAGCAGGTGCGAGCCACGCTCGCGCGCTTTGGCACCGCCAGCGCACAGCGCGACTACACAGCGGTCTGCAAGGACCTGCTCGCCGATGCGCTCATCGCGAAGATCCGCTCGGTGGGTGTCCCGTGCGAGTCGGTGATCCGCACCGGGCTCTCCGAGGTCGAGCAGCCGACGCTCACCGTCACGAGCGTCCAGGTCCAGGGGTCGACCGCGACGGCGACGGTCCGCAGTACCGCAAAGGGCCAGAAGCCCTCGACGGACCTCGTGCGGCTCGTCAGGGAGCGCGGTGGATGGCGGCTCGTTTCGCTCGCCGAGCCACGACGGGCGCCGGCGCGCCCCCGGAAGCGGCCCACCGCCAAGCGGCCCGCGGCGAAGCGGCCCGCGGCGAAGCGGCCCGCGGCTAAGCGGCCTGCCGCCAAGCGGCCTAACCGGAAGGCGCCAGAACGGCGATAAGCGCTTGCCGAACTGCGGAGGTGCGCCGGCGGCCAATTCCATCCGGTGCTGTTTATCCGCGCTCGAGGCCGTGGCTGCGCACGAGCGCCAAGTGCAGCTGAGCACGGCGCGTCTGCCCTTCTGACCGGCGCTAGGATGACTCGCGTCCGCACCGTTTCCCTCGAGGGAGGAAGCATGAGCGACGCCGTAGGAGTCCGGGTCACCGTCAACGGCGAGGCGCGGGAGGCGTTGGTCGAGCCCCGGCTCCTCCTGGTCCACTTCCTCCGCGACCATCTCGGCCTCACCGGCACGCACGTCGGCTGCGACACGACCAATTGCGGCGCGTGCACCGTCCACCTCGACGGCGAGGCGGTCAAGAGCTGCACGGTGCTCGCGGTCCAGGCCGGCGGGAGCGAGGTCACCACCATCGAGGGGATGGGCTCGGAATCAGATCTCCACCCTCTCCAAGAGGCCTTCTGGTCCGAGCACGGGCTGCAGTGCGGGTTCTGCACCCCAGGGATGATCATGGCCGCGGCCGACCTCCTCGCGCGCAACCCCGATCCCTCCGAGGAGGAGGTCCGCCACGGCCTCGAGGGCAACCTCTGCCGCTGCACGGGCTATCAGAACATCGTCAAGGCGGTCATGGCCGCTGCCGGTTCGGGGGTCGCCCGATGAGTACCGACGGCAACGGCTACGTCGGACGGTCGATGAAGCGCAAGGAGGACCCCCGGATGATCACCGGGGAGGCGCGCTACGTCGACGACATCACGCTGCCGGGCATGCTGCACGCGGCGATCGTGCGCTCGCCCGAGGCGCACGCTGCGATCGTCTCGATCGACGTGTCGGGCGCGGAGGCGCGCGACGACGTCGTGGCGGTGTTCACCGGCGAGGACCTGGCGGAGAGCTTCAAGGGCGGGCTGCCCATGGTCTGGGATCCGCCCGGGGTGGACATAAACACGCCCGACCACTGGCCGCTCAAGCGCGGCGAGGTCAAGCACGTCGGCGATCCGGTCGCCGTCGTGGTGGGCACCGACCGCTACAGCGTGGTCGACGCCGCAGAGCGGGTCGTAGTCGACTACGACCCCAAGCCCGCCGTCGTCGACCCCGAGAAGGCGCTCGAGGACGGCTCGCCGCTGGTGTGGGAGCAGTTCCGGACCAACAGGACGCACGAGTGGGGCCTGTCGGGGGGAGACATCGAGGCCGGCCTCGCCGAGGCCGACGTGGTCGTCGAGCGTCGCCTGGTCAACCACCGGATCGCCGGCGCGCCGATCGAGCCGCGCGGATCGATCGGCGAGCCGCGCGGCGACAGCCTCACGCTCTACTCCTCCACCCAGATCCCCCACATCGCCCGCTACGTCCTCTCCGGGATGCTGGGGATCCCCGAGGACAAGCTGCGCGTGGTCGCGCCCGACGTCGGCGGCGGCTTCGGCTCAAAGCTCCAGGTCTACGCCGAGGAGGCGCTGGTGCTCGTGCTGGCCAAGCGCCTGGGGCGGCCGGTGAAGTGGACCGAGTCGCGCACGGAGCACATGACCAACTCCCACCACGGCCGCGACCAGATCAACCACATCACGCTGGGGGCCAAGCGCGACGGCACGCTCACCGCCTGCCGGGCGAAGATCATCGCCGACCTCGGCGCCTACCAGCAGCTCCTGACCGCCTTCATCCCCGAGCTCGGCTTTCCGGTGATGGGCGGCTGCTACAAGATCCCGGCGATCGACCTGCACTTCGAAGGCGTCTTCACCAACAAGTTCGCGACCGACGCCGTCCGAGGAGCGGGCAGGCCCGAGGCCACCTACTGGATCGAGCTGACGATGGACGTTCTCGCGCGCAAGCTCGACATGGACCCGCTCGAGCTGCGCCGGCGCAACTTCATCGGCAAGGACGAGTTCCCCTACACCACGGCGCTGGGCATCACCTACGACTCGGGCGACTACCAGGGAACGCTGGACCGGCTGCTCGAGCACTTCGACCGCGACGCGTTCCGAAGCGAGCAGGATCAGCTGCGCGAGCAGGGGATCTATCGCGGCGTGGGCTTCTCGACCTGGGTCGAGGTCTGCGGGCTTGGTCCCTCGCGCGCGGTGGGCCCGCAGGGGGTTGGGCTGCAGGCGGCGTTCTGGGAGTCGGCGATGGTCCGCATCCATCCCAGCGGCTCGGCGACGGTGTTCACCGGGACCTCGCCGCACGGCCAGGGCCTGGACACGAGCTTCGCCCAGATTGCGGCCGACCGCCTGGGCATCGACCCCGAGAACGTCGACGTCATCCACGGCGACACCGACCAGGGGCCCTTCGGCTGGGGCACCTACGGCTCGCGCTCGCTGTCGGTGGGCGGCGAGGCGGTCGCCCGGGCGGCCGAGAAGGTGCAGGAGAAGGCCAAGCGCATATGCGCGGCGCTGCTCGAGGCCGCGCCCGAGGACCTCGAGCTGGTCGACGGAAAGCTCCAGGTGCGCGGCTCGCCCGACAAGGGGATGACGATGGCCGAGATCGCGGGCGCCGCGCACATCCCACCCCAGGAGCTCCCGGCCGACATCGAGCCGGGCCTGGAGGAGACCGCGTTCTACGACCCCGAGAACTTCGTGTTCCCGTTCGGGGCGCACGCCTGCGTGGCCGAGGTCGACGTCGAGACCGGGAAGGTGAGCCTGGTGCGCTACGTGTCGGTCGACGACTGCGGCCCGGCGGTCAACCCGATGCTCATCGACGGCCAGATCCACGGCGGCATCGCGCACGCCATCGGCCAGGCCCTCTACGAGCAGGTCGTCTACGACGCCGACGGCCAGCTGGTGACAAGCAGCTTCGTCGACTACGCGCTGCCCACCGCGGCGGAGATCCCGCACATGGAGACCGACCGCACCGAGACTCCGTCGCCGGTGAACTCCCTCGGGGTCAAGGGCGTGGGCGAGGCGGGGACGATCGCCGCCACCCCGGCGATCACCGCCGCCGTGCTCGACGCCCTGGGACCGCTCGGCGTGACCTGGATCGACATGCCGCTTACCCCGATGCGGGTGCGCCAGGCGATCGAGGAGGCGCAGGGTGGTGAGGGCGGCGGCCCGCGGGCGACCGAGCAGGGCCGCGAGGTCGGAGAGCACGGGCAAGGTGCCGCCGGTTCGGGGCCGGCTCGGCCCACCGACGCAGACTCCGAGCAGGGCCCCGGGTCCGGCCAGGCGGCTCCCGGCGATGGAGGCGCCGGGCAGGGCGCCGCTGGGTCCCGCCCGGCGGGTTCTGAGGGCGGAGATGCCGCGGAAGGCTTCTTCGGCGGCAGCCGAACTCGTCCCGATAAGGGAGGTGCGCCGTGATCCCCGCGGAGTTCGACTACGTCGCGCCCGCCTCGCTGGAGGAGGCAATCCAGGCGCTGACCAGCGGTGGCGAGGACGCCAAGCTGCTGGCCGGCGGGCACTCGCTGCTTCCGCTCATGAAGCTGAGGTTCGCCGCGCCCTCGCTGCTCGTCGATCTGCGCAAGGTGGACGGGCTGCGCGGCGTCTCGCGCGAGGACGGCGGCTTTCGCATCGGCGCTATGACGACCCACGCCGCGCTCGAGACGAGCTCCGAGCTCGGGCTGGTCGCGCGCGCGGCGGGCACGATCGCCGATCAGCAGGTCCGCAACCGCGGGACGATCGGCGGCTCCCTGGCCCATGGCGACCCGGCCTCCGACCTGCCCGCCGTCATGCTGGCGATGGAGGCCGTGGTCGCCTTGCGCGGCTCGGGCGGCGAGCGCGAGCTGCCCGTGACCGATCTCTTCGAGGACTACCTCACAACTGCGGTCGGCCCCGATGAGGTGCTGACCGGGATCCGCCTCCCGGCGCTGGAGGGCTACGGGTTCGGCTTTGAGAAATTCAACCGGCGGGCCGAGGACTGGGCGATGGTCGGCGTGTCCGCCCTGGTGCGCGCGACCGACGGGACCTGCGAGGACGTGCGCATCGGCCTGACCCACATGGGCTCGACGCCGCTGCGCGCAACGGCGGCCGAGGAGGCTTTGCGCGGCGCGTCCCTATCCCCGGAGTCGATCGCCTCCGCGGCCGAGCAGGCCGCCGAGGGAACCGAACCTCCGGCCGACCTCAACGCGACCGCGGACTACAAACGCCACCTCGCGCGGGTACTGTGCCGGCGCGCGCTGGAGGAGGCCTCCGCCTGATTTGGCAGAGTGTCGACGATGTACGCTGCGCGCTGGCCGCGGAGCGCTATCTGTCCGACCGCGCTCTCGCGACGTCGGTCTACCTGGCCGTCGCCCTCGAGCAGCCGCTGCTCCTCGAGGGCGAGGCGGGGGTGGGGAAGACCGAGGTCGCCAAGGCGCTGGCGGCAGCGTCGGGTGCGCGCCTCATCCGGCTGCAGTGCCACGAGGGCATCGACCTGCATCAGGCCGTCTATGACTGGGACTACGCGCGCCAGATCCTCGCGCTGCGAGCGGCCGGAGAAGGAAGCGATACGGCGGGGCTCTACTCCCGGGAGTTCCTGCTGCGCCGGCCGCTGCTCGACGCGCTCGAGCACGAGGGGCCGGTCGTGCTGCTCGTCGACGAGATCGATCGCGCCGACGACGAGTTCGAGGCCTTCCTGCTCGAGTTTCTCAGCGACTTCCAGGTGACCATCCCCGAGCTGGGCACCGTGGTCGCTCGCGGCCGCCCGCTCGTGGTGATCACCTCCAACCGCACCCGCGAGCTCCACGACGCGCTCAAGCGCCGGTGCCTCTATCACTGGATCGACTACCCGAGCACTGACCGTGAGATGGAGATCGTTCGGGCGAGGCTGCCCGAGGTCCCCGAGGAGATCGCGCGGCGCGTCTGCGCAGCGGTCGCCCGCCTGCGCGCGGAGGAGCTCTACAAGCTGCCCGGCGTCGGGGAGACCATCTCATGGGCGCGAGCGCTTCTCGCGCTGGGCGACGGCGACCTCGATGCCTCCCTCGGAGCCGCTCTGAAGGTCCGCGAGGATCTCGACCGCGTCCGAGAGCAGGGAGTGCTGCAGGGTGTCTGAGGGGAGCACGTCGCTCGGCCCGCGCCTCACCGCCCGCCTCGCGCTCCTCGTCGCCTCTCTGCGCGCCGGGGGCGTGCGGGCCGGCCTCGGCGAGCTGCTCGCGGCCCACCGTGCGCTCGCAGCCGTGGATGCGACTTCGCGCGAGGACGCATATCTCGCGTTGCGCACGACGTTGTGCTCGCGGCGGGAGGATCTCGAGGTCTTCGCGGCTGCCTTCGAAACGACGTTCCCGAGCCCCTCGCAGCAGGCGCCTCTTGCGCTTGACGATGCCGCGCAGCTCGTCCTTCCTCGTGCGCCCGGGGAGGCGCGCGGCGGGCGCGGCGGCGAGCCGGGGCCCCTGTCCGCCGATCCCGACACCGAGTCGCTGCCTGCGGCCTGGAGCGAGGTGGAGCTGCTGCGCGAGAAGGACTTCGCCGACTACACCGATGCCGAGCGGGCGGTCGCCCGGCGGTTGCTGATCCGCCTCGCCGCGCGGGGTGCCCGGCGGCCGAGCCGGCGCACCCGCCCGGTACGCCGCCGAGGCGAGGTCCACGACCTGCGCGCGACCGTCCGAGCGTCCTTGCGCTACGGCGGCGAGCCGGTCGAGCGCCGCTGGCGCTCGCACGTCGAGCGACCGCGACCGCTCGTCCTCGTATGCGACGTCTCGGGCTCCATGGAGCCCTACGCCCGCATGCTCCTCCAGTACCTCCAGGCGGCCGTCGCCGCCCACCGCCGGGTGGAGGCCTTCGCCTTCGGAACGCGGCTCACACGGATCACCCGCGAGCTCTCGGGCCGCGATCCGGACCGTGCCCTCCAGCGCGCCGCCCGGGCGGTCGCCGACTGGTCGGGCGGCACCCGGATCGGCGACTCGTTGGCCGCGCTCACCCGCGAGCACGGCCGGCGGCTGGGCCGGGGAGCAGTCGTGGTGATCCTCTCCGACGGCTGGGATCGCGGCGATCCCTACGTGCTTGGCGCCGAGATGGCGAGGATCGCCCGCTGCGCGCACCGGGTTTTCTGGCTCAACCCGCTCGCCGCCCATCCCGACTACGCGCCGCTCACCCGGGGCATGCGCGCGGCGCTGCCCCACACCGACCACCTGCTGGCCGGCAACTCCCTCGCCTCGCTCGAGGAGCTCGCCGACCTGCTGGCGAAAGGAACGAGGACATGAAGGACGTGCTCGAGGACCTCGACGCCTGGACTGCTCGGGGCGACGCCGTCGCGCTGGCAACGGTCATCGACGTCAAGCGCTCGGCGCCGCGACCGCCGGGCTCGAAGATGGCAATCAACGATCGCGGCGAGGTCTCCGGCGCGGTGTCGGGCGGCTGCGTGGAGGGCGCGGTGGTAGAGATCGCCGAGGAGGTGCTGCGCGGAGGCGAGCCCCGCCTGCTGCACTTCGGCATCGCCGACAGC
>JBBPZA010000087.1:0-2231 GCA_038199375.1 Solirubrobacterales bacterium | reverse complement strand
TGAAGATGCCCAATGCTGCTTCGGCGATCGTCACCGCAGCGGAACCGATCTGGGCCACCTTCCCTGCTCGCGCAAGCAAAAGTGGGTGTCGAGCAGCGAATCGCAACCCACCCCCTCGTCGCCAGAAGCAGGGCGCGGGTCTGGCCAGCGGCGACGGGAACGGCGCGGACAGAGCGCCGCACTGCGAGCGCTCGATTTCGGCCCAGTGCGAGCGCCCGACTCCCGGTCCGCGACGCGCCCGCTGCGGACGACGTCCAGTAGAGCTCGCAGGCGCCGAGTACTTGCCCGCCTTGCGGGGCAAAGCGAGCGTGTTCGCCCGCAGCCACGGCGCATGCGAAGTTCCAGAGGAGACTCTCGCCTAAGCGCGCGCGTTCGATGTCGGTGCTGGGCGCCGACCTCGCCCGATTGCGAGGGGCCGTACTGCTCTACCAGCTACGCGAGGACCGGGCTCTGACCAAAGAGAGCCCGACGTCCCGCTGAAGCGATGCCCATGGGCGAGCGCGGTGAGCGGCGAGAGCCCTGCCGCTCGAGCGCACAAGCCCCTCCAAGCGGCCCTCTGAACAACGTTGTGTCGCGAAATTGATGCCTTATTGATGCCTTGGCCCCGGCTGAAAGGACCAAATTTGGCTCTGCCAAGCGGAATAAGGCGATGGGCGATGCTGGGCTCGAACCAGCGACCTCCGCCTTGTCGAGGCGGCGCTCTCCCAGCTGAGCTAATCGCCCTGGGGGGCGCCTAGCCTACCAACGGGCCTTGGTCCCGCGCGGGCGCTTACGAGAGCCGCTCGGCGGGCGTCAGTCGGCTGGCGGGACGACCCGCAGAAGGCGGTCATCCTGGCCCGCCGGAGCGCCGCGACCGTCGCGGTTGCTCGTCGTCACCCAGACGGAGCCGTCGGGCGCCTCGGTGACCGCGCGCAGGCGCCCGTACTTGCCGTCGATGACCGTCTGCTCTCCCTGCACCTTCGAGCCCTTGATCCGCAGGCGGCGCAGCGAGGTGCCTTTCAGCGTCGCGACGAGCAGGTCGCCGGTCCATGCCGACCCGGGCAGGGTGACGAAGCTGATGCCCGACGGCGCGACCGTCTGCGACCACAAGAAGGCCGGGGCCTCGAAGGCCTGTTGGTTCTCGCCACGGGCCTCGGGCCAGCCGTAGTTGCCTCCGCGCCTGATGACGTTGACCTCGTCGTCGCCGCTCGGACCGTCGAAGCCGCTGGGGCCATGCTCGGCGGACCACAGCTGGTTCGAGCGCGCCGGCCAGGCCAGACCCTGCGGGTTGCGGTGACCGGTCGAATACACCGTCGGCGAACGGGTCGAGGAGCGGTACTCGCCCGGTTCGAGGCGCAGGATCTTGCCGTTCAGGGAGCCCTCGTCCTGGGCGAGCGACCCCTCGCCCGAGTCGCCTGTCGCCACGTAGAGTCGCTTGTCGGGCCCGAAGCGCAGCCGGCCCGAGTCATGAATCGAGCCGGCCCGAATCCCTCCGAGCACGACCTCGTCGAGAGCCAGGCGCGAGCCCCCGCCCATGCGCCAGCGCTGGACCTGCATGCCCTCGGCCGTCGTGACGTAGAAGTAGACGAAGCGCTTGCCCTTCTCGAAGCGCGGGTCGACCGCCGCGCCGAGGAGGCCGCCCTCACCCTCGGCTTGGGTGGCTACTTCGGCGACCGGCGCTTTTCGCACACGTCCCCGGCGGTCGGTGATGCGGACCCGCCCGGGTCGCTCGGTCACGATCGCGCGCCCGTCGGGGAGGAATGCTATGTCCCAGGGCACCTCGAGTCCGCTCGCGAGCATGGAGATCCGCGGCTCGCCCTTCGCTCTCGCGAGCCGGGGCTTGGCGGACTTTCCCGGTGACGTGGTGGTCGGCGAGGTCGATGCCTCGCTCTTCACCGAGGGCGCCGCCGTGGTGCCCGGGGCCTGCGCCTCCTCATCGTCGCCTCCGCACGCGACGAGGCCGGTCGCTGCGGCCAGAAGCAGTCCGGTGATCGCGGTGCGGCGCATTCGGCTGCACACCCTGGCATCGATTCCTTACGCCCGGAGAAAGCCTGTGCCGACGCGGAGGAGACCTTCCCCTTCGGCACCGGCGTCGCGCTGTTCAAGGGCGACGCGGCCCAATCGCGCCCGTAACTGTTCAGGTTCCGGGCTCCGCCGCGCCGATCCAGTGGCGGTAGCCGGCGAGTAGGCGGGACGCGGGCTGGTCGGCTTTGATGTCGATGTCGAGGAGAGCGATCTGGTGGTGCCGGCCG
>JBBPZA010000086.1:0-22943 GCA_038199375.1 Solirubrobacterales bacterium | reverse complement strand
CATCGGTCACCTGCCGCCTACAAGGCCGGTCGCTCTACACCTACCTCAGCGAACTGCTCACCGCCCACCCCCGCGGCGACCCGCTCCCCACGCTCGTTTGAGCGCCCGAGCGCCGGGGACTGAACGGTTACGGCTTCTTGGCTTCTTGCGTGTGTGGAGCCCGAACGTCAGCCGTCCGGACGCGCGCCTGCGTGGACGTGGTTGTGGTGGTTGCCGCCCTCGTCGGTCTTCCAGATGCACTGGATCCGCAGCCCGTCGTCGCTGAGCGAGTAGAGGCCGCCGCGCCGGGCCGTGACGATCGCTCGGTCGCGCGGCATGCCGCCGGCGATGAGGCGAGGTCATTCTCGGCGGCCTGGGCGCAGCCGGCGCCTTGGGCGTCGACGAGCGCGTTGGCGGCGTCGGGGTCGGTGGCCTGTCCGCCTTGGAAGCCGTAGGCCTTGGCGCGGGCCATGACCTGGTCGGCGTAGGGGACGATGTACTCGCACGCGCCGTCGACGCCGAGCTGCATCGGCCCGACGCAGCCGGACGGGTTGACCTCGTTGACGGTCGCGCAGCGGCCGTGGTTGCACTCCTGCGCGCCGATCGAGGCCAGGAAGGCCCAGTCGATGTTGAACTTGGCTCCGGCCTCCTGGTAGAGGCGCAGGTAGTCGGCGGGGATGTCGGTCTTGGCCTGCCCGGTGGCCGCCGGGCCGTCGGGGCTCGGGCAGCCCTGATTGCCGAGGATCGCGGCGATGATGCCGACGAGCAGGACGAGCGCCAGCGCGGCCGCGACGCCGGCGTCGAGCGCCGTCTTGGCGACGGGGGCCTTCGGCGCAAGCGTCGCCATCGCGGATGGGTCAGTCGGTGGCCAGGCGCGAGACGCGCCAGCCGTCGCGGTAGCGGTCGAGCGTGAAGACGATCGGGTAGACGGCGATGTCGCCGTCGTCGACGCTCGCCGTCGCGATCACCGCGTCGCGGGCCTGCCCCGTGACGTTCAGGTTGACCACCCGCGGTGTCCGGTCGCGCTGGGCGGGCGGTATCCGCGGCGTGTTGCGTTCGAGCTCGTGGCGCACCGCGGCCGTGACGCCGCTGATCCGCCGCGCGGGCGCGCGGCCGTAGAGGAAGGCGAGGTAGCCGTCGAGAAACCGTCGCGCGGCCCGTTGGGCGGCCGCCAGTTCGGCTCGCGACACCGGAGCGACGGCTCCCCGGTCGCGGGGAGGCGGTGAGATGATCGGCGAGGGCGGCGGGTTCACCGGGCCGGTCGTCTCGGGGCGTGGAGCGGCGCTGTCGCGCAGCGCCAGGTCGAGCACGAGCACACCGACCGCGACGATCAGCACGGCCAGCGCGAAGCTGCGCGCTTTCGGCCGGTCGCGAGCCGGAGGTCACGTCTGGGCCTCGAGCCGGAGTTCGCTCGTAGGGCCCCCGTCGGCGGTTGCGAGCCGGTCGGCGAACCACGGCCGCAGCTCGATCTGGGTTGACGGCAGGTGCCCGTAGACGAGCAGTCCGCTGCCGGGACGGTTCTGGCGCACCAGGTTGGCCGGTGCGAGCGCGCGGTAGGTGGTCGACTCGGTCGTCGAGCCGTGCCCTTCGCGCCCGGCTGTCGAGGAGATCTGGCGCACCTCTTCGTCGCCCAGGACGCGCGCGACGAGGTCGAGCGTGTCGGGGTCGGAAATCCCGGCGCCGATGACCTTGGCGCGGTGGTTGTTGACGATCGTCGGGGCGCGAGGACCCCAGCGGGCCTTGATCTGGGCGAGGTCTTGAAAGACGGAGACCAGCTGGATGCCCTGGCCCGCGGCGGTCGAGGCCAGCGTGTCAAGGTCGCGCAGCGGCGCGATGTTGGCCACCTCGTCGAGCACGACGAGCAGTGGCGGGTCGAGTGGTCTGCCCGTCGCACTGGCGCGGTCATAGACCGCGGCGACGAGCTCCTGGATGAGGGTGGCGAACAGCTGGGCGCAGGCGCTGTTGCTCGTGCGCCGGGGCGCATAGGTAGGCGGTGTGTGCGTCGCCGTCGAGCAGCCGTGCGGGGGTGAGGTCTGGGCAGACGCTCGATGCGAGGACGCCGGGGTCGGCGTAGGCGCCGAGCACGGTCTCGGCGGTGGTGTAGATCGAGGAGCGCTGGCGCTCGTCGCGCTTCCAGGTGGCCTCGGCGGCAAGATAGGCCTCCTGCACCTCGGCGGCCACGAGCGCGTCGCGCACCTCGTCCTGCTCTTGGGTGTCGACCCAGCGCACGACGTCGGCGATCGAACGGCCAGAGCTTTCGGCCGCGAACAGCAGCGGCGCCACCAGCTTGGCCGCGGCCGCGTACCAGAAGTCGGCATCGGCGATCCCGCTGGCGCCCGGCTGGGCGGCGTAGGACAGCCAGGCCGCGACGCGCTGGCCCCCCTGCCAGCTGGTGCACGCGGTGAGTGGCGTCCAGCCCGAGCTGGGAATGCCGGTGCTGGCCGTCGGGTCGTAGACGTGCACCTCCCCGAGCGAGCGCCGGCGAGCCAGGGTGTCGCGCAACAGGTCGCTCTTGACGCTGACCGCGAGCGCGGGACCCTCCCACTCCAGCAGCGCCGGGATCGCCATCCCGGTCGTCTTCAGGCTCTGCGTCGGGCCGACGATGATCACCGACTGACGGGGCTCGGCGGCCACGAGCCGCCCGCCGCCCGCGCAGCGCGCGAGCGAGCGTGATGACCAGCCCCGCGCCGAGCGCCGCCAGCAGCCCGGCGGTGACGTAGAAGCCAGCAGCGCCGGGCAGCGCGTCGCGCTCGTCGGGTGGCCAGGCGCGGGCGGGATCGCCGAGCTCGGCGGGCAGGCGGACGAGCAGGCCGCCTGCCTGGACCGGCGAGACGTCCGGCCATCCAGCGCCGAACAGCAGGCCGGCGAGCTGGCCTCACAGCCAGACGCCGAAGGCGACGAGCATCGCCACGCCGAGCGCGGCGAACACTGCCGTCTCCCACGGAGTGGCGCCCTGCCACAGCCCGGGCCGCGGCGCACCGGGATGCGGATCGAGCCTCACGCTCCGACCTGCATCGCCCGACCGCTGGCGGCCGGCGCCGCCGGGGTAGCGGGCGCAGCGCGCACCCACGACGGCTTGACGTTCAGCAGCGCCGCTGCCTGCTCGGCGTCCAGCAGCGGCTCCTCCAGCGACACGATCGTCTCGGTGGCGTTCACCGCCGGCCTCCAGACGGCCGCGGCCAGTGGACGAGCTCGGCGGTCAGCCGTTCTTCAGAGCCCGACCTGTGCTGCATGAGCGCCTCCCGCCTGTCGTTCGCTAACGTCGCGATCAGCCGGGGTTCCGTCGTCTTGACCGAGGATTCCGTCCGATCGGTCCGAAACAGTTAGCCGGAAACTGCGGGAAAGATCCACAACCGCGGACGCGTGAAAGCGTGCGCGCGAACGAGCGCGTGGACATGCGCGAGCGGATACTCGTAGTCCGGCCGGGGTCGCTCGCGGAAGTACTCCCAGCGCAGCAGCCACGACGACTTCTCCTCGCCCGACTGGTAGCGGTAGGCGTAGGAGACGGTCTGGCAGTGATCGTCGACGACCTCGATGGCCTGACGGACGTAGAGCCGCTCGGTGACGCCGTGCAAGGCGAAGGGGACGCGTTGGCCGCCCTCCACGCACGCGAGGTTGTAGTACGTGCCCTCTCCCGGAATCGGCAGCAGCGTCAGGCGAGCATCGGTCACCGTCCGGTTGAGGACGGAGTTCAGATCGTCGGCGAAGCCCTGGGCGACTCTACGCGGCGGCTCGATGACCGTTCTGGCCGAGCCACAGCAGGCCGGCGAGGTCGCTGACGTCGGGGTCGCCCTCGTCGAGCTCGCCCGCCCGATAGCGACTCACGAACTCGTCGACCGAGAGGCCCAGCCCGCGCTGAACCTCGCGCTCGAGAAACGCGCGATACTCGCGCGGATCGAACTCGAGAACGGGGGTGCCAGCTTCTGTTTGGTCTTCGGTCATCAGAGTCCTCGCTGCTGATCATGGTATCGGCACCAGACGGAACGCGGATGAGTTGCTCTGTACGGCAGGGCGACGGTGCTCTACTCGCTGCGCCGGTTCGAATCATCGAGTGGCTGAGTCGCCCACGGACTCACGCACCGATGCGGCCAGCACGAACCTGGCGCGCCCCTCACGGGATCGATCGTTACGGGCCCGACGGCGTAGGCACCGACGGTAGTGGAAGCGGCCGGGCTTATCGTGTCGCCTGGGCACTCAATAGCGCGACCTGGAGATCGACGGGTAGCAGATCAGCGGACTCCGTGGTGTCGATCAGGGCGCGCAGGTTGCGCCACACTTGACGGCGAACCTCGTCAGCGTCATGGGCGCCGTCATGCCGCGCCACGCCGGGCTCACCGAGGACGTCACCCACCGTGTCGAGGACTTCGTGGTGACGCTCCTGCTGCCGCTCTTCTTCGCCTACACGGGCCTGAAGACCAACCTCTTCCTGCTCGACCGTGCAGAGCTCGTCCTCCTGACCGCGGCGCTGCTCGTCGTCGCCGTCGCCTGCAAGTTCGGCGGAACGCTGCTCGCCGCGCGCGTCACGAAGATGGGCACCACCCGATCGGATCGCCCGCGCGGCGCCGGCACCCATCCTCTTCGTCCGCCGCGGGTCGCGGACCGGGGCGCTCGCGCCGCGCGACGACGTCACCCGCTTCTCATGGTCCTCGCCGGCGATGGGGCTGGGAGGCGGCCGCTAGCGACGCTCGCAGCGGCTGACTCCCCGATCAGCGTGCCACGCCTCGATGACGAGGTGGTCTGCGGGCTCTCCAAGGCGGACGACGGAGAGCTCGCCGACGTCCGCGCGAAAGAGGTGACTGGGTCCGGGAGGCGCCTTGGCGCCGATGATCTCGGCCTTGCGCTCGGGATCGTCGATCTCCTCGACGCGACCGGCCAGCTTGGCGTCGCCGGTCCAGGCCGGCGCGTCCGCCGATGCGCTGTGCAGCGCGAAGCGTGGGTCGCGCTGGAGGTCGAGCGCCTTCATCGAGCGCCACATGCTCCCGAGCCACAGCTCCCCGTCGGCGAAGATGATCTCGGTACCGCTGATGCGCGGGGAGCCGTCCCGACGGAGCGTCGCCAGCGTCTTGTGGGCGTTGACGTCGAGGAAGCCGCGCGCGAGCGCGACGAGCTCTGGAGCCTGTTCTTCGACCTCTGACCAGCTCAGCATGACCAATCAACGCTACGCGACCGTCCGGATGCATCCATCCTCTACCCTGGCGGCGGTGCACGCCGGCGCAAGGAGGCTCGCCCCTCTCATCCTCGCCTCGCTCGCCCTGCTCGCAGCCCTCCTCCTCACTCGAGCGCCGCTCGCCGCCGCCCAGGCGGGGGTGGACTCAGAGGCCGCGCCGACCTCCGACCAGATCGCCTCGGCGACGTCCTACCTCGAACGGCGGCGCGGCCGCACCGCCTTCGCGGTCATCGACAGCGCCGGCCGGCTCAGCGGCGTGCGCACCGACGACCGCTTCGTCACGGCCTCCGTGGTCAAGGCCATGCTCCTTGTCCAGTACCTGCGCAAGGTCGACCGGGCCGATCGCGCCCTCAGTCTGGCCGAGCGCCGACTCCTGGCCCCGATGATCCAGGTCTCGAGCAACGAGGCGGCGACCGCGATCTGGCGGCGGGTCGGCGATGCCGGTCTGCGCCGCCTCGCGGCCGTCGTCGGCATGACGAACTTCGTCGTGGGCCCGGGCTACATCGGCTCGTGCCGCTGCTCGGCCCGCGCGTGGGCCCGCGCTCAGATCACCGCGGGAGATCAAGCGCGGCTGTTCTACGAGCTCGACCGCGTCCTTCCCGAGCGCTTCCGCCGCTACGCCAAGAAGCTTCTCGAGACCGTCGTGCCTGCGCAGAGCTGGGGCATCCCGCAGGCGGCGCGCCCCGCCGGCTGGCGGGTCTTCTTCAAGGTCGGCCTGCGTGCCACGGGCCTCGGCGGGCTGATCCACCAGGCCGCGCGACTCGAGCGGGAGGATTCAGTCGTCGCGATCGCCGTGTTGACCGACGGCGATCCGAGCTACGCCTACGGAAAGCGCACGGTGCGCGAGGTGACCGACCGCCTCGTGGGCGGTGGCTTCGTCGACCCGCTCGGGGCTCGGCGATGAAGCCCAGGCGAAGGATCGTCTCGCCCCGAGCTCCACGAGGTTAGGCTCCCCGGCGGGTGCGGAAGACATCACCGAGGAGCCGAGGATCATGAGCCCGTCCGGCGATGACGGTGGGCTGAGCCGCCTGGTCCACGAGGTCCGTGAGCTCGTACTTGGTGACCGAACCCTCTATGAGTCCGGCCGGCTCACGGTCTCCGAGGAGGCCGCCCGCTCGCTGCTCCGGGATCCCGCGCTCGCGGAGGTCCGCCTCGCGTGCGCTTCGCCGGGCGAGTCGGTACGGATCATCGGCGCGTTGGATGCGGTCCAGCCCTGCTCGAAGGGCCCCGGCGGAGGCGGGGTCTTCCCCGGCTTCCTCGGGCCGGCGCTTCCGCCGGGGCGCGGCGAGACCCACGTGCTGCGAGGCACCGCTGTTCTCGCCGCCGGCCATCTGCCGCGCGCCCAGGAGGCGGTGATCGACATGTCGGGGCCGGCCGCGCCGCTCTCGCCGCTCGCCGCCACCCACAACCTCGTGATCGAGTTCGAGCGCGCGCCCGACGCCGCGTGGGAGGAGGTCGAGGCGGCGCTGCGACGCGGGCTCCTCCGTCTCGCCGTCCACCTCGCCGAAGCGGCGCTCGAAGCAGAGCCCGACGCCGTCGAGGTGCTTCCCGACCCCGCGAGCTTTCCGGACGGGCGCCCCCGCGTGGGAATCGTCACCAACCTCCAGACCCAGGGGAAGTTCAAGGACGTCTTCGTCTACGGGCGCAGCCTGTCGGGCGGTCTGCCGACCCTGATCTCCCCCAACGAGCTCGATGACGGCGCGGTCGTGAGCGGGCAGTACGGCCACCCCGCGCTCAAGAACCCGACCTACCTGCACCAGACGCATCCGGTGGTGGCGGCCCTGCGCGAGCGCGACGACCTCTGGCTGGCGGCGCTCGTGCTCTGTCCCGAGCCGGTCGACCAGGGGACCAAGGAGCTGGTCTCGGCCCATGCCGCGCGCCTGTGCGCCGGCCTGGGGCTCGACGCGGCCATCCTGACGAAGGAGGGCGGCGGCAACGCCGATGCCGACGTGTCGCTTAAGATGGACCGCCTCGAAGAGGAGGGGATCGCGACGGTCGGCATATTCGCGGAGATGGCGGGGCGGGATGGCACCGGGCCCTCGCTCGTGGTCCCGCCCAGCCTCGCCAAGGCGATGGTCAGCACGGGCAACTACGACGAGCGCGTCTCCCTGCCCTCGTGCGCGCGGGCGCTGGGCGGCGACCGGCTGGCCCTGCTCGATCGGCCCGCCACCGACGAGCTCGAGCTGCCCGCCGCGGCCGTCTACTGCGCGCTCAACCCGCTGGGCTGGGGCAGGCTCACCTGCTCAGAGGCGGCCTGATGCGGATCGCCCACTACCTCAACCAGTTCTTTGCGGGCGTCGGCGGCGAAGACGCGGCGGGTGCCGGCCCCGACCTGCGCGAAGGAGCCGTGGGACCCGGCAAGCGCCTGGCGGCGCTGATGGGAGACGAGCACCCGATCGTCGCGACCGCCTTCTGCGGCGACGACCACGCCTCGGGGCACCCCGAGTTCGCCGCGGCGCTCGTCGAGGAGATGCGCGAGATGGGCGCCGAGCTGCTGATCGCGGGCCCCGCCTTCACGAGCGGGCGCTACGGGCTGGCCTGCGGACGGATCGTCAGCGCCGCCGCGCAGGCCGGCCTTCCCGCGCTCGCCGCGATGCACCCGGACAATCCCGGGCTCGCCGAGGCCGGAGGCACCCCGGTGGTCGCGAGCGGTGCGACCGCCAGGGAGATGCGCCCTTCCCTCGAGCGCCTGGCCGCGGCGGCGCGCAAGCTCGCCGCCGGCGAGGAGCTCACGACCGAGGATGGGCGGATCGGGCTCGTCCCCCGCACCAACCGGCTGGCGAAGCGCAGCGCGGCCCAGCGCGCGGCCGCCCTCGTCCTGGAGCGGCTGGGCGGCGACCGTGAGGCGACGGAGATCCCCCTCCCGAGCTTCGACCAGGTCACGCCTGCGGCCCCCGTCGCCGACCCTGCCGATGCTCTCGTCGCGCTGCTCACCGAGGGCGGCTTCGTGCCGGCCGGCAACCCCGACCGGCTCGAGTCCGCGCGCGCCACGAAGTGGGTGCGCCACTCGCTCGAGGGCCTCGACTCGGTGCAGGCGGGGGAGTTCGAGTCGGTGCACGGAGGCTTCTCGACCCAGTGGGCCAACGCCGACCCCAACCGCATCCTCCCGCTCGACGTCGCGCGCGAGCTCGAGCGCGAGGGGGCGATCGGCGGCCTGCACTCCGAGTACTTCGCGACGACCGGAAACGGCACTACCGTCGCCGACGCGCGCCGCTTCGGAGTCGAGTGGGCCGCCGAGCTCCACCAGGCGCACATCCAGGCGGTGATCCTCACGGCCACTTGAGGAACGGGCACGCGTTGCGGGTCAACGCTGAGCAAAGAGCTGGAGCGGGCGGGCATCCCCACGGCCCTCTTGTGCAACCTCGTCTCGATCGCCCGCCGGGTCGGAGCGCCGCGCATCGTGCCCACGCGCGGCATCCCCTACCCGACCGGCGCGCCGGAGCTCGGCCCCGAGGCAGAGCGCGCGTGGCGTCGCGAGCTGCTCGAGCGGGCGCTGCACGCGCTGTCAACTCCGGTGACCGAGCCGACCGTGTTCGACGGCGATCCGGTTCAATGAGCAATCAATGACCACGCCTGTCATCACGGCGGTGAGCGCGGCGCTCGCCCACGTGCCCGGGCTCGCTCGCCACGGGTCAAAGCCCGCGCGCGAGCTGGCGCGCGACCCCGAGCTCGAGCCCCGCTTCCTCGGTTCGCTTCGCACCTTCGAGCAGGCGGTGGCCTACGCGCCCCACCAGGCGTTCCTCGGGGCCCGGCACCCGCGCGACCTGCCTGAACGTCCGTGGGTGGGGGCGCCCCCGGACGGCGAAGGCCGCTTCGCCGGCGCCGGCGAGCTCATGCCCGAGGAGGAGTTCCTCGGGCTGATGGCGGCGGTCGACGAGTTCGACCTCGTCAAGCTCGGAGGAGCGGACGCCGACGCGGCCGCCGACAGGCTCGGCCGACATCCGCTCGGTCAGCGCATCGACCTCGAGCGCATGGCGGCCGCCGCCGGCGATTCCGAGGCGGTTGCGGCCGAGCCGGGCGCGCTGGCGCTCCACGTGGGCCAGGATCGGCTGGCCGGTGCGATCCGCCGCGCCGACGAATCCGATCCGGCGCTGACCGCACCGGTGCTGCTCGAGAACCTGGCCGGCAAGGCGAGCGCCGCGCTGGCGCTCATGCGCCTCCTCGCCGACAACGACGTCGATCCGAGCTCGATCGACTACGTGCTCGGAGCCGGCGAGGAGGCAATCGGCGACCGCTATCAGCGCGGCGGCGGCAACCTCGCCAAGTCGGTGGCCGCGGCCGCCGGCCTGACCGAGGCCTCGGGCGCCGACATCAAGAACTTCTGCGCCGCACCGGTCCCCGCGATGGTGATCGCCTCGAGCCTGGTCGCGTCGGGCGTCTTTCGCCGGGTGGCGGTCGTCGCGGGCGGCTCGCTTCCCAAGCTGGGGATGAAGTTCCAGGGCCACCTCAAGCACGGCCTGCCCGTCCTCGAGGACGTGCTCGGGGCCTCGGCGTTCCTCGTCGAGGCAGACGACGGCGAGTCCCCGCGCGTGCGCCTGGACTCCGTGGGCCGACATCCGGTGGCCGCCGGCTCCTCCAACCCCAAGGTCATGGAGGCCCTTGTCATCGAGCCGCTCGACCGGATCGGCGTCGGGATGCTCGAGATCGACGACTACGCCACCGAGCTTCACAACCCGGAGATCACCGAGCCCCAGGGGTCGGGCAACGTCCCGGAGCGCAACTACAAGACGATCGCCGCGCTCGCGGTACGGCGCGGCGACCTCGCGCGGGAGGAGATCGGCGATTTCGTGGAGAAGCGGGGGATGCCCGGCTTCGCCCCGACTCAGGGCCACATCGCCTCGGCGCTCTGCTACCTCCCGCACGCCCGGGCGCGGCTGGTGAGCGGCCAGGCGCAGCGCGTGCAGCTGATCGCGAAGGCCAGCCTCTTCCTGGGTCGGATGTCGGAGCATTCGGACGGCATGAGCGTGATGCTCGAGCGAAACGACGGAGAGCGACGGTGAACAGATGGGAGAACTGACCGAGGCGACGCGCGAGAGCTTCGACGAGCTCGTGGAGAGCGGGACGACGCTCGTGGACGTCTGGGGGCCCGACTGCAAGCCGTGCCTGGCGCTCATGCCCCACGTGGAGAAGCTCGCCGAGGCGCGCGACGACTTGCGAGTGGTCAAGCTCGAGGCGCCGAAGGCCCGGCGGGTCTGCATCAGGCTGGGGGTCCACGGTCTGCCCACCTTCCTCCTCATGCGCGACGGAGCGGAGGTGGCCCGGCTGTCGGCGTCTACGATCAGCCCGGCGCAGTTGCGCAAGTGGCTCGACGAGAATGTCGAGCAGATCAAGGAGGAGGTGAGCTAGTACCCATGTTGGACGGCAAGCAGATCATCGTGCTGGGCGAGCGCGACGGCATCGCGGGTCCCGCGATAGCGGCGTGCGTGAAGAGCGCGGGCGGAAACGTGGCCTTCGCGTCCACGGAGTGCTTCGTCTGAACGGCTTCGGGGGCCATGGACCTCAATAGCCAGGAAACGATCAAGCGCCTGGCCGACGAGCACGGATCCGAGCAGCTGCTCGTGATCTTGGGCGCGCCGGACCCAGAGAGCGCTGAGATCGCCGCCGAGACAGTGGTGCTCGGCGATCCGACCTATGCAGGCGCCTTGGCCGAGGTCCAGTTGGGCCTCTCCGTATATCACGCACTCGAGGAGGAGTTCCGCAGCCAGATCGACGACGAGGTCTGGGAAGACCAGATCGGGGTGATGGCCGACGTGCTCGAAGCCGACGAGATCGCCACGGCGGTCAAGGGCATGCGCGAGAGCAAGCCGGAGGCGGACGGCGCGTAGCGCACCCTCGAGCGACCTGGCCGGCGCCCTCAGCTCTTCGGTTGGAGCAGGGCGGGCAGGTCTTCGGCGATGCCGGCTGCGGTCAGGGTGCCGAACAGGGTGCCCAGGAGCAGGCCGCGCAGCTCGTCGCGCGTGGAGCCGCCGTGCATCGTCCAGTCCAGGCAGGCGCCGTCGATGAACCACAGCCAGCCGCGGACCGCGGAGCGCACCGCGGGCTTGGGGTCGCCCTCGGGGTAGAGGCCCTCGAGCACGCGCGCGGCGCTCTGGTCGCGGATGCCCTCGATGAGCCCGCGCACCTCCGGCGAGCCCGTCGCGCTCTCGAGCAGCTTGCGGTAGGCGTCCACGTGCTCCTCGATCCACTCGAGGTAGGCGTCGAGGCTCGCCGAGAGCTGCTCGAGCGGCGGCTTGCTCGGGTCGGGCGCCGTGCGCGCGAGGACCTCGGCCCCCGTCTCGGCCAGGGTCGCCTCGAAGAACGCCTGCTTCGAGGGGAAGTAGTGGTAGAGCAGCGCCTTGGAGATCCCCGCCTCGCGGGCGACGGCCGCCATCGAGAGCTCGTCGTAGCTGTGGTGGGTGAAGAGCTCGGCGCCGAGCGAGAGCAACCGCCGGCGCCGTTCGTCCACGTCCAGTCGCTTGTAGGCGGGCTCGGCCACGACGCGAGAGTATCTAGTTGACCGCCGGTTGACAAGCGCGTTGGTTCTTGTTTACCATCGGTCAGCAGTGAAACCGAATTGGGAGGACCGAAATGGTGGACGAGCAGCGCGTCGTCGTGCTGGAGCGGCACGTGAGGGACTTGACGGAGCGGACATCCGCGCTCGAATGGCGGCTGGCCCAGGCGTCGCAGGCCCCCGCGACGTGGTGCCGCTCGTCGACCGCCGCGCCCGCGCCTGTCGCCCCGAGCGCCTCGGAGCAGAGGCCGGCCGCGGCGGGTGAGCGCACGAGCGCTCCGCGCTCCGACGCTCCATCCCTCCCGGCGGGTGGCTTTCTGCCGCCAGCGAGCACCCCGCCCCCTGCCGCCCCAGCAGGCGGCGTCGCGACGAACCCCGCCGGTTGGGCGCCCTACCCCGAAGCCGGCGCCCCCGCGCCGCAGCCGGCGCAGACCACTCTTCGAACCGCTGCCCCCAAAGAGCGGGCCGTCAACCTCGAGGACCTCCTCGGAGGAAGGGTGCTCGCGTGGGTGGGTGGGCTCGCCGTGCTGGTGGGCGTCGTGCTGCTCCTCGCCTACGGCGTCTCGCAGGGATGGATCGGCGAGGCCGAGCGCACCCTCATGGCGGCGGCCGGCTCGCTCGCGCTGCTCGGCGTCGGGATCTGGATCCGCGAGCGCGGTGGTCGGATCGAGGCGGCGCTGGCCGCCGCGGCCGCCGGCCTGGCCGCGCTGTTCACCACGGTAACCGTCGCCACGCAGCTCTACGAGCTCTTTCCCGCGCCCGCCGGGATCGCGCTGGCCACCGTGACCGCGGCCGCGGCGACCGTGCTGGCCGTCCGCTGGCGCTCGCAGGTCATCGCCGCACTGGGCATCCTCGGCGCCCTCCTGGCTCCCGTCCTCACCGACGCGCCGACGAGCGCCGGGACGGTCGCCTTCGTCTTCGTCGCCCTGGCCTCGGCCGCGGGCGTCCTGCTCTGGCAGCGGTGGACGTGGCTCGGGCCGGCCGCTTTCGTGATCAGCGCGCCGCAGTGGATCGCCTGGACCGTCGACGACGCGTCGACACCGGGTGCGCTCGTCGCACTCGTCGCCTTCGGTCTGCTCAACGCCGCCCTGGCGATCGGCTTCGAGCTCCGCGTCCCGCGCGAGCAGCTCAAGCCCACGTCGGCCTTCCTGCTCGTCCTCGGGGTGCTCGCACTCGCCCTGACCGGCTGGTTTGCCTTCGATACGAACGGTGACGTGGCGGTTGCCAAGGCGTGGCTCGTCGGCCTCGCCGTCGTGCATCTCGGCATCGGCCTGGCCGCCGGGCGCCTCGAGCGGGTGACCCGCGACCTTCGGCTGCTCGTCCTGGTCCTCGGCGTCGTAGTCGGCGACGTGGCCTTCGCGCTGCTGGCCGACGGGCCCGTCCTGAGCATCGGCTGGACGCTCGGTTCGGTCGGCCTGGCGGCGCTCACCGGGTTGCCGCGCATGCGACGCCCGGACGCGACGGTCGCGCGCGTCGGCCTCGGCGTCCACCTCTGCCTGGCGCTCGTGCACGCCCTCGTCGTCGACGCTCCCCCGGAGAGCGTCTCCGGCGCGACGGACACCGTGACCGTGATCCTCACCCTGTCGGCGATCGCCGCCGGCTGCGTTGTCTCCGGCCGCCTCGCGGCCGCCGGGCACGCCGCATGGCGGGTGGCGCTCGACGCCCTCGGGCTGCTCGTCATCGCCTACCTCGCGCTCATCACCCTGGACCCGACCGCCCTGGCGGCGGCGTGGGCGCTCGAAGCCGCCGCGCTCGCCGAGATCTCGCGCCGCTCGCGCGACGACGTCGCCTCGGTGGGGGCGCTCCTGCATCTCGCTGCCGCGACCTTCGTCGTCCTGGTAGAGCTCGCGCCCCCCGCCGCGCTGATCTACGGCGCCGGCGGAGATCTGCCCGGTGCCGCGCTCGGCCTCGGGCTCATCGCCTTCGCGGCCGTGCGGTGCGCCCGCCTGCCGCTCGACGACGGGCGCCTGCGACCGGTCCTGGAGGCCTTCGGCGCGGTCAGCTTGCTCTACCTCGCCTCCGTCGCCCTGATCTCGGCCTTCCAGCCGGGTGCCGGCGCGGCCCAGCCCGACCTGCTCGACCTCGACGTGCGCCAGCAGGGCCAGATGCTCCTCAGTGCGCTGTGGGCCGCCATCGGCGCGAGTGCGGTCGTTGCCGGCCTGCGCGCCGATCGCCGCGCACTGCGCCTCGGCGGTCTCTCGCTCTTCGCGCTGACGGTTGCCAAGGTCTTCCTCTACGACCTCGCGGCTCTGACCTCCGTCTACCGCGTGGTCTCCTTCATCGCGCTGGGTCTGCTCCTGCTCGGAGCGGCCTTCGCCTATGGTCGGCTGCGCCCCACCGCGCCGGGCGGGCGGGACGTTCGCGCAGCCGACCAGGAAGGTCCCGACCCGTCCTAGCGCCTGAGCGGTGGACAGTCGCTCCTTGACCCCGACGGAGTTTCTCATCAGGCTCGCGCGGGATGAGAGCCCTTCGTCTCGGCCCCGCTTGCTTCGCGCTCGCGGTCGTGCTGGCCACCGCGGGATGCGACGTCGTGGGGCCAAGCGACAAGGACAAGCAGGACGTCGTCAAGCAGGCCGCGACCGCCTGCAACGACCTCAACGACAGGCTGGCAAAGCTCGTGAGGCCCGTAGAGCTCGCGGAGACGGCGATCTTCTACGAGCAGGTGGCGGGCTACATCGACACGACGCTCGAGAAGCTCGACGCCTTCGACCCGCCCGACGCCGATCTTCCCGACTGGAACGAGTTCTACGGCGGCGTCCGTCAGCAGCGCGACCTGATCCGGGAGGCCGCGGATGCCGCGCTGGACGGGCGCCAGAAGAAGGTGGACGAAGCAGAGCGCGAGCTCGGGCCGATCCACGCACGGACCGGCTTGGCGGCCGACAAGTACGGCATCGAGGCCGAGTGCATAAAGCTCCCGACCTGAGCTGACGGTGAGCGCGCTCAAGCTCGCCACCTGGAACGTCAACTCGCTCGCGGTGCGCCTGCCTCGCGTGTTGGAGCTCCTGGAGGCCCACCGGCCGGCGGTGCTCTGCCTGCAGGAGACGAAGGCCTCGGCCGAGGCGTTTCCGGAGGGGGCGCTGCGCGAGGCGGGCTACGAGGCGGTCCACCATTCGGGCGGCCGGTGGGCCGGCGTGGCCATCCTCGCCCGCCGGGGCCTCACGCTCGAGCAGCCCTCGCACGGGCTGCAGGGCGAGCTCGCCGGCGACGAGGCGCGCTGGGTCGAGGCGACCGTCGAAGGGCTCCGCGTGGCATCGGTCTATGTGCCAAACGGCCGGGCGGTCGGGAGCGACGCGTTCGCCCAGAAGCTCGCCTTCCTGGAGGCGATGGCGGCTCGCGCTCCCGAGATCGACGTGCTCGTCGGCGACATGAACGTCTGCCCGACCGATCTCGACGTCTATGACCCGACGGCCTTCGCCGGCTCGACGCACGTGACCGAAGCCGAACGCGGGCGTTTGCGCGAGGTGCTTCAAGCGGGCGGCCTCGTCGACGCATTCCGCGCGCTTCATCCCGACGAGCCGGGCTTTACCTGGTGGGACTACCGGCAGGGCCACTTCCACCGAAAGATGGGCCTGCGGATCGACCTCGCGCTGGTCGGCCGATCGCTGGCCGACCGGCTCGTCGCCTGCGGCATCGACCGGGCGTTTCGCAAGGGTCCAAAGCCCTCCGACCACGCGCCGCTGCTGGTCGAGTGGAAGTGAGTGACGGCCCGGACCGCCTGGCTCGGCCCGGGCGCGTGACTCGGTTGACTACCGGTTCGCGAACTCGGGCTGGCGCTTCTCGACAAAGGCGCGCGCACCCTCGGCGAAGTCCTCGGTCGCCACGCACACCTGCTGGGCGGTGACCTCATGCTCGAGGGTCTGCGCCAGGGCGGGCCTGGCGGCGGCGTCGATGACGCGCTTGGCCAGGCCGACGGCGATCGGCGCGCACGCCAGCAGCTCGCCGACCAGTTCGCCGGTGACGGCCTCGAGCTCTTCGGTGCGCGCCGCCCGGTTGGCGAGGCCGATGCGCTCGGCCTCCTCGCCGCCGATCAGGCGGCCGGTCAGTATGAGCTCCTTGGCACGCCCCACGCCCACCACGGCGGGCAGCCGCGAGCAGCCTCCGACGTCGGGGATGAGCCCGATCCGCGTCTCGGGTAGTCCCACCACGGCGTCGGCTGCGACCACACGCATGTCGCAGGCCAGCGCGGTCTCCAGCGCGCCGCCGATGCATGCCCCGTGGATCTGGCACACGACGGGCTTGGTCATCTCCTCCATGAGGTTGCACACGTCGATCCACTCCCGCCGGAAGCTGCGCAGGTCGCGCGTGCTGCCCGACAGGGCGGCGAGCGAGGAGAGGTCGACGCCCGAGGAGAACGCCGGGCCGGCGCCGCGCAGGACGACGACGCGCACGTCGTGGTCGTCGGCGGCCGCGCGCATCGCCTCCCCCAGCTCGAAGATCAGCGCCTCATTGAACGCGTTTCGCTTCTCGGGGCGGTTGAGGACGACGTGGCGGACCCCATCACGGTCCTCGGTCTCGACTACGGGCATGCGTTGCTCCTCCAGACGGCGACGTCTCTTCACGCTAGCGTCTGCGCCGACCGCGCGGCGATCACCGTCAAGCCGCGCCGCGCGCGGGGGCCAGGCGGTTTCTGACCCTGTCTCGCTCCTCGCCGCCCAGGATCCGGCGCCAGGCGAGCGGAGCGAAGGCGGCGAGCGCGAGCGCGAGGAAGGCGGCCTTGAGCTCGGGGGAATCGAGCTGGAAGGCGACCGCGAAGGCCATCCCCGCGGCCAGGAGCGACCACGCGAGCGGA
The DNA here is from genome assembly GCA_038199375.1 of Solirubrobacterales bacterium. GTDB lineage: Bacteria > Actinomycetota > Thermoleophilia > Solirubrobacterales > Solirubrobacteraceae > JBBPZA01. The sequence goes on along the minus strand of JBBPZA010000086.1, from coordinate 6,518 downwards.
GCGATCGCGGCTGCCGAGGCGGGGGAGAGGCGCCGTATGAAGAGGAACAGCACGACCCCTTCGAAGACGGCCTTGGCCGCCCACACCGCCGCGGCGGCCTCGAGGCCCCCGGCCTCGAGGGCGAGCCAGAAGCCGCCAAGGTAGACGGGCAGCTCGACGAGCGCGAGCCTGGCCGTCAGGTCGGGCCGGCCGCTCTGCACCAGGCCGCTGCCGAGCTGGACGAGGCTCGAGAACAGCACGCCGACCGCGAGCCATTGGAGGACGTGCTCGCTGTTGTCGGCGAACTGCGCTCCGAGCCAGAGGTCGAGGCCCTCGTGGGCGAAGGTCACGAGGGCCAGCGTGATCGGAAACAGGCCGATGAAGCCGAAGCGCAGCGCTCCGCCGAAGATCGCCGCGGTGCGCCGAGGCTGGGCCGCCAGGGAGAGCGCGAAGGCCGGGAAGAAGACGTTGGCCAGCGCGATCGAGACGAGCCAGAGCTTGGAGACCACCTCGTAAGGGGTGCCGAAGTAGGCCACCGCGGTGATCGAGGCGACCGCGCCGACCAGGAAGCGGTCGGCGGCCACCATGAAGGCGTTGGTGACGTTTGTCGCCGTCACCCACCCTCCGAAGGTCAGGAGCGGGCGCAGCAGCGAGCGCCGCGCGCGGCGCTCGCGCCGGAGGTCGGGCGATATGCGCAGGACGAGTGAGAGGTTGACCGTCCAAGAGATCACCCTGCTGGCCACCACGGCGGACACCGCGGCGACCAGGCTGTCGGCGAAGGCGAGCATCAGCAACGGCCCGAAGTAGGTGACCGCCGCCAGCGGGACCATCACCGCGTTGGTGAGGTCGAAGCGCTGCCACGCTTCGAGGTGCGCTCGCAGCGCCGCCCCGCTGATGGTCAGCGGCAGGCTCGCGGCCAGCAGCCAGAAGGCGTGCAGCGTCTCGGTCTCCAGGGGTCCGGGGACGTTGAGCACGTCGCGCACGAGCCAGGGCGAGAGCAGGGCGACGATCGCGCCTGCGAGCACGCCGAGCGCGACCATCGCCGCCAGGCCGGTCCAGAACAGCCCGGGCGCCTCGCTTCCGTGGTCCTCCGAGCCGATGCGCTCCGCGGTGAGCTTGGTCAACGCGCGCCCGATGCCGAGGTCGAAGACCTGGGCGTAGCCGATGACGACCCAGGCCAGCGTGAGGACCCCGAAGCGGGCGGTGCCCAGCGCGTCGATGAGCAGCGGAACGGCGATGAACGCGCACAGCAGGGTCGCTGCCTGGCCGCCGAAGGAGAACGCGGTGCTCCGAGCGAGGAGGCGACCGCTCAGCAGGCGCCGCTGCTCGTCGGTGGAGGCCGGCTCGTCCACGTCAGCCGGCCGCGAGCGGCGCCGGCTCGCGCTCGGGCGCGCCGGTGACGAACGTGCGGTGCCACACCGCGAGCTCGAGGAGGCCGTAGAGGAGCCGCTTGTGGTCGGCGCGCCGTGCGAGGTGCTCGTCGACGAGCCGGCCGACCGCGGCAGGGGAGACGAGCGCCCCGAGCTCGGGGTCGTCGGCGAACCGGCGGCGGACCTCGGGTGCCAGCGATGTATGCAGCCAGCGCTCGTAGGGAGAGACGAACCCGTGGCGCGCCCGACGCAGCGCGGCCGCCGGCACGAGCGGCTCGATCGCGGAGCGGTGCAGGCGCTTCTTGCGCCGCAGGCCGGTGCGCAGGCGCGCCGGCACCCGCTCGACCCAGCGCATTAGCTCGACGTCGAGATAGGGAACCCGCATCTCCAGCGAGTGGGCCATCGACACCTTGTCTCCGCAGATCAGCAGGCGGTCGGGGAGGATGACGTGCGCGTCGAGGTAGAGGGCCTGGTCGAGCAGCGGCCGATCGCCGACGTCGGCCCGGACTCCATCGACGAGCGCGAGCCGCTCGGCCTCGGCCTCCGGGCACGCCCCGCTCGGCGTTCTTCCCAGCTTCGCCCGCAGCTTCGGCGAGGTCGACTCGAAGAGGGCCAGGAGACGCTCCCCGTCGCTCATTCCTCCGAGCAGCCGGGCGAGTTGCGCCGCGCGCTCCAAGCGCGGCACGGCCGCCGCCGCCCGATCGGCCGGGTGGGCGAGCGCGCCCGGCAGCCAGCGCAGTGCGCCGAGCGCCAGGGCGGCCTGGTGGCGGTCGTAGCCCCCGTGGGCCTCGTCGGCGCCCTGGCCCGAGAGCACCACCTTCACCGAGCGCGCCGCGAAGCCGCTGAGCTGCATGAGGGCGGGCGCGGACGGGATGGCCAGCGGCTCCTCCTGCGCGCGGATGCAGCGCGCGAGCTCGGTCATGAAACTCGGCTCCTCCATCGCCGTGTCGTGATGGTCGGTTCCCAGCGCACGGGCGGTCTCCGAGGCCGCCGCGCGCTCGTCGACCACAGAGCCGGCGCCCGGGAAGCCGATCGTGAACGTCGTCGGGGATCGGCGCGAGCGCCGGGCCATCGCCGAGACGATCGCCGCCGAGTCCACGCCGCCCGACAGAAATGCGCCGTAGGGGACGTCGGACATCATCTGGCGCTCGACGGCGTCCTCGAAGCGCTCGCGCAGATCCTCGCCCGTCGCGCGGGCGAGCGTCGGCCCTGGCGCCTGCCGAAAGCTCTCGGTCCGCACCCGGCCGTCCTGCGCTACGAGCAGGGACGCCGGCGCGAGCTTGGAGATGCCGGCGAAGAGGGTGCGCGGAGCGGGGACGCAGCGCAGCGCCAGGTAGTGGTCGAGCGCGACCGGATCGACCGCCGCCGATACCAGCCCGGTCGCGAGTAGGGCACCGACCTCCGAGGCGAGCGCCACACGCCGCCCGTCGCTCCACCAGTACACGGGCTTGACGCCGAACGGGTCGCGCGCGGCCACGAGCCGGCGGCGGCGCGCGTCCCACAGCGCGAACCCGTAGATCCCGTTCAGCCGCGCGATCCCGTCAAGGCCGTGCTCCTCGTAGAGGTGGACCACGACTTCGGAGTCAGAGTGGGTCGTGAACCGGTGCCCCCGCGTCTCGAGCTCGGACCGCAGCTCGAGATGGTTGTAGAGCTCGCCGTTGACGACTGCGGCGACGGACCCGTCCTCGCTGCACAGGGGCTGGCCGCCGCCGGCCACGTCGACGATCGCCAAGCGCGTGTGCACGAGCGTCGCCGGCCCGAAGCGCCGCACCGCTTCCCCGTCGGGCCCGCGATGGCGTAGCTGCGAGCACATCGCCGCCGGGACACCGGAAGCGAGCGTTCCGGCCGGGTCGAGAATCGCGCCCACGCCGCACATGGGGCCGATTGTGGCAGGGGAGCATGTCGCCTCGACTACCTCCCGGCCAGCAGTCGCCCCACCGTCTCGCGCAGTCGCTCACCACGCGCGGCGAGCGGGAACTCGCGCAGGATGCGCTCGCGTGCGCGGAGCCGTCCCTCCGGCCCGGCTTCGAGCGCGCGGCGCACGCCCGCGGCGATCTGCGCAGGCTCGCTGTCGGGGATCAGGACGCCCGCATCTCCGACGACCTCGGGCATGGCCCCGGCGTCGCGCACGACCGGGACGCAGCCCGCGAGCATTGCCTCGGCCACGGCCATCCCGAAGCCCTCGTGCCAGGAGGCCTGCACGTAGACGGAAGCACACGCATAGAGGCTCTCGAGCTCAGACTGGTCCACCCAGCCGCGCAGCTCGACGTTCTCTTCCCCTCGTGCGGCCAGGCGCTGCGCCGCCTCCCCGTCGATCCACTCGCCCGCGTGCATCCAGCGCACGTCGGGCAGCAGCGCCGCGGCGTCGACGAACGGCCGCTGGCCCTTCTGCTCGAGGGTCAGCGAGGAGATCGCCCCGACGGTCAGCGCCATGCGCTCACGCGCCGCCTCGTCGGGAAGCGCCCCGAACGGGTCCGGAACTCCGTGGTGGATGACCTCAACCCGCGCCGCGGTGCGCGGCCCGATGTTGCGCGCGACCTCCTCCCGGGAGTAATGGGAGTTGGTCACCAGGCGCGTCGCCCGCGCGATGATCCACCGCGACGCCCACTTGGCCACGCCGCCCTGCTGGTAGCCGAAGCCCACCTCGGGAACGTTGGCCACGTCGAAGCCCCCGACGATGAGCAGCGCCGGCTTGCCGGTGAGCCACGCCAGGGTCACCGGGAAGAAGCTGTGCCACGACGCCCACCACGCGACGACCGCGTCGGCTCGTCGCAGCGCGGGCCACAGGCGGCGCAGGTCGGTCACCCGCCCCCGCTGCTCCCAGTCGAGGATCTCATGCTCGGCGGCCAGCGCCGCGCGGTCGATGTCGATGAACGACGATCGCCGCGGATAGGCGTAGAGGAGGGTGGCCATCGGGGGCGCGAGTGTAGGGTCCCGCCTCCTTTCCACGGACACGGAAGCTGGAGGAACGCAGTGGCGGAGATCTCAAGAGTCGGCGTGCTCGGCTGCGGCCTGATGGGTCACGGCATCACGCAGGTCGCCGCGCAGGCGGGGCTGGACGTCGTCGTTCGTGAGATCGATCAGGCGACGCTCGACAAGGGCCTCGAGAAGATCGGCAAGCAACTCGCTCGCTCCGTCGAGAAGGGAAAGGCGACCCAGGAGGACGTCGACGGCGTCAAGGCCCGCATCCACGGCACCATCGACTACGCCGACCTCGCCGACTGCGATCTCGTCGTCGAGGCCATCACCGAAGATCTCGCCCTCAAGCTCGCGATGTGGAAGGAGGTCGATGCCGTCGTCAAACCCGAGGTCTTCCTCGCGACCAACACCTCATCGCTTCCGGTCATCGATCAGGCCGCCTCCACCGGCCGACCCGATCGCTTCCTGGGCCTTCACTTCTTCAACCCCGTGCAGGTGATGAAGCTGCTCGAGGTCATCCGCGGGGTGACGACGTCGGACGAGGCCTTCCAGGTCGGACTGGACTTCGGCGAGAAGCTCGGCAAGCTCACCGTCCAGACGCGCGACACCGCAGGCTTCATCGTCAACCGCCTGCTCGTCCCCTTCCTGCTCGACGGCATGCGCGGCTACGAAGAGGGGATCGGCTCGATCGCCGAGATCGACGCGGCCATGAAGGCCGGCGCCGGACACCCGATGGGCCCGCTCACGCTTGCCGACTTCGTCGGCCTCGACACCATCGGCGCGATCTGCGACGTGATGTTCGACGAGTTCCGCGAACGCCGCTTCGCCCGCCCGCCGGTCCTCAACAAGATGCTCGCGGCGGGATGGCTCGGCCGCAAGTCGGGCATCGGCTTCTACGACTACTCGGGCGAGCAGCCGGTTCCCAACCCGCAGTTGTGAGCGGGAACCCCCGGTAACTCCGGTGACACGACCGAGGCTCCTGTCAAGCTTTGGATCGAAAGAGCGCAATCAATCGGCCGTCGCTTCGTTAGAAGCTCGGGAGGACACGGAACGTTGCCCTATCACGTCATCTGCGAGAACTGCGGTCAGCTGCTCTACAGCGCTGCCCCGATCCCCGATCAGGACTGTCCGCAGTGCGGTAGCGAGCTTCCCGAGACCCGGCCGGGCTCGCCGCCCCCGCCCGGGCCGGCGGCCGATGCCGACGAGCCCCTCGTGAGCCGCGCGGCGCGGCAGGCGTTCTCCGCCTGACCCGCTGGGGCTGCGGGCCCCCCCTACGGCGAGCGCAGGCATGACCGCCGTTCTGGTTCACCACGGCACGACGGGATGGATGATGTGGAACTTCCTGGTCGGCACCCTACTCCAGGGCGCGACGATCCACCTGTTCGCTAGCCACAGACGCCCGAGCACGTCGAGCACGGGCGAGGCGAGCGCCGCCGCGAGGACCGCCACCGCCGCGATCGGCAAGAAGGCGGCGAGCACCCTGCCGGCCACCCCGGCGAGCGCGTGCAGCGCGAGCGCCGCCGTCTCGTGAGGCCGGACCCAGACGGTCTCAACCTCGGCCTCGCGCCCGGCCGCGCGCAGGCGCCGGGCGAGCCACAGCGCCGCGCGCCGCTCGGCGTCGGTCCCCGGCCCCGCCGCTCGAAGCGCACGAGCTGCGCGACCGTGTCGGCGAGGTCCATCGATCGATCTTCGCACCCGTGCGGCGGGCGCTCGCGGCCTCACGAGCTCTGGAACACCCGCGCTCCGGCGATACCCTCCGCCGCGATGCAGGAAGCAGACCCCGCGGAGCTCCTGGCGATCGCTCACGAGGCGGCCGAAGCCGCGGGCGCGCTCCTGCTCGAGTCGGCCCGCTCGCCGGCGGAGGGCGTGGAGACGAAGTCCGGGCCCACCGATCCGGTCAGCGAGGCCGACCACGCGGCCGAGCGCGAGATCATCGCGCTGCTCTGCGAGCGCCGCCCCGGCGACCGGATCCTGGGGGAGGAAGGAGGGGAGCAGGCGCTGGGGGACGACGATTCGCCGGACACCGGCGTGCGCTGGGTCGTCGACCCGCTCGACGGGACGGTGAACTTCCTGTTCGACATCCCCCAGTGGTGCGTGAGCGTCGCCTGCGAGGACGACGACGGCGTGATCGCCGGCGTGATCTTCGACCCCTCGCGGGGGGAGACCTTCGCCGCGACCCGCGACGGCCCGGCCACCCTCGACGGCCGCCCCGTCGAGGCATCGCGGCGGGCCGATCTGGAGACGGCGCTG
>JBBPZA010000085.1:0-6495 GCA_038199375.1 Solirubrobacterales bacterium | reverse complement strand
GCCTTGGCGCTCGGCTCGGCGACGACGAGCACGACGTCGGCGGTGCCCGGCGACATCCGCAGGACGGTGCCGATCCCCGCCTCGAGGTCGGCCACGACGATTCCCGTCTCGCCTTCGATCTCCCCGAGCAACTGCTCGGGCGAAAGACCGCATCAAGTTCAGCCGGGGTCGACGCGGTCCAGCCGCGACACGACCACCAGGCGCGCGCCGTCGGGGGCGTCGTCCCCGAACCCTTCGACGATGCCCGCCGCGGTCGGCTGGTGCTCGCCCTCGCCCTCGTCGAGCGCCTGGCGCGCACCGACGAGCGCCTCGGTGCGCTCGACCCCGACGCCGAGCGAGATGCCCAGCATCGGATTGGCGTCGCAGTCCAGGCCGATGACGCGATGGCCGTCGCGCGCCAGCGCGCGAACGATCGTCCCCGAGACCGTGGTCTTTCCGGCGCCGCCCTTGCCCGCGACCGCGATCTTCATGCTGTAGCGGCGCTGGGCGTGCTGGGGACTGATGCTCTCTCGCGAGCGGCCAAGCTCACGAACTCCGAGTAGCGGCTGAGGAAGATGCGAAGGAGGTCGTCCGTGCCCGCGAGCGCCTGCGCGTTGCGGTGGAGCTCCTCCATCCCGGTGCGCGTCAGCTCGTAGATGCGGCGGTTGGGGCCCGCGGCCGAGGACTCCCAGACCGAGCGCACCATGGATTCGCTCTCCAGGGAGCGCAGCGCGCGGTAGAGGCCCCCGGGATCCGAGCGGTCGAAGCCGAAGGATCCCAGCCGCTCGAGCAGGTCGTAGCCGTGGGCCGGGTTCTCGCGCAGGAGGAGCAGCAGGCAAGGGCGGATGAAGCCCTTGGGCATTATGGGCGTCGCGGCTTCAGCTGTGGACATGCCCGACCCTGTCCTCGAGGCACTTCGCGGCCTCCTCGGGAGAGTCGTGGCACCAGCAGTCGGCGTCGCACTCGCCGTGCGTCGGCCTGGTCAAGTCGGCGAACTCGTCGGCGAAGCTGCGCTTGCCGTGCTCCTCCCCGCGCTGGGTGAGGGCGTAGCCTCCGAACACCTGCTCGAGGTCACCGTCGCTCACCAGCCGGGCGAGGAAGACCTCGAGCATCTCGGGAGAGACTCCGATGAACCTCGAGAGCTCGACGCTCGAGGGCCCCTCGGAGAGCCCCTCGGCGCGCATCCAGTACATCGCTTGGAGTACTTCGTCTCGGACTTGCAGCGCCTCGAGCTCGTCCATCAGGCCTCCTCCACTGACAGCGGTTGGGCGGGAGCGCCCCCGTTTCCGGCAGCGTCCGCCGCCTCGGGCGGCGCGAGGCTCACAGGCGCGCCGCCGTTGCCCTCGGCGACCGACCGGGCCATCGCGCCGATCGCCACGACGGCCTTGGTGTCCGGCGCGAAGTCCACCGGCGAGGCCTCGGCGCGCTCGGCGCCGGGCATCTGCTCGTCGAAGGGGATGATGCCGGCGATCTCGAGGTCGTAGGTCTCGGCGAACTTGCGCACCGCCTCGAGCTCGCGCTCGTCGCGCACCTTGTTGGCCACGAGGGCGACACGCTCGAGGCCGAGGTCGCGGCCGAGGACGGCCATTCGCCGGCCGGTCTCCAGCGACTTGTAGTAAGGCTCGACTATGCACAGCATCGCGTCGGCGTACTGCGCGGTGCCCCGGGAAAGGTGCTCCGGCGAGGCCTCGGTGTCCAGGATGCAGATCTCGTCGTCCTGGTTGGCTGCCGCTTCGATGACGCTACGGACCGTAGCGTGCATGCCGCACAGTCACCCGGTGCCCGCGTGCTGCGGGTGGGCCATCACCAGCAGGTTGACCCCGTCGGGGGCCTGCAGGGAGTGGGTCCGGCAGATCTCCTCGAGCGACTTGGCCAGCTTGGGCCCGTCGTCGCCGCGCTCGAGCAGGTCGCGGGTCAGGACCGGCAGGTCATTCATCCGCTCGGCCGGCACCCCGAGCGTGAGGGCGAGGTTGGGGTTGGAGTCGCCGTCGATGGCAAGCACCTTGTAGCCGTCGCGCGCGAGCATCCGGCACATCGTTCCGGAGATCGACGTCTTCCCGGACCCTCCCTTGCCTGCGACGGCGAGCTTCATCGTGCCCGAAAGGGTAGCCGATGGGTGCGGGACACATCTAGAGCGGGGAGACCGATTGGCGGAGTCCCGCTCATCATTCGGATCCGGCCTCTCGGTCGAGCATGTCGGCCAGCTTCTCGATCGCCCTGACCGCGGGGGAGTCGGGCGCGTGGTCGAGGGGCGCGCGGCCGAGGCGGTCGGCCTCGCGCACGGCGGGATCGTCGGGGATCGTCAATAGGGCGGGCTCGCCGAGCATCTTCTCGACACGCGCTCGATCGGACTCGGCACTCACGCGGTTGACGATCACCATCACCGTCGCGTCGCGGCGCGACCGGGCGAGGCGGATGACGCGCCGCGCGGTGATGACCGACTTCCAGGTCGGCTCGACGACCACCAGGTACCTGTGCGCGTAGGGCGCCCAGTCGAAGGCAACCTGCCGCGGGCCGGCGGGCAGGTCGCCGATCAGCGTCCACTCCTTGAAGGCCTGCGGCTCGTCGATGCGGTGGATCACCGAGTAGAAGCCGCGGACCGCACCCATGATCGGCGCCATCCCCTCGGCGTCGGTCTTGCCGGCGGTCAGGAGCCGCACGCCGTCGGGCGCCGGCAGGGAGTAGCGCTGGACGGCGCGCACGGGGCCGATGCCCTTGCGAAGTCGCCACCGCCCGCCCTCGGGCTTCTCGACCGCCCCGAGCAGCGGCGGCTCGTCGGGCTGCTCGATGCCCAGGCTGAGCGCGAGGCCGGGCATCATGTCCGAGTCCAGGGCGAGCACCCGGTGGCCGCGGCGCGCGAGCAGGCGGGCGAGCGTGCCCGCGACCACGGACTTACCGGCGCCGCCCTTGCCGACGACCGCAAGGTGCATCGGCAGTGGCGTGGGCGCGCCAGAACCGGAGCGGTCGCCCGCGGGTCGACGAGCCGGGAGCGGAGAGCCCATCGGGGCCGGAACGGTCGCGGACGCGGCCACGGCGTCTGCCTCAGCAGATCCGGGGGAGCGGGTCGCCGGCGAGCATGTCGACGACCCGGCTGCCGCCGAAGGCTGTCTCGAGGATCACCAGGCCGGGCGGGTCGTCTCGAACGTCGGCGACGATGGCCGCCTCGGCGCCAAGAGGGTGCGAGCGCAGTGCGGCGAGCGCGGCCTCGGCCACCTCGGACGCGACGACGGCGACGAGCTTTCCCTCGTTGGCGACGTAGAGCGCGTCGAGGCCGAGGATCTCGACGGCGCCGTTGACCGCCGGGGTCACCGGCAGCGCCGCCTCGTCTATCGCGATGTGGAGCTCGGCGGAGAGGGCGAGCTCGGCGAGCACGGTCGCCAGGCCCCCGCGGGTGGGGTCGCGCAGGCAGCGCACGCCGTCGCCGACGGCGTCGAGCAGCGTGGCCGCGAGCCCGGCCACCGAGGCGGTGTCGCTCCTGAGATCCACCTCGAGCTCGAGATCGCCGCGGGCGATCATGACCGCCATGCCGTGATCGCCGATCGTTCCCGACACCAGCACGCGGTCGCCCGAGCGGATCGCTCCGGGCGACAGGGAGATGTCTCGCTCGAGTACGCCGATGCCCGCGGTGTTGATGTACAGGCCGTCCGCCTTGCCGCGCTCGACCACCTTGGTGTCACCCGTCACCACCGTGACCCCGGCCGTCCGCGCGGCGGCGGCCATCGAGGCCACCACTCGCTGAAGATCGGCGATGGGGAAGCCCTCCTCGAGGATGAAGCCCGCCGACAGGTGGAGCGGCCGCGCGCCGACCATCGCGAGGTCGTTGACCGTTCCGTTGACCGCCAGCTCGCCGATGTCCCCCCCCGGGAAGAAGAGCGGGTTTACGACGGACGAGTCGGTCGTAAACGCGAGCCGCGGCCCGGACCCGTTCTCCGTGGCGCTGAACACCGCGCTGTCGGTCAACGCCTCCAGCGCGGGATTGCGCAGCTCGGCGAGGAAGAGCGCCTCGACGAGCGTGTGCGTCGCCTTTCCCCCCGCCCCGTGGGAGAGCGTGATGCGCTCGTCGAGCAGCTTGCGCACCGGGCGCCGGCGGCGGCGCTCGATCGCGTCGAGCACCTCCTCCTCGGTGCGCGGGGTCTTGTCCGGGGTCATGCGGGTGCGCGGTGCCGTGCGGGGGTCACGCCGGCGCTGGCACCTCTTCGCGCCGCCTGCGCCCCGCGTGGCGGCCGTAGTTGTAGTAGGCCGCGCAGGCGCCCTCGCTGGAGACCATGCAGGTGCCGATCGGGTGCTCCGGCGTGCACGCGGTCCCGAAGACCTTGCACTCCCATGGCTTGATCACGCCCTTGAGCACCTCGCCGCACTGGCAGGCCTTGGGATCGGCGACGCGGACGCCCGGCACGTCGTAGAGCACCTCGGCGTCCCAGTCGGCGAACTCGTCGCGCAGCTTGAGTGCGCTCAGCGAGATGAAGCCCAGGCCGCGCCACTCGAAGGTGGTGCGCAGCTCCATCGTCTCGCCGATGGCCCTCATGGCCGCCGGGTTGCCGGCGTCGCGCACGACACGGCTGTACTGGTTCTCGACCTCGCGGCGGCCGTCGCGCAGCTGGGTCATCACCATGTGCACGCCACCGAGCACGTCGAGCGGCTCGAAGCCCGACACCACCACCGGCCGGTCGAAGTCGCGGGCGATGAAGCGGAACGGACGCGTTCCGATCACCGTCGAGACATGACCGGGGCCGAGGAAGCCGTCGAGGCGAAGGTCCGGCGAGGCGAGGATCGCGCGGATCGCGGGGACGATCGTCACGTGGTTGGCGAACAGCGAGAAGTTCCGGATCCCCTCGGCGCGGGCGCGCAGGAGCGTGACGGCGGTCGAGGGAGTCGTGGTCTCGAAGCCGATCGCGAAGAAGACGACCTGGCGGTCGGGGTTGTCGCGGGCGACCTTGAGCGCGTCCAGCGGCGAGTAGACCATCCTGACGTCGGCGCCGCGGGACTTGGCGTCGAGCAGCGATCCGTGCGAACCCGGCACGCGCATCATGTCCCCGAAGGTGGTGAAGATCACCTCGGGGCGCTCGGCGATCGCGATCGCGTCGTCCTGGCGGCCCATCGGGATCACGCATACGGGGCAGCCGGGGCCGTGGACCAGCTCGATCTCGGGCGGGAGCAGATCCTCCACGCCGTGCTTGTAGATCGCGTGCGTGTGCCCGCCGCAGACCTCCATGATCTTGTAGTGGCGCCCGGGCTCCACCAGTTCCTCGATCCCCGCGGCCAGTCGCTTGGCCACGTCGCCAGAGCGGTACTCGTCAACAAAGCGCATGCTCACGGTGCGTCTCCAATCGCTTCGAGCAGGAGGTGGTAGATCGTCGCGTGCGCCTCCTGGAGGCGCGGGATGTAGTCGCTGTGCACGACGAAGAGGTGGTCGAGCCACTCGAGCCCCGCCATCCGCCCGCCGTCGTAGCCGGCGATGCCGACCGTCAGAAGCGTGCGTCGGCGCGCCTCCTCCAGGCCGGCGAGGGCGTTGGCCGACGAGCCGCTCGTGCTGATCGCGATCGCCACGTCGGCGGGGCGCGCCAGCGGAATGAGCTGGCGCGAGAAGACGTTGTCGAAGCCGACGTCGTTGCCCACCGCGGTGATGGTGGCGACGTCGTCGTTGAGCGCGAGGGCGGGCCAGCCCCGGGCCAGCGCATCCGCGGCGAGGTCCTGTGCGTCGGTCGACGAGCCCCCGTTTCCGAAGGCGAGCAGGCGGCCGCCGCGGTCGAGGCGCGCTCGCACCCGCTGGGCGCATGCCTGGAGAGCGCCGAGGTCGATGCCGCGCCGCAGCTCGATCGCGTCCTGGCCCTTGCGCACGCTGGAGGCGCGCACGTCGGCGAGCACGGCGTCGAGGTCGCCCGGGGCCGAGGAGTCCATGAACGGATAGAGGAAGCCGCTCGGATCGTCGGCCTCCTCCGCCTCACCGTCGGCCAGCTTCTCGAGGGCGACCCCCGCGTGGCAGAGCAGGACGTCGCCCTCCCCCACCCCGTCGACCAGCTCGACGGCGACCTCCTCGCGTGCGCCCTCGCTCTCCACGATCGCGGTGGCACCTCTCACGGCCACGACGCGCGCCTCCACGGCCACGTCGCCGCAGGTGATGCAGGCTTCGTCGAGGAGCCCCGGCTGATCGAAGAACACGTGGACGAGCTCCCACAGCACGTGGTAGGCGGTCTCGTGGACCTCCTGGACCACGGCGTGATCGGCGCTGGGCACCGCGAAGGCGTGGTCGGCCTCGGGCGTCGAGCCCACCGCGCCGAAGGCCAGGGTGATCGCCCCCCGGCCCCGTGCCCCTTCGAGGAACTGCTCGAGCTCGGGCTCGGGAGGCCCATGGGAGATCGCGAGCGCGATGTCGCCCGCGCCCGCGAGCCGGCCGCCGCGAGCGGCGCCCGTCGCGTCGTTGGTCAGCGCGATCGCGGGCAGGGCGCGCTTGCCCACGATCACCGGGTGCATGAACTCGACCGCCACGTGGGCGGCGTCGGTCGCGGCGCCACCGGT
>JBBPZA010000084.1:0-32132 GCA_038199375.1 Solirubrobacterales bacterium | reverse complement strand
CTGTCGGCGCAGCTCGTCGATGCCGAACTTGTCGACGAAGACCTTGATCCGCGCGCGGGCGCGGTTGGCCCGCAGCCACTCCTGCCGGTTGAAGATCCGGAAGACGGCCTCGGAGACCTTGAGGTACTCGCCGTCGTCGGCGCCGGCGAACTCGTAGAGGGTCGGCGCGACGCGCGGCATGATCGAGGTGCCGCCGCCCACGCGGACCTCGAAGCCGCGCCTGCCGTCCTTGACCCGCGGGATGAACCCGACGTCGTGGATGCCGGTGATCGCGCGGTCGTCGTCGGTCGCGGTGAAGGCCGTCTTGACCTTCCTGGGCATGAGCTGGGTCGTCGGGTGGCGCACGAAGTAGCGCACGTAGGCGCCGGCGTAGGGGGTCGGGTCGAAGAGCTCGCCCTCGGTGACGCCCGCCCACGGGTCGCCCGTCACGTTGCGGACGGTGTTGCCGCAGCCCTCGCGGCTCGAGAGCCCGGCCTCGCCGAGCTCGCGGATGAGCTTTGCCGCGTCGGGGAGCGGGACGTGGTGCATCTGGATGTTCTGGCGCGTGGTGATGTGCCCCTTGACCTGGGGCACGTAGCGCTCGACCACGTCGGCGAAGGCCTCGAGCTGCTCGGGGGTGATTCCGCCCATGGGCAGCTTGACGCGGATCATCTGGCGGTCGGCCTGGCGCTGGCCGTAGACGCCCTGCTTGAGGCGGAAGCCGATGAACTCGGTCTCGGGCGTGTCGCCGTCGAGGTACTTGCCGGCCTCGGAGTCGAAGTCGTCGAACTCGCGCTGGAGGATCGGGATGAGGTGGCCGGGGACGTTCTCGAGGACCTCGGGGTTATCGAGCGTTCCCTTGCGGCCTACTGTGCGCACGGTCGACGGCCGGCTCTCGATCGCGGATGGCTCCATGGCTGGTCTCTCCGGGTCCGGGGAAGGAGGGCGCCGGCGGGTCAGCCGGAACAGCCGAATATAGCAATCCCGATTGGGATTCCCAGGTTTAGGCGAGCGGGGCGAGCGGGGCGAGCGGGGCGAGCGGGGGGGTCAGCCCCAGGGATGCGGGTCGCCCCAGGGCGAGGGCGCGTCGGGCTCGCGACCTACGGCCTCGTAGAGCGCGGCGCGCTTCCACGGGTTGCGTGGCGGGGCAGGGGGCGTGAGCGCCGGCGCCGTGTCGCGCAGGAAGCACTCGAGGGCGGCGACGACCGCGGCAGCCTCCTCGGGGGTGGCGGCAGGGGCGACGATCTCGAGCTTCGGGCGGCGGTTGACCATTCGGGCGGAGCCCCTCGCCGGGCCGCTCGGTCAGCGGTCAGGCGAGGCGGGGCCCGCAGGCTATCGTCCGGCGCCCGATGCCCGAGCTCGCCGTCCTCGACCACGACGCGGTGCTGGACGCCGTCGCCCCCGAGGTGGCGATCGACGCTGTGGAGGAGGCCTTTCGCCGCCATCACGGCGGGGATTGGGTGATGCCGGCCAAGGTCTACCTCGACAGCCCGCCCTTCGGCGACTTCCGCGCGATGCCCGCCCTCGGCGCAGGCTTCGCGCTGCTCAAGTGGGTCACCTCGTTCCCCGGCAACCCGGCACGCGGCCTGCCGACCGTGACCGGCGTGGTGTGCCTCTCGGCCGCGGAGACCGGTGAGCCGCTCATGCTGCTCGACGCGCGCTCGGTCACCGCCCTTCGCACGGGCGCGGTCGCCGCCGTGGCGGCCCGCGCGCTGGCGCCGCCCGCCGCCCGTTCGGTTGGAGTGATCGGCGCCGGTCTGCACGGCGCGTGGGTCGCCCGGTGCATGGCTGCTGCCGGCTACGGACCGGGCGTGTGCGCCGACCCGCGCGAGGAAGCTGCCCGCGTGCTCGCCGAGGAGCTGCGCTGGAGCGCCGGCGGGCGCGAGGACGCCTTGCGGGCCGACGTCGTCTGCTGCGTCACCCCGGGCGCCGAGCCGGTCGTCGAGGAGGGCGACCTTCGCCCGGGCCTGCACCTGAGCATGCTCGGCGCGGATGGCCCGGGCAAGGCGGAGGCCACCGCGGAAGCCGTCGCCTCCTGCTCGCTCTTCTGCGACGAGTGGGAGCAGGCCTCCCACGGCGGCGAGCTGACGGCCGCGGTGGAGCAGGGCCTCGTCGCCCGTGATCGGGTCACCGAGCTGGGCGCCGTCCTGTGCGGCGAGGCCCCCGGGCGCCCGAGCCCCGACGCGGTCACGCTCTTCGACTCGACCGGGCTGGCGATCCAGGACCTGGCGGTCGCCCTCGCCGCCTACGAGGCCTGGCGAGGCGGAGGCGTCGAGGCGCAGACGGTCGTGCTCTGAAGCAGTACCTGAACCGGGGTCGCGTCGTCGGGCGCCTACAGCGGGATGTTGCCGTGCTTGCGCTTGGGGCCCGGCTCGCGCTTGGTGAGCAGGGTGTGCAGCGCGGTGATGACCTTCGGGCGGGTCTCGTGGGGGACGATGACGTCGTCGATGTAGCCGCGCTCGGCGGCGCTGTAGGGGTTGGCGAAGCGCGCCTTGTAGTCGTCCATGAGCTTCTCGCGGCGATCCTCGGGGGTCGGCGAGGTCGCGATGTCGCGGCGGTAGATGATGTTCACGGCGCCCTCGGGGCCCATGACCGCGACCTCGGCCTGGGGCCAGGCGAAGTTGAAGTCGGCGCCCATGTGCTTGGAGGCCATGACGTCGTAGGCACCGCCGTAGGCCTTGCGGGTGATCACGGTGATCTTCGGCACCGTCGCCTCGGTGTAGGCGTAGAGCAGCTTTGCCCCGTGGGTGATGACCCCACCCCATTCCTGCGAGCTGCCGGGGAGGAAGCCGGGGACGTCGCAGAAGGTCAGCAGGGGGACGTTGAAGGCGTCGCAGGTGCGCACGAAGCGCGCGGCCTTGCGCGAGGAGTCGATGTCGAGCACGCCGGCGAGCTGGCTCGGCTGGTTGCCGACGACGCCGACGCTGTAGCCGTCCAGGCGCGCGAAGCCGCAGACGATGTTCGTCGCGTAGTGCTCGTGGATCTCGAAGTACTCGCCGTCGTCGACGATCAGCCGGATGACGTCGCGCATGTCGTAGGGCTTGTTCGGGCTGTCGGGAACGAGCGTGTCGAGCTCGGGCTCGGTCCGTTGCCGGTCGTCGGTGGGCAGGACGCGCGGCGTGGTCTCGAGGTTGTTGGATGGCAGGAAGGAGATGAGGTAGCGCGTGTCCTCGAGGCAGGCGTCCTCGTCCTCCGATGCGAAGTGGGCGACGCCCGACTTGGTGTTGTGGGCCATGGCGCCGCCCAGCGACTCCATGTCGACCTCTTCGCCGGTGACCGTCTTGATGACGTCGGGCCCGGTGATGAACATGTGGGAGGTCCGCTTGACCATGAAGACGAAGTCGGTCATGGCCGGGGAATAGACGGCGCCGCCCGCGCACGGCCCCATGATCAGGCTGATCTGAGGCACGACGCCCGAGCACTGGACGTTTCGCACGAAGACCTCTCCGTAGGCCCCCAGGGACACGACGCCTTCCTGGATGCGCGCGCCCCCCGAGTCGTTGATCCCGATGACCGGGCAGCCGATCTTGGCCGCCAGGTCCATCACCTTGCACATCTTCTCGCCCATCGCCTCGCCGAGCGAGCCGCCGAACACGGTGAAGTCCTGGGAGAAGACGCACACCCGCCGGCCGTCGATCGTCCCGTGGCCCGTCACGACCGCGTCGCCCCACGGCCGGTTCTCCTCCATCTCGAACTCGTGGGTTCGGTGGCGCACGAAGGTGTCGAGCTCCTGGAAGGTGCCTGGGTCGAGGAGCTTGCCGATCCGCTCGCGCGCTGTCTGCTTGCCGCGGTCGTGCTGCTTGCGCTCCGCCTCGGGAGCGGAGTGGGCCGCGGCCTGCCTGAGCTCCTTCAGGCGGGCGAGCTTCTCCTCGTAGGTCTCGGGCGACTTCTGGCGCATGGCCGCGCGGAGTCTACGCAGTTCGGGCACCGGTCAAGGCCCGCTCGTTACACCTGAACTCGCACGACAGGTGTACTGTGATGTGTATGCGTACGAACGTCGAGATCGACGATGAGCTCATGCGACAGGCCAAGCGGCTGGCCGGGACCAAGACCAAGCGCGAGACCGTGGACCTGGCTCTGCGCGAGCTGGTCGCCCGGCACCACCAGGTGGGGATCTTGTCCCTCAGGGGCCGCGTGCTCTGGGAGGGCGACCTGGACGAGAGTCGGAGGGCTCGCTCGTGATCGTGGTGGACACGAGCGTGTGGGTCGACGTGCTCAACGCCCGGGACAGCCCCGGGGCGCGACGATGCGTCGAGCTCATCGAGGGCGGAGCGCCGGTCGCCCTGACCGACGTCGTTCTCACCGAGGTGCTCCAGGGCATGCGCTCGGATCGTGAAACGCGGCTCGTCGAGCGACACCTGCGCGCCTTTCCCGTCCTTCGCCTCGAGAGCTTGGAGGACTTCGTCCTGGCCGCGGCCCTCTACCGGCGGGCACGGGCGGCGGGAATCACCATCCGCAAGACGCTGGACTGCCTGATAGCCGCCCCCTGCGTCCGGACGAACGCCCCGCTCCTGCACGCAGACGCCGACTTCGACCGGCTGGCCTCCTGCACGGACCTGCGGGTGTTCGCCTAGAGCCGACGGTCACCGTTCGCGCTTGCCCGCTCGGAGCCCGTCTGCCAAGGTCAATCGCATCACCGCTGCTTTCCGAGCTCTTCTGATCCTCGCCGTACTGGCCGCCACGGCTGCGCAGCCGGCCGTGGCCGCACCGCGCCCGGACGCCCGGGTGCCCGGCGAGCGGGTGCCGGCGGCCTCGCCCGCGACCGGCGCCCGGCCGGGCCCGGTCAGGCGCCCCGATTCCGTCGGCTTGGATGCGCCGGCGGCCGTTGCCTCCCAGAAGGCGGCTGCCCGACGGGCGGCCCCGCCGGATGGCGGTGAGCCCGAGGCCGGGTCCGAGGCGCAGGACCCGCAGGCGAGCGACACGCTCGTGTTCGGGGGGCTCAACGCGCCGGGGCTCGCGCTGGGCGCAAGCGGGCCGATTCCTCCCGACACGACCGGTGCGATCGGGACCACCCGCTACGTGGAGGTCACCAACGACGACATCGCCGTCTACGACCGCGGCAACCTCGGCCTGGTGGGCGGGCCGCTCGACCTCGCTGCCTTCGCCGGCTTCCCCACGGAGCTCGTGGTCGACCCGCAGATCATGTGGGACAGCACCTCCAACCGTTTCTACGTGGTGACCACCCAGCGGCTGTACAGCACCAGCGGGCCCGGCGGCACCGAGGCCGTCCAGGACTTCGTCAACGTGATGTGGAGCGCGAGCAGCGACCCGACCAACCTTACGGCCGGGTGGTGCCGCTTTCGCTTCCCGACCGACAACTTCGGCGGCGCCGGGGAGGCCGACGACCGCTACTACTTCGACGACTATCCCAAGCTGGGCGACAATGCCTCGCATCTCGTGATCGGCGTCAACGTGTTCGAGCACGACAAGACGAACGGGCGAATGTACATGGGCGGCAACCGCCCGTTCCGCGGCTCGCGGATCTGGACGATCCGCAAGCCCGACGTGCCGAGCGGATCGGGATGCGGGACCCTCGGGACGCCGACCGCCTACGGCGCGCCCACCGACGTGACCGCGAACCGCTATCCGGATGCGGACGCGCCCGGCGCGAGCACCTACGCCTTCACCCCGGTGCCCGCCATCGGCGTCGATGACGCGGCCACCGGTTACGTCGTCGCCTCTGACAACACGTTGACGACCCGTCAGGACCTCAACGTCTGGACGGTCAACGGCAGCGGCGCCGTCGCGCTGAGCGGCGAGGTGCCCATCGGGAGCTTCGCCGCCCCGGCCGACGTTCCGCAGCCGGCACCGGGCGCGGGCACCCTGGACACGCTCGACGGCCGTCTGTATCAAGCGTTCGTCACCCAGGATCCCGACGCCGGAGCGCCGGGCCTGTGGACGGCGCATACGATCTCCGGCGGTGCGGGCGCCGCCCTCCGCGCCTACGAGATACTGCCCGCCACGCGCGTGTTGCGCCAGACGTTCAACTTCACCGGCGCTTCGGGGCTGCACCTGTTCAACGGCGTCATCGCGCCCGCTCGCAACGGTCGAAGCGCGGCGGCGAGCTTCAACACCGGCGGAGCGTCGAGCAACGTCGACCTTCGCGTACGCGCGCGGCAGGCCGGCTCGCCGCTCGGGGCCTTCGAGCCCTCGATCGTCCTGGGAACCAGCCCGACGCCGCTCGCCTCGGCGACGGGCTGCCCGCCCAATCCCTGTCGCTGGGGCGACTACGCCGGCCTCTCGCCCGATCCGCTCAGCTCGACGGTCGTGTGGGGATCGGGCCAGCTGCAAGCCTCGACGGGCAATTCGGACTGGACGACGCGCAACTTCGCCGTCACCTCGAACTCCCTGCCGACGCTGTCGGTTGCGGCGTCGCCCACCAGCGCCCCGACGGGCACGCCGATCACCTTCACCGCCAGCGCGACCGACCCCGATCCGGGCGGTTCGATCGCGGCCTACTCGCTCGACCTCGACGGCGACGGATCGTTCGAGACGCCCGGCCCGTCGGGCACCCGCAGCTTCTCCGTCCCGGGGACCTACACGGTGCGTGCCCAGGCGACCGACAATGCGGGTGACAATCAGGTCGCGGCGTTGCAGGTGACGATCGCGAACCGCGCCCCGGGGGTTTCCCTCTCGGCGACGCCGGCGGCCACGGCGGTCAACCGGCCGGTGACCCTCGCGGCGGGCGCAAGCGACCCGGATGGGTCCGTCGCGGGCTTTGCGTTCGACCTCAACGGCGACAACGCCTTCGAGCTCGCCACCGGCGTGGCGCCGAGTACGACCACGCGCTTCACCTCGGCCGGGTCGAAGACCGTCCGCGTCCGGGCGACCGACGACCGCGGCGCGGCAGGGATCGGTCAGGCGACGGTGCTGGTGCGAGCCTTCGCGGTGACCGGCTCGGTGCGCTCGAAGCAGAAGCTCAAGACGGTCAGGAAGAAGGGGCTCAAGGCGGTCGCCCGGTGCCCCGACGGGTGCAAGCTTCGCGCGGACCTCGTGGTCGACGGCAAGAGCGCGAAGAAGCTGAAGATCAACAGGAAGGGCAAGGCGACGGTGCTCGGCACGGCGAGGGCTACGCTGGTGGCCGGGCGCTCGACGACCGTGACCGTCAAGCCCTCGAAGAAGCTCCGTAAGCGCCTGAAGCAGATCAAGGGCCTCAAGCTCAGCGTCAAGCTGAGCGCGCGCGACGCCTTCGCCAACCGGGACGCGGAGACGCTCGCCGTGAAGCTCCGGGCCAAGAGGTAGGGCGGCCGGCTAGCCGCGCGAGAACGGCCGGTGGTGTGCCGCGCCGAGGTCGTCGAGCACGGTCTCGAGAACTCGAGCGGCGCGCTCGCCGGACGGCTTCCCGGGGGCGGTGGAGGGGGGAGGGGCAGCGTCGGGCACCGGCTCGGGGGCGCGCTGGCCCCGGCCCGGCGTCATTCGCCCGAGGATCCGGGAGAAGAATCCGGCTCTGCCACCGGGCTCAGGAGCCCTCTCGACCGCGTTGCTCTCCAGCGTGGGCGCAGGCCCGGCGTTCGCGGCGGCGGGAGCTACCGGCCGCTCCGGCGGCTCGCCGACGGGCTCGGCTGTCAGCGGCTGCTCCGGCGGCTCGCCGACCGGCTCGGCTGTGAGGGTGACCTTGGTTCCCCAGCCGGAAGCTTCGAGCTCGACCGTCCCACGGCCCGAGTCGCCCTCCCAGACAACGGTCCGCTCGGCCTCCAACCGGGTGATCCGGATCTCGCCGAAGCCCTCTTCGAGGTGCCGGGTCAGCTCGGCGGCGTCGCTGAGCTTCGCCCACAGCTCGGGCGGCGACTTGACCAGGGTGCGCTGCGCGCTGACGGAATCCATCGCGCCCCGGTTTTCGCCCGCCGCGGCGGGTCTCCTTCCTTATGCGGCGCGAACCACTCAGACCCCCGGCTTGAAGACCATGACCAGGACGGTCATGAGGATGAGCCCGGCCGACAGGAAGGTCATGAGCTCCACCCGACGGGCGAGATCGACGTACTCCTGGCTGAGGCGTACCTCGCCCCCGCCCGCTGCGGCGACGTCGCGCTCGGCGAGCTCTCCGAGGCGGGCCTCCTTGCGCGAGAAGTACAGCCCGCCCAGCGCGCCGAGGAAGAGCACGACCAGTATGCCCACCCCCACGAACGGGTCGCCGAAATCGAACGGTCCGGTGGCCGCCATGTAGAGCCCGCTGACGAAGAGGACCGACAGGCCGCCGGAGATCATGCGCGAACCGATGAAGCCCTGGACGCGGTGGAAGAAGGGCATGCTGCGCGGATCGCGCGACATGCCGATCCGGTAGAAGACCGGGTAGCCGAAGATCGATCCGAGGCCGACGACCGCCGCCGTGATGTGGACAAAGACGACGAGGTTGTAGAAGCTCAGGTCGCCCGGTTTCTGGGCGCTGACGGCCAGGATCGCTGACATGAGCTCCAACCCTACTTCGCGGCCCGGCGCGCCGGGCTGTCAAATCTCGAGCCGCGACTCCTCGAGGTCGAGCTCGCGCTCGACGCGGCGGCGCACCTCGTCGGAGATCGCGCCCTCGTTGCGCAGGCGGACCAGCGATTCGCGCTGGGCTTCGATGACCGTCTGCACCATCCGCTGATAGTCGGTCGAACGCTCCTCGTAGCCCGCCTCATGGTCCTCGTCCGCCCGGGCGTCGAACCGCCGCTGGCGGTAGCGGTAGAGCCCGCGCATGCGGTCGACCGTGTCATCCCGGGTCCACTCCTCCTCCGCGAGGCCGTCGAGGCGCTCGAGCGCGGCCTGGGCCGTCTTCCGCCGCGCTTCGAGCTCCTCTCGCTCCTCCGCGCCGTCCTCCTCGATCCCGAGCGCGCGGATGAGGAATGGGAGCGTGAGGCCCTGGACGACCAGCGTGAAGACGATCACCGTAAAGGTCAGGAAGATGACCAGGTCGCGCTCCGGGAACGGTGCTCCGCCCTCGGTGGTGAAGGGAAGGGCGAGCGCCGCGGCGAGCGAGACCGAGCCGCGCATGCCCGCCCACCCGTTCACCGTACGAACGCGCCAGCTCGCCCGTCGCTCGCGTTGGCTGGCTCGCCGGTCCAGGCTTCGGATGAGCACGGTGATGACGTGCATCCAGACCAGTCGCGTCACGACCACCGCGGCGCACACTGCGGCGCCGTAGACCAGCAGCTCGCCCGTCGAGCGGCCCGAGAGCCCGTCGAGGATCGTGCCGAGCTGGAGGCCGACCAGGATGAAGAGCGTCGCGTTGAGCAGGAAGACGAGGATCTCCCACAGCGCGTAGCCCTGCATCCGCGTCGCCGCGCTGGTCAGCTCCGGCGCACGCCAGCCGAGGAAGATCCCCGTGGTGACCGCCGCGAGCACGCCCGAGAGGCCCAGCTCGTCCGCGGGGACGTACGCGGCGAAACCGGTGAACAGCGAAACCGTGATCTCCACGGGCGGATCGTCGAGGCGCCGGCGCACGGCGGCGACGACGTACCCGACCGCGAGGCCGATGGCGACTCCCCCCACCGCTCCGGCGACGAAGTCGAAGCTCGCGTCGAGGAGCGAGATGCTCCCGCCCACCGCGGCGGCCACGGCCACCTTGTAGGCGACGAGTGCGGTCCCGTCGTTGATCAGGCTCTCTCCCTCGAGGATGGTCACCATCCGACGCGGGGCGCCGAGGCGGCGGGCGATCGTGGTCGCGGCGATGGGGTCGGTCGGGGAGACGATCGCGCCCAAGGCGAAGGCGGCGGCCCACGGCAGGCCCTCGATCATCGCGTGGGCTACGACCGCGACGGTGACCGTCGTGGCCAGCACGAGCCCGATCGCCAGGGTGGAGATCGGGCGCAGGTCGCGCTTGAGGTCGCGCAGGGAGGAGAAGAAGGCCGCGGAGTACAGCAGCGGGGGAAGGAACAGGACCAGGACGAGATCGGGATCGAGCCGCACCTCCGGCACGCCGGGGACGAAGCCGAGGCCCAGCCCGCCGAGCACGAGCAGGATGGGATAGGGAACGTCGATCGCCCGCGCGAGCGCGCTGAGCGCCGCCACGGCGATCAGCAGCCCCGGGATCAGCAGCTCGCCATGCTCCAAACGGCGATTATGTGCGAGGCGGCAAGGCCGCCCCGCACCAGAGGGGGGACGGCGGCGCGGCGGGTCAGCGACCGACCGCGGCTGTGCCGCGGACCCTGGCTCGGTTCCCCGCGGCGTCGTCGGCGCACCCCAGGGCGGTCGACCGTCCTTGTCCCGGCCGGCAGGTCGAGGCGCACCCCTTGGGTGGGCGTCCGTCGTCCGCCGGGAGCGCCTGGGTCGGGTCGACACGTGCGGCCTCCAGCCGCCCGGGCCTGAAACCGGCCACGCCGGCCACGACCAGCCGCCCGTCGTTGACCGGCAAGAGCGAAGTGGGATTGAAGTCGCCCGCTGCACTCGGAACGAGCAGCGCTCCCCGGCGTCCGAAGGAACGATCGATCTGACCTTGGGGTAGCAGCCGAGCGACGAGGGCCGAGCGGCTCGGGGTCACGCGAATCGACCTCCAGCGAGCCCGCGACCAGCACGCGACCGTCGGGGAGGGCGGCCACCGCGCTCCCCTGGGCGACCCGACCTCCCAGGTCGACGACACCGGTGCCGCCGGACCCGAAGCTCCGGTCGGGCCGGCCAGCCGAGTCGAACCGCGCGATCAGCATGCCCTCTTCGAGGAGATCTCCGTACTCGTCGACGGTCTGGGTGTCTCCCGCGGCGAGGATCTTTCCGTCTGTGGTGAGCGCGAGCGCGAACACGGCGGCGCCCGTACGTCGGGCCACACGCATCCGCACGGCACCGTTGCGGCCGAAGCCGCGATCGGGCCGGCCGTCCGAAAGGAAGCGGGCGAGCAGCAGGCGCCCGTAGTCGACGTCGACGCCTTCCTCGGTCTCCGTCCCGGCGACGAGGATGCGCCCGTCGGGGAGGACGTGCAGCGCGAAGGCCGCCGGCCTGCGTACGTCATTGAAGGTGCGCAGGACCTCGCCGCGCGTCCCGAAGGCGGCCCTATCCGGCGCGGGCGACGCCCACTAGGTGTCGGGCTGGTACTCGCCGAAGACGTCGCGCATCGCGCCGCAGACCTCGCCGAGCGTGCAGTGGTCGCGCAGGGCCTCGCGAATGGGCGGGAGGAGGTTGTCGGTGCCGCGGGATGCCTCGCGAAGCTCTTCGAGGCGCCGGTCGACGAGCTCTTGGTCGCGGTCGGCCTTGAACTTCTTCAGGCGCTCGACTTGCGCGTCCTCGGAGGCCTGGTCGACCTTGAGGACGTCGGGCACCTCGATGTCCTCGGTGACGTACTTGTTGACGCCGACGACGACGTCCTGGCCGTTCGAATAGCGCTGGTGGTAGCCGAAGGCCGACTCCTCGATCTCCTTCTTCATGAAGGCGACCGCCTCCGCCGCGCCGCCCATCTCGTCGATCTTGGCGATCAGCTCGTTGGCGCGGTCCTCGATCTCGGCGGTCAGCGACTCTACGAAGTAGGAGCCGGCGAAGGGGTCGACGGTGTCCGTCGCGCCGGACTCGTGAGCCACGACCTGCTGGGTGCGCACGGCGATGCCCGCCGCCTTCTCGGTGGGCAGCGAGAGGGCCTCGTCGAAGCCGTTGGTGTGCAGGGACTGCGTGCCGCCGCACACCGCGGCGAAGGCCTGGAGCGTGACGCGGATGATGTTGTTGTCGGCCTGCTGGGCTGTGAGCGTCACCCCGCCCGTCTGGGTGTGGAAGCGCATGCGCATGGACTTCTCGTTCTCGGCGCCGAAGCGCTCGGACATGATCTTTGCCCACATCTTCCGTGCGGCGCGGAACTTCGCGACCTCCTGGAAGACGTTGTTGTGGCCGTTGAAGAAGAACGCGAGCCGCGGCGCGAAGTCGTCGACCTCGAGGCCGGCGTCGAGGGCCGCCTGCACGTAGGCGATTCCGTTGGCCAGCGTGAAGGCGACCTCCTGGACGGCGCTGGCGCCCTGCTCACGGAAGTGGTAGCCCGAGATGGAGATCGTGTTCCAGAGCGGGACGTGCTCGTGGCAGTAGGCGAAGAGGTCCGTCGCGAGGCGCATCGATCCCTCGGGCGGGTAGATGAAGTTCCCGCGCGCGATGTACTCCTTGAGCACGTCGTTCTGGGTCGTGCCGCGGAGCTTCTCGCTCGGAACGTCCTGCTCCTCGCCGACGAGCTGGTAGAGCAGCAGGAGCACGGCGGCCGGCGCGTTGATGGTCATCGAGGTGGAGACCTCGTCGAGCGGGATGCCGTCGAAGGCCGTGCGCATGTCGTCGATGCTGGCGATGGCGACGCCCGTGCGGCCGACCTCGCCCATGCAGCGGTGGTCGTCGGAGTCCAGCCCGAGCTGGGTGGGGAGGTCGAAGGCCATCGAGAGGCCGGTCGTGCCGTGCTCGAGCAGGTACTTGTAGCGCTTGTTGGACTCCTTGGCCGACGCGTACCCCGCGTACTGCCGGATCGTCCACTCCTGCCCGCGGTACATCTCGCGGTGCGCGCCGCGCGTGTAGGGATAGGAGCCGGGCTCGCCGAGCTCGAGCGGCGACGGGAGGTCGTCCTCGTCGTAGAGCATCTTGACTTCGATGCCCGAGTCGGTGAAGCGTCGTTCATCGTCGGGGCCGACGATCGGAGCGATCGTGCGCTCCTCGATTTCTTCCTCTGAGCGGGTGGCCATGCGCGCAGGTTACTCCGGTGCGGCCGATCGTACGTAGCGAGCACCACGCCGCTCCCCCACCCTCACGAGCCGACCCTCCGCCACCAACCGCTCGAGAATGCGCAGCGCCGCTACACGGTCGAGGCCGGTTGCCTGCCGAACGCCGCCGTTGGTCACAGCTCCTTGTGCGGCGAGCTGTTCGACGAGATCCGCAAGCTCGTCCTCGTCGAGCCGAAGGCCGGCCGGGGGTCGAAGCGAACGCGCGAGCCGATACTGCGCTCCTCCCCGCTCGCCGTGCTGCTCGAGGAAGCCGTCGTCGCGAAGACGTTGGAGGATCTCACGCGCCCGAGCGGCATCGACGTGGAGCAGATCGCGCAACCGGCCGTTCGTCAGCGTCTCGCCTCGGGCCGCATGAACCAATGCGATCCGGTCCGATCCCTGCAGCGTCCCTCGTGCCTCGAGCTCCCTGATCCAGGCCCGTTCGGAAGGTGCAACCGGACTTCGGATCGGGAGCGTTACCTCAACGGCATGACCGAGATCGCGGAAGGTCGGCTGCTCGAGCATCTCGAGTTGCATCGTGTCCTGCATCACGTCCACCCCGCGTCCAGCGTCCTCAGCGAGCCCCAGGAGCCTGAGGACTCGGATGAGGTTGAGGTTTCGGGCGGCGCTCGCTTCCCGGATGTTGTGCTCGGTGACCGGCTCGGGAAAGGAGCCCGGGGACACGATCTGGACCGATGCCGGTCGCAGGTCGACGCGCACCGGAGTACCCGACAGTTCGTAGGACCGGTGGGCAACGGCGTTGGCGACGGCCTCTCTGACGACGACGGGCGGCAGCCTCGGGAGCTCGAAGCGCCGGATGCCGAGGATCACGAGATCGGTGCCGAGCTCGTCCAGCACGCGCGTCGTCGCCTGCTCGATCAGGGTCTGTGCAGGTCCGCGGAGCTCATCGCGCCGGTCGTAGTCGATGGTCTCGTCGTCGGGGAAGCGAAGCACCTCAATGAACGACTTGCCCAAGTAACCCGAGGACTCGGATAGGAGCGTCAGCGCTCCGGCCACCGTGAGCTCTCCGTCTCGCGCGAGCCCCGCGTTCTCGAGGCGGTCACTCCGAACGGAGCCGGTCTGCCACCCAAACCCGGCCGACACCTCTCTCATCAGCTGATCGTTTGCGGCTTCGAGCGGAATGCCGATTGTGGTGTCCTCGAACCGGCTGTGCGAGCGAGTGTTCAGGAACCGCTGAAGGTCGGCGCCGAAAAGCGCGACATCGCGGCTTCCTCTCCGTACGAGGACGAGTCCCCTCGACGTCTGTGCGAACCCCTCCTGGCGCCGCGCGATCGACACGACAGTCACCCCGACTCCCCCGACCTCCAGGGAGTGGAGCTCATAGCGGCCCAGATCATGAGCTTCGGCGAGGGCTTGGTGCAGGACATCGACGGTGCCGGGGTCCAGCGACCTGCCTCGAATGTCGCCGTCGTCATCTACGCCGACGACGATGACGCCTCCTTTGTGATTGGAGAATGCGACTGAGCTGGCTTGAAGAGGGCGCCCTCCCGTCCCGGTCTTGAATTCCAAGACCTCGGACTCGGTGGGAAATTCTCGAGCGAACTCCGCACGCGACAGCGACAGGGGAAGAGGCCTGGGATCCTTGGGGTGGAAGAGGGAATATGACAAACTTCTTTTTCCTTTGAAGGGACCTTAGAAGTTTGACATACCGGGCGAACCCAAGGGCGTAATAGCCTGATGTGCGTGAGTCGTTGGACCCTCGCCGACGCGCCCGCTCAATCCGGGCGCACCGCGGTCGTCACGGGGGCCAACAGCGGCATCGGATTTCGTGCCGCGGTCGGGCTCGCGCAGCGCGGCGCACGGGTGGTGATGGCGTGTCGGAACGTCGAGAAGGCGCAGGCTGCGCTGGACCGTCTGCGCGCCGCCGCGCCCGGCGCCGAGGCGGAGGTCCGCGAGCTCGATCTCGCCGACCTCTCCAGCGTGCGGGACTTCGCCGACGGCGTCGAGGAAGTCGACCTGCTGGTCTCCAACGCCGGCGTGATGGCCCTCCCGTACAGGCGGACAGCCGACGGCTTCGAGATGCAGCTGGGCACCAACCACCTCGGCCACTTCGCGCTCACCGGGCTGCTGATGCCGACGCTGCTCACCGGTCAGGACCCGCGCGTGGTCACCGTTTCCAGCGCGGCGCACAAGATGGGCGCGATCGCCTTCGACGACCTCCAGTCAGAGCGCCGCTACCGCAAGTGGGCCGCCTACGGCCAGTCCAAGCTTGCCAACCTGCTCTTCTGCTTCGAGCTCCAGCGCCGCGCCGATGCCGCCGGCGCGCGCCTGCGCAGCGTCGCCGCCCATCCCGGCTACGCGGCCACCGACCTCCAGCAGGCCGGTCCGCGCATGGCTGGAAGCAAGCTCGCGGAGGTTGCGATGGCGGCGCTCAACCGCGTCGTCGCCCAGAGCGATGAGCAGGGAGCGCTGCCGACCCTCTACGCGGCGACCATGGATCTCCCCGGCGGCGCCTACGTCGGCCCGGACGGTCCCGGAGAGTGGCGCGGCAGCCCGCGGCTCGTCGGCGCCTCCAAGGCGGCGACCGACCTGGTGACCGCCGCGCGGCTGTGGGAGGTCAGTGAGGAGCTCACGGGCGTGCGCTACGACTTCGCCGGCGCCGCGACCACAGCGAGATAGGAGCCCGCGCGGAGCTCCTCGAGGGGCTCGAAGCCGACGGCCGTGAGCAGGCCCCGCACCGCCGACGGGGTGAGCCCCCACCACCAGTTCCCATAGCCGGCGCCGCGGTCGAAGGCGGTGTCCAGGCCGACGCGGGTCGCACCGGCGCCCGGCAGCGAGAAGGCGGCCCGGGCGTCGGCGTTCAGGCCGGGGTAGAAGACGCAGGCCTGCGACAGGCCGGGGACCTCGGGAATCGTCTCGGTGCCCACGATGAGCAGCTCGCGGGTCACCGTGCGCAGCCGCTCGAGGGTCAGGACCGGGTGCGGAGCGTGGTAGAGCACGCCGCTGCACCAGACGACGTCATGCGCGCCGGCACGCTCGAGGACCGCCGGGTCGTGAAGGTCGCCCTGGACGAATCCCATGGAGGAGTTGCGCCGCTCGTGCTCGGCCTCGAACGCCGCGGACGCCGGCATGAGGTCGAGGCCCGTGACCGGCGAGGCACCGACCTCCTCGGCGAGGAAGGCGATCGCGCCGTCGATCTGCCACATGCACCCCACGTCGAGGAACGACCGCCCGGGCGCGTGACGGCGGACGAGCTCCTCGCGGGGCGGCGCAAGACGGCGGCGGTCGCGCAGGCGGCTCCGTGCACGGGCGGCGGCCATCCAGACGCGGGCGGGGAGCGACACCGCGGGGATGGTCGCAGGAGGGAGCGGGGCTCCGGGGCAACGAGGGAGGGGAACCGGGTGGTCCGGAGTTCTGCGCTGCCCGAACGACATCTGATGTCGCCGAGACGGCGCAGAAGCAATTGTGTGAGGCGCGAGCTGGCCCGGCTAGCCTTCCGGGGATGGTCGTGCGGGTAAAGCTGTTTGCCATGCTGCGTGAGAGCGCGGGGCGCGAGGAGATCGAGCTCGAGCTCCCGGAAGGCGCGCGGGTGCGGGACGCGCTCGCTCGGGTGGAGGGCATCGCCGGCGGCCTGTCGCTCGTGATGGCCGTCAATCGGGAGTACGCCGACGCCGACGCGGCGCTCTGCGCGGGTGATGAGCTCGCGCTGATTCCGCCGGTCTCGGGCGGCGGGGCGGTGGAGCGCGCAGCGTTGCACGTGGCGATCGTCGATGCTCCGCTGTCCCTCGACGCGCTCGTCGCCCGGGTGCGCGACCGGCGCGCCGGTGCCGTCGTGACCTTCCAGGGCGTCACGCGCGAGGTCGACCGCCTGGAGTACGAGGCCTACGCCGAGATGGCCGCCGAGCGCCTCGGGGCGATCGTTGCGGAGGTCATCGCCGGGCACGGCCTGTGCGCCGCGGCCGTCGAGCACCGGGTCGGCAAGGTGCCGCTGAGCGAGCCGTCGGTCGCCGTGGCGGCGAGCGCCCCGCACCGCGGCGAGGCCTTCGCCGGCGCACGGGAGATCATCGACAGGGTGAAAGCGGAGGCTCCGATCTGGAAGAAGGAGATCTCAGGGGAGGAGACGGCATGGGTGGCGGGAACGCCTCCGCCGACCAGTTGACCGCGGGACTGCGGGCGCTCCCGTCGGTCGAGCGCCTGGCCGCCGCACTCGACGGCCCGCACACGCTCGTGGTCGCGGCCGCGCGCGAAGTCATCGCCGAGCGGCGCGAGGAGCTGCGCGCTTCGGGGCCGAACGGGGACGCGGCGTTCGAGGAGCTCGCCGCCCGCGCGCGAGCGAAGCTGGAGGCGATCGGGCTGCCCTCGCTGCGCCGCGTCGTCAACGCGACGGGGGTGATCGTGCACACGAACCTCGGCCGGGCGCCGCTGGCAGGCGCGGCGCGGCAAGCCGTGGCGCGCGCCGCGGAGGGCTACTCCAACCTGGAGCTCGACCTCGCCACCGGTGCGCGCGGGTCGCGCCAGGCGCACGTCGAGGGGCTGCTGAGCGAGTTGACGGGAGCGGAGGCCGGGCTCGTCGTCAACAACGGCGCCGGCGCGGTGCTTCTCGCGGTGGCGGCGCTCGCTCGCGGGCGGGCGGTGGTCGTCTCCCGCGGCCAGCTCGTGGAGATCGGCGGCGCCTTCCGGGTCCCCGACGTGGTCGCCCAGTCGGGGGCGCGGCTGATCGAGGTGGGGACCACGAACCGCACGCGTCGCTCGGACTACGAGCGTGCGCTCGCGGCGATCGCTCCCGACGAGCGCGGGGCGATCCTCCGCGTGCACGCCTCGAACTTCCGCATCGTCGGCTTCACCGAGGAGGTCGAGATCGAGGCCCTGTGCGGGCTCGGCGTTCCGGTGGTCGACGACGTGGGCTCGGGCAGCCTGGCGCAGGACGAGCCGGCCCTCGCCGACGAGCCGCCCGTGCGTCGCTCGGTTGCCGCCGGCGTGGCGCTGTGCTGCTTCTCGGGGGACAAGCTGCTCGGCGGCCCGCAGGCAGGCCTCATCGTCGGCCGCGCCGACGCGGTCGCGGCGGCGCGAGCCCACCCGCTCGCGCGGGCGCTGCGCATCGACAAGCTCTCGCTCGCAGCGCTGGAGGCGACGCTCCGGCTCTACCGCGATCCCTCCCAAGCGCGGCGCGAGGTGCCCGTGCTCGCGATGCTCAGCGCGGGCGAGGAGGAGTTGTCGGCCCGTGCGGGGCGGCTCCAGGCCGGCTTGGCGCGCGAGGGGGTGCGCGCGGAGGTCGTCCGCTCCGTCGCCAAGGTGGGCGGCGGCGCGCTGCCGCTGCTCGAGCTCGAGGGCCCGGTCGTCGCCGTCGACCCCTCCCCGCTGGACGTAGACGAGCTCGCCCGGCGGCTCCGCGGCGCGCGGGAGGGGGATGCTGCCAGAGCGGACGAGCCCGCCCGGCGGCTCCGTGGCGCGCGGGGGCTGCACGCCGGGAGCGCCGGGACGCCGGTCGTCGCACGGATCGAGCGGGAGCGGTTGGTGCTCGACCCGCGCACGATGACCGACGGCGACGCCGAGGTGGTGGAGACCGAAATCGTCGCGGCTCTCCGCTAGCCACCACGATGGGCAGCACCCCGTCCGCGACGAAACGGCCTCCGCTCACGCTCGGAACCGCCGGGCACATCGATCACGGCAAGACCGCCTTAATCTCGGTGCTCACCGGTGTGAACACCGATCGCCTGCCGGAGGAGCGGTCTCGGGGGATCTCGATCGACCTGGGCTACGCGAGCCTGCCCTTGCCCTCTGGCGCGACGCTGTCGGTCATCGACGTGCCGGGCCACGAGCGCTTCGTGCGGACGATGGTCGCCGGGGCGACGGGCATCGACCTCTTCCTGATGGTGGTGGCGGCCGACGACGGCGTGATGCCCCAGACGCTCGAGCACGCGGCGGTGCTCGGAGCGCTGGGTGTCGACCGCGGCGTCGTGGCGGTCACCAAGAGCGATCTGGCTGACCCCGAGCTCGCGCTGGCCGAGGTGGCCGAGCTGATGCCCGGCGTGCCCGCGGTACCGGTCTCCTCGCGAACGGGAATGGGGATCGAGGAGCTGCGCGCCCGCCTGGACGCGGTGGCGGGGCAGCTCCCGGGCCGCGCCGCCGCAGCGGGCGGCATCCGCCTGCACGTTGACCGCTCTTTCACCATCAAGGGCGCGGGCACCGTCGTGACGGGGACCCTGTGGTCGGGCGAGGCGGTGCGCGGAGCGGAGCTGTCGATCCTCCCGGCGGGCCGCCGCGCGCGGGTGCGCAGCGTCCAGGTCCACGACGTCCCGGCAGAAGTCGCCCGGGCGGGCCAGCGCGTCGCGCTCAACCTCGTCGGCGTCCGCCGCGACGAGGTCGCGCGGGGCGACGTGGTCGCCTCCCCCGACGCGGCACTGGCCCTGACCTATCGCATGGACGTCGCCCTCGAGTGGTCGGCGGAGGCGGCGAGGCCCGCGAACGGCGACCGAGTCCAGGTCCATCACGGCACCCGCGAGGCGCCCGCGCGCCTGGCCGAGCTCGGCGGGCGCTTCTGGCAGCTGCGCCTCGAGCAGCCGCTCGTCCCGGCGAGGGGCGACCGAGTCGTGATCCGCAGCATCGCCCCGCCCGACACGCTGGGGGGCGGCACCGTCCTCGATCCCGCGCCGCGCCGCCACGGCCCCTCCCGAGACGTGCTCGCCCGTCTGGCGCGACTCGAGCGCGGGGAGGGGGAGGAAGAGGAAGCCGGCGACGGTGGGTCGGCCGGCCGGCGCGGAGGGAACGCGGCTCGTGGGGGAAGCGGCGAGCGCGCGGGGAGCGAGGTTGCGGGGAGCGGCGAGAGCACGGCCGCGGAGGCGGCGGCGGACGCCCCTCCGGCCCTCTCGCCCGACGCCCTGCGGCTCGAGGCCTTGCTTCGCGAAGCCGGCTTCGAGCCGCCGATCGAGTCCGAGCTCGGCGATCTCGCTG
Source organism: Solirubrobacterales bacterium (assembly GCA_038199375.1). Lineage (GTDB taxonomy): Bacteria > Actinomycetota > Thermoleophilia > Solirubrobacterales > Solirubrobacteraceae > JBBPZA01. The sequence continues at coordinate 12,615 of JBBPZA010000084.1, read as the reverse complement.
GGGAGCTGCCCAGCCTGCGCGCCGCCGGGCGGGCCGTCCGAGTCGGGCGCTCGCTCCACTACCACCGCGAGGCGCTCGCCGAGATAGAGCGGCGGGTCGTGGAGCTCTGCGAGCGGGAGAGTCAGGCGACGATCGCCGGCCTCAGGGACGAGCTCGGGACCTCGCGCAAGTTCGCCCAAGCGCTGCTCGAGCACTTCGACGGCGAGAAGCTTACGCGGCGCGTGGGGGACGCCCACGTCCTGCGGGGGAGGGGTCGGCCGGCGTGAGGGCTCAGGCCGGCCGCGCGAGCACGTGGACGTCGCCGGGCGCGTCGCGGACGGGCTCTGGACCGTCGAGGTTCTCGACGCTGTAGCTCGCGCTCTCGAGGCGGTCTGCGACCGCGCCGTTGGTCTCGTGGAGCTCGATCACAAGCGCGGGTCGGACCTCGCGGAGGGTGCGCTCCATCCCGTCGAGCACCTCGAGTTCGGCTCCCTCGACATCGATCTTGACGACGTCGGGGACGGGAAGCCCGCCCGCCACCAGGCCGTCGATCGAGACCAGTCGGACCGGTCGCTCGGCCCTCGTGTCGGCGTGCGAGCCCGCGCTGGCCAGGTGCGACCAGCTCGCCTCCCCGACCACGAGCAGCGTGGCCTCTCCCTCGCTCGCACCGACGGCCGCCTCGTGGACGGTGATCGTCGCCAGCTGGTTCAAGCTCGCGTTGCGTTCGACGGCGCGCGCGCCGGCCGGCACCGGCTCGAAGGCGTGGACGTGGCCGCCCGGCCCGGCGAGGCGAGCCGCGAGCAGGCTGTAGACGCCGATGTTCGCCCCGACGTCGTAGACGGTCGCGCCCGGCGCGACCAAGCGGCGGAAGGCCTCCTGCACGGGGCGCTCGAGCTCGCCGCGAACGATCAGGCCTGCCTGCGCGTGGTTTACCGGGAGGTCGGCTTTGGCGAGGCGCAGGCCGTGCCCCGGCCCGGCGAGGACGACGATCGGCCCGTCGTCGAGCCAGCGGCTCAGCCCGCGCGCCGCCGCGCTGCGCAGGAAGCGCGAGCGCTGGAGGCGCTCAAGCAACGCGAGGTGCTCGTGGCGGCGGGTAGCCAGGTGCACGAGGCGCGTGCGCAGCAGCAGTGGATCGTGCGTGGAGGCCATTGCGCGGATCCTAGGGCGCAGAAGGATCTGCACGGCTCGGCACCGTCCGCGACAATCCCGCGATGCTCCGGGGAATGAGTCGCGACCTCGCCCGCGCGGCGGTCGGGGCGACTCTGCGCGTCGCTCTGCGCTGCTCGGACCGCAAGGTCGGCGTAGCGCTGCTCTACCACACCGTGGGAGGACCGGTCCGCCCGGAAGCGAGCAGCCTCGTTCCCTCCATCCCCCGCGAGGACTTCGCCGAGCACGTGCGCCACCTCTGCCGCCGCTACCGGGTCGTCGCCGCCTCGGAGCTCCAGGCGGCGGCCGCCGACCGGCGTCGCGGCCAGCGGCTGCCGGTCGCCATCACCTTCGACGACGACGACGCCGGCTACGTCGGGACCGTGCTTCCCGCCCTGGCTCGCGAGGCCGCCCGGGCGACCTTCTTCCTCAACGGCGCCTCCCATGGACCGACCGCGGTGGTTCTGGTGGGAGCTCCTCCAGGCGGCGTGGGATCGCGGTCTGGTCGACGAGGCGCTGATAGCCGAGCTCCCGCTCGCCGCCGGGCCCTCGCCCCTGATCAGCGACCGGCCGCTGAAGGCCCTCGGCGTGGCTCTCTACGCACTGCCGCCAAGCGCGATCGCGCGCGTGCAGGCCGTCCTCGCCGATCGTCTGCAAGGAGACCTGCCGTCGGAGCGGATGGAGGCCGACCACGTCCGCCGGCTGGCCGCCGCCGGCCAGGAGATCGGCTTTTACACCCTCCAGCACCCCTTCCTACCCGCCCTCGACGACTCGGAGGTCGAGCGCGCACTCATCGAGGGGCGTGAGGCGCTCGAGGCCATCGTCGGCGCACCGTTGGCGGTCTTCGCCTACCCCTCCGGGGGCTCGGCGCCGCGGCTCGTCGAGGCGTCGCGCCGCCTGGGCTACAGCGCCGCCTTCACGACGCGAAAGGCGCCCGTGACCCCGGCCGACGACTCACTCGCGCTCGGTCGAACCGTCCCGCAGCCCGGCGGAGCGGCCGAGCTCTCCGTCGAGGCGTCCGGACGCTTCTCGGCCGGCCGCGGCCGGCCCCGCAGCCGTTGCGTGGACCGGGCGTCCACTAAGCCGCCGCCCCGGTCAAGCGCGCGCGCCGGCACGCCGAGGGTTCCACAGGCCGCCTCTCGTCCGAGCGGCCCAAAGGCGCCCATGGCACCGACTCGGCTGACAGCCCCCTCCACGCACGACCCGGTCGACACGATCTCGGGCGACGCGGCGATCCTCGAGGTCGCCCGGCCCGCCGATCGCGCGGGAGGCCGCGCCGAGGGCGTCGCCATCGGCGAGCGCGGGCTTGGTTCGTGGGCGCTTGCCCGGCTCGCGGCGGACTCCGCCGCACTGGCCGCCGGGTGGCTCGCGGCCGTCGCCCTCGCCCGGGACCTCCCGGGCGCCGCCCCGCCCGCCCTGCTGTGTGCGGTGCCGGCCCTCGTGCTCATCACCTTGCTCGTCCGCGAGGCCGCCAGCCGCCGGCTGCGCGCCCAGGCCGGCGAGGAGCTTCGGATAGCGGTCACCGCGGCCGCGGTCAGCACACTGGCCGTATCTATACCCATCTTGCTCTCGGACTCCGGGGCGGCGATGCTCCAGGACCTCGTCGAGGGAGGGCTCCTCGCCGCCGTCGCGGTGACCACCACCCGGGTCGCGCTCGCGTGGACCCAGGCGGCCCTGCGCCACCGGCGGGGCGCCGGGCGACGGACGCTCATCGTCGGCTCCGGCCGGGTGGGGCGCCTGGTGGCGGCCCGCCTCCAGTCAGAGCCCGGGCTGGGCCTGCGACCCATCGGCTTCCTGGACAAGGAGCCGCTCGACGACGCCGAGGGCGGCGTGGTCCTGCCCGTCTTCGGCGCTAGCTGGGACCTGGAGGAGACGGTGCGCGACCAGCGCGTCGACGCCGTGGTCGTCGCCTTCTCCACCGCGCCCCACCACGTCGGCCTCTCGATCGTGCACCGCTGCTGGAAGATGGGCGTTCAGGTCATCCTGGTTCCCCGCCTCTTCGAGGTCCAGGGCGTGCGCGCCCAGAGCGAGCACATAGGCGGGCTTCCGCTGGTCGCCCTCAACCCGGCCGACCCCCGCAGCTGGCAGCTGCGCGCCCGCTACGCGCTCGATCGCCTGCTGGCCGCGGCCGGTCTGCTCGTCCTCTCGCCGCTGCTCGGCGCGATCGCGCTGGCCGTCCGGCTAAAGATGGGGCGCCCCGTGCTGTTCCGCCAGGCGCGCATGGGTCGCGACGGCCAGGTCTTCGACATGCTCAAGTTCCGCACCATGGCCGGCGACCCTGGGTCGGGCGGCGAGGCCGATGCGGGATGGGCCGCGCAGATGGTCGACGCCGCCGAGCCCGGGCAGAGCGTCAACGGCGCGAACGGGCGCAACGGCGACGACCTGTCTGACGCTTCGGTCAAGAGCATCGACATCGCGCGCCCGAGCACCGGGGGCGACCGTCGCACGCCGCTCGGCCGCATGCTGCGCCGCCTCTCGCTCGACGAGCTCCCGCAGCTGTGGAACGTCGTACGCGGCGAGATGGCGCTCATCGGCCCGCGGCCCGAGCGCGTCAGCTACGCCGACGAGTTCGCGCGCGCAGTCTACCGCTACCGCGACCGAGCGCGTATCAAGCCGGGGATCACGGGGTGGGCGCAGGTCAACGGATTGCGCGGCAAGACCTCGCTGGCCGATCGCGTCGAGTGGGACAACTTCTACATCGAGAACTGGTCGCCGTGGCTCGACGCGAAGATCCTCGCCAAGACGCTCGCCCGCGCGACCACGTCCGACGAGTAGCTCCCACGCCCGGCGCGTAGAATCGCCCGCCGCATGGAGGCCTCGCGTCCACCGGCCACGCGCTTCGAGCGCGTGGCGATCACCCACGACTGGGTCACCAACCCCGGCGGCTCGGAGAAGGTCGTCTCGGCGCTGCTCGAGCTCTTCCCGCAGGCAGAGATCTTCACGGCCATCTACGACCCCTCCCTGGCCCCGCCCTCCTGGCACCGCCACCGCGTCCACACGTCGTTCCTGGACCGCATCCCCGGGGCGCGCACCCACTACATGAGCCTGCTGCCGTTCGTCGGGACTGCCTTCGAGAGCTTCGACTTGACCGATTTCGACCTCGTGATCTCCAGCAACCACGCATGCGCGAAGAACGTGATCACCCAGCCGGGCACCCTGCACGTCTGCTACTGCCACACGCCGATGCGCTACGCCTGGCAGCCGCGCTTCACCCAGGGCGAGGACGTGGGCCGGCTCCGGCGCGCCGCGCTGCCGCTCGTCCTCCCGCTCCTGCGCCGCGAGGACCTCGCCGGCGCCACGCGCCCCGACCGCTTCGTGGCCAACTCGAGCTGGGTCGCCGCGCGAATCGCGAAGTACTACCGCCGCAGCGCGCAGGTGATCTGGCCGCCGGTCGCGGTCGAGCGCTTCCTCTCCATCCCCCGCGAGCCCGAGGACTACTACCTCGCCTTCGGGCGCCTGGCGCCCTACAAGCGCTTCGACCTCGCCGTGGAGGCGTGCGCGCGGATGGGCCGCCGGCTCAAGGTGGCCGGGGGCGGCCGGTCACTGGAAGGACTGCGCGCGATCGCGAGCGGCTCGCCGCACGTGGAGCTGCTCGGACGGGTGGAGGACGACGCGGTGCCCGGCCTCTTCGCCGGCGCGCGCGCGCTGCTCTTTCCCGGCGAGGAGGACTTCGGGATGGTCCCCGTCGAAGCCCAGGCGGCCGGGGTGCCGGTGATCGCCCACGGCGTCGGCGGGGTGCTCGACAGCGTGCAGGACGGCGTGACCGGCGTTCTGCATCCGGAGCAGAGCGTCGCGTCGCTGTGCGAGGCGATCGAGCGCTTCGAGGGTGAGAGCTTCGCGGAGGAGGCCTTACGCGAGAACGCGCGCCGCTTCAGGCCCGAGCGCTTCGGAGCGGAGCTCACCGCGCTCGTCGAGCACGCGCTCGACTGAGTCGACGAGGCGGTCCCCGAAGGCACCGTAGTTCACGTGCGCCTCGGCGTAGGCACGACCTCGTCGCCCCAGTTCGGCGGCGAAGGAAGGATCCGAGGTCACGCGCTCGAGCGCGAGGATCCAGCCCCGGACGTCGCCGGGGTCCACCAGCAGCCCGCAGCCGACGCTCTCGATGTCTATGGGGGTGTAGGGCGAACGGGTCATGATGATCGGCTTGGCCAGTGCCAGGGCGTCGTTTAGCTCGGTCAGCCCGGTCAGGCGGCAGGGGTCGCTGATCGGGATGGCGACGGCGTTTGCCGCGCGTATGTCGTTCATGACCGCCTCCATCAGGTATCCGCCGTTCCGAGAGACGGGGTCTGCGCCGGGACCCCCCGAGCGAACGACTCGCACATTCTCGGGTGCGTCGGTGATCTGACCGGCGAGGTCGTACACGACCGCTGGCGCGCCAACCTCGGCGAGCGCCGCCACCAGAGTCGGGAGGTCACGGTTCGACTTGCCCGCGCTCACTACCGGCCCGGCACCCGTCGGCTGGTAGAGCGGAGAGGAGAGGTCCGGCCCCCATGCCGCGACGATCACGCGCTCCGCGGGAAGGGCGTGGTCGCGAAGGAGGTCGTCGCGAAGGCGATCGCTCAGCGCGATCAGCAGGTCATGGCCTCCCAGCACGCTGCGGTTGCGCGCCCCCGGGCTCAGTGGATGGTGGACCAAGGAGACGAGCACCGCCGCTCGCCGTAGGCGGCGCGGCAGCACGGCGAGCCCGCGAGCGCTCTGCTGCTCCGCGCAGTAGACGACGTGGACTCCGGTCCGGGTGAGCGCGTGGAGCTCCTGGTCGAGCTGGCCGAGCTCGTGACGCAGCACGGTCGAGACGCGGTCGAGCGGATGGCCCTCGAAGGGCTCGTGGAAGGGCGCGAGCACCACGCGGTGGCCTCGTGCGGCCAGCGCGTCGATCCCCCAGGTGTGCTGGCGCGGCACACGACCCGCGTCCGCGAGGGCGCTCATCTTCCCGAGGGGATAGTTGTTGAGGCAGCAGACCTTCAAGGGGTGGTGGTGGCGACCTGCCCGTTCGCCACATCGCGCTCGAGCAGGCGCGTGAGTCCCCATACGACCGCGACGAAGAACGCGAGGATCGCGATCTCGTGGAAGAGGTAGTCGAAGAGCCCCTGAGCGAGGATGCCGATCAGGGCGGCGGCGAAGGCGGCCGTCCGAGGGGACAGCATCCGCTTGGCCGAAAGGCGCAGTGCGCGCCACAGCGGCACGCCGATCAGCGCGAGGAACCCGACGAGGCCGACCCAGCCCGCCTCGACGCCGATCTGGACGAAGGTATTGTGGCTGTGGAACGCTTGGTCCTTGGTCTGGGCGTTGACGGCGTTGCGCCCGACGTAGTCGGAGAAGTTTCCGTAGCCGATGCCCAGCGGCGAGTGCGCGAGCGCCGTGCGGCCCGCTTTCTGGTAGGCGAAGCGGATGCGGTCGTCCTGCTGCTGGCCCTGGCGCTGGTCCTTGAAGCGGGCCTGGAACTGGTCGCGGGCGCTCCGTGGAGTGGCGGCGACGCCGATTCCCGCCGTGGCGACGAGCACGACCGCGAGCTTGATGGCCACCGAGCCGCGCGAGAGCTGAAGCACCGTGAGCGAGATCAGGCCGGCCGCCAGCGCGAGCAGGCCGCCGCGCGAGAGCGACACGCCGATCCCTGCGACGCACACGGCGATCACGAAGCCGTAGAGCGTCACCCGTCCCGGCTTGCCGCGCGGGATCGCGGTGAGCAGCTCGCCGACCGCGAGCGTCGCCGCCAGCGCGATGAAGCCTGCGTAGACGGTGTAGTAGCCGAAGGTCGAATCGGGCAGCTCGACGTAGTAGGGCTTGCCGGCCACCGCGTAGATGCCGACGCGCTGGAGGATCGCGAAGAAGACCACCAGCACAGCGGCGCCGCACAGCAGGTCGACGAAGCGCTGCTGGCCGCGTTCCTCCTCGCCGAAGACCCCGAAGGCGGCCCAGGCCAGGAGGATGACGGCCGTCCAGCGCACCGCGCCCCAGGCGGCCGAGCCGGGATCATCGGCGAGCACGACGGACGCGAAGCTCCCGAGGATGAGGGCCGCGCCGCCGTAGACGAACCATCCGGGGACCGCCGGCCACCGGATCCGCGGCGCCAGGACGAGGGCGAGGCCGATGAGGACGAGCTCGTTGGTCCCGATCATCACTCCGGCCGCCTTGACGTGATACTGGAAGGGCAGCATCACGACGACGAGCAGGAAGCCGAAGCGCGGCCGCACCGCCGCACACGAGATCCCCACGCTTGCGACGCCGAGCAGGACGAGCTTGAGCTGGTTGTCGACGGTCCCCATGCGCACGAGTGCCAGGCCGGCCACGCCGGCGACGGCCATCGTGCCCGCCGCCACCGCGAGCGTGCCCAGCGCGCCGCGCGTCCCGCTCGAGAAGCCGGAAGGCGATCGAGCGTGGGCGCTCACGCCGCGCCCTGCTCGCCGGCGCGGAGCGGGTCGGCCACCGCGCGACCGGCGACGCGGTCGACCAGCTCGCACCAGGTCCGATCGAAGACCGCAAAGCTCGCGTTGGCGACGATCCACTCCCGTGCCGCCGCGGTCAGCCCGTCCAGCTCGCCGAGGTTCAGCGTCCGCAGGCGGGCGGCGACATCTCTCACCTCGGGAGCTACCACCAGCCGCCGGTAGTCGGGCAGGGCCCGGAGGAACTCGGGCATCCAGCCGACCGCGGTCGTGACGAGCGGCGTTCCCGAGGCGAGTGCTTCGAGGACGACGTAGCTGCATCCCTCGTAGCGCGAGGGGAAGAGCACGACATCGGCGGCGGTGTAGGCCAGCGCGAGCCGCTCGGGCGCCAGCGAGCCCAGATGCCGGGCGCCGGGCGGCGACTCCAGGCCGGCGACGAGGAGCTCGAAGCCGCCGGCTCGGGCGGCCGGCTCGAGCAGGTCGCCGCCCTTGCGTCCCTCGATCCGGCCTACGAACAGGGCGTAGCGCGCGTCGGCGTCGAGGCCGAGCGCCGCTCGCGCCTGCGTGCGGTCGCGCGGCCGGAAGAGCTCGATGTCGACCCCGTTGGGGATGACCGCGTCGACGCGGGCGCGAAGGCAGCGCTCGACTTCCCGGGCGGCGCCCTCGGAGACCGCGACGCGGGTCGCCCCACGCGCCGAGAGCGCCTCGGCGAGGGCGCCGCCGACCAGCGCACGGGCGCGCTGGCGCAGTGGCGTCCCGACGTCGGCGATGGTGTGGCCCACCATGGTGCCGTGGTAGACGTGAATGCGCGGCCGCGGGCCGTGCAGGGCGCCGAGCTCACCGTTGGTGATCACAAGGTCGGGATCGAGGCGCTCGACCGCCTCGCTGAGCCACCGGCCCGTTTGCAGGGGGCCACCGCCGAGGCGCACCACCCACCGGGCGGGCGCTCGCTCCGTGGACACCAGCTTGACCTCCCAGCCCCGTGCCTCGAGCGCGCGGCCCAGCAGCGAGGAGAAGCGCTCGACCCCGCCGTCGCCGGCGGAGGTCACGATGGCCGCCCGCCCGCTCACCCCGCTCGCCTTCCCACGTGGGTGCTGATCCACCCGGCCCAAACGGAGTGGACCCGGCGCCCGAGCAGTTCGAGCTGGGCGAGCGACGGACTGCGCAGGTAGCCCTGCTCGGCGAGCCAGCCGCCGTGCCTGCGCAGGAAGCGCCAGTTGTTACGCAGCGCCCAGTACTCATAGTTCAGGCGCGGCCCCCGGGCTCCGCCCTCGTAATGGTCGAGCTGGTAGGCGGCCGTCGCGTCGGTGAGCAGGCAGGCGAAGCCGCGCCGCGCGGCCTCCACGAAGAACGCGGTCTCCTCGCGCCAGGCATTGCCGCCGTAACGCTCGTCGAAGCGAACCACGTCGAACACCGTTCGGCGGATCAGGGCGGTCGCGGGCATGAACGGCGTCTGGGTCGGTCCCGGCGGGAAGCGCTTGACGCTGTCCATCCCGACCCGCCGGACGGGGCGCGCACGCTCGCGGGCCATCGCGGCCGGAAGGTCGGCCTCATCGCGGGGATAGATGAACGGGGCGCCGACGATGTCGGCCTGGTGCGCCTGCGCCTCGCGGGTCAGCACGAGTGCGTAGTCGCGCGGGAAGCGGCAGTCGTCCTCGGCAAAGAGGATCCATTCGCCCGAGGCGGCGTCGACCCCTGTGTTCCGGGCATTTGGGAGGCCGCCGTTGCTCTCGAGGGCGACCACGCGCAGGCGAGGCTCGTCGTGGGCGGCGAGGACCGTGGCGGTGTCATCTACCGAACCATCGTCCACCACGACGATCTCCTTGACCCCGTCGACGGCGAGGAAGCCCCCGAGGTTCTCGCGCAGGGCCGCCGCGCGGTTGTAGGTCGGCAGGACGATCGAGACCTGATGATGTCCTGAGTCGCCCTCGATGGCGCGCAGTGTAGGCCGGGTCACGTCCAGTGTAGGCCGGGTCACGTCGGAACCTCCTTACGCAGGACGCCGCGGAACTCGGTTACCGACAGCCCGCGCAGTGCGAGGAGCAGCGCCGGATAGGCGAGGGCCGCGATGACGAGCAGCGCCTCGATCGGCGCGCCCGCGCCGCGGGCGGCCAGGACGATGCCGGCCATGCCCGCGGCCGCCGCGCACGAGCGAAGAACCCGGCTCACGGAGGGCCGGTGGCCCAGCCCGCGAAGCACGAGGCGCGCGGCGATCGCGAAGACCACGACTTCGGTGGCGAGGGTCACCCAGGCGGCGGCCAGGAACCCGTAGGGCGGGATGAGCACGACGTTGAGAGCGACGTTGACGGCGAGGCCCGCCGTGGCGATCCCGATCATCCGCCGCTGGAGGTGCAGGACGACGAGTAGGTTGCCGGTCAGGTAGCTGAGTGAGACGAAGACGAAGGCGCCCATGAGGATGGGCAGCGCCGCCGCGGCGGACTCGAACTCCGCTCCGAAGAGCAGCCGGACGAGCGGCTCGGACGCCACGAGGGTGAACGCCAGCGCTGGGAGGGAGACGATCGCGAGGTACTCCAAGGTGCGCTGTACCAGAGCACGTGCTCGCTCGGGCGCGCTGCCGAGCGTCCGGGCGATGACGGGCACCATCGTCGCGGTCAGCGACCCCGGGATGAGCTGCCCCTGGTCGAGGATCCGGTAGACGGCGGCGTAGAGGCCGGCCTGCCGGGCTCCGGCGAACTGGAAGACCATGAGCTGGTCGACGCGCACGTAGACGGTGGTCAGTCCGCCCGCGATCCCGGTGGACACGGCGGCGCCAGCGAGCTCGCGCCAGCGAGGGGTCGACCCTCTGATCGAGATTCGCGCTCCGCGGAACCCGAGCCACGCTCCGGCCACGGAGGTGACCAGCGAGACGGCGAGCATGCCGGCGGCGAGCGTCACTACGCCGGCGTCGCGGAGGGTGAAGACCGCGACGAAGGCCGCCCACAGGATGTTGTTGGCCAGCAGCAGGCCCGTGCTTATGTCGTTGCGGACGCGGACCTCGAAGATCGCCGAGACCGCCCCGAGGCCGGAGATCGCGACCGTGCCCGCCAGTAGTAAGCCGGCCAGGCGCATCTCGCCCGTCGTTGCGACGAGCATCACGATCACGACGCACACGAGGCTCGCGGGAACCGCGAGCAGCATGCGGAGCGCCACGAGCGCTCCCAGCCACTCCGCTTCCTGCTCGGGGTGGCTCGAGGCCCGGGCGACGGCCACGCGTGAGAGGCCGAAGTCGGCGGTCCAGGTCACGAGCTGGGTGATGGCCAGTACCGTCGACCACTCTCCGAAGCCGCTGTCTCCCAGCGTGCGGATGACCAGCAGGGTCACCGCGACGCCGAGCGCGAGGCTCATCAGGCGGCCGGCAACCTGCACCATGACGTCGCCGACGAGCCGCCGCCGGCTGAGGGCCGACTGGTCGGTCACATTGCCAACCATGGCAGACGCTTCGGCGCGCCGGCGCCGCCGCTTGAGCGGCGCAGGGACATCAGTCGAGGATCAGACGTAGACTGGCAACGCGACCCGCGACCTGAACGAGGACATCGACGACGATCCGGTGCCGGCTGAGGGCCGCTTGGTCGGTTACGTGCGCAAACCCTGGCATAAGGCCCGAAGCCCCACGCTCACCGTGCGCTGACGGCGGGGATGCGGGCGGTCGCGATGAAGCAGCGGATGAAGTCGATGGCCAGGGTTCCGATGCTGGCGTTCAATCGGCTCACCGGACTGCGCCTCGGCCTCCACGTGGCGCGCTTCGTCCTCCAAGACGCGCAGGCGGCGGCGCGCTACGCCGTGCGAGCGGGTGCTAGGCGGGCGGAGCGCTCGACTGTGGCAAGCGCATCCACGACCGCCGATTGGTTTGCAGTGTCGCGGGCGCATTTCGGGGGAGGTCCGGTGCAGATCCCCGCCGAGATCTTTGCGCTGCTCGAGCTGGCCGCCGCGAGCGGGACGCGCGTCGCGTGCGAGATCGGTGCCTATGACGCGGGCAGCCTGCTGCTCAGCCGCGGGATCCCTGGCGTAGACACTCTTTTTGTGATCGATCTATACGTCAAGAACCGTTGGCGCCTCCGTCGCGCCGCTCCGACCGGGCAGACGATCCACGCGATCGACGGGGAATCGAGTCACCCGCTGACCGTCGACCGCCTGCGCCGCAAGCTCGGCGGCTGGCGGCTGGATCTTCTGCTCATCGACGGCGACCACGAGTTCGCGGGCGTGCAGAAGGACCTCCTGACCTATCGGCAGTTCGTCCGCAACGGCGGGTTGATCGCCTTCCACGACATCATGCCGGTGCGCGAGCCTGGGTCCGGAAGATCGGTCGGCGGTGTGCCGGGCTTCTGGGAGCTGGTCAAGCCGTTGTACCCGTCGCGGGAGCTCGTCGCCGATCGCGGGCAGGAAGGGCTTGGCATCGGGGTCCTCACCTACCACGACAGCACCTCTGTGGAGCCGATCGCGGCTGCGGGCGCAACCGGCGAGGGATCAGCGCCACCGTAGGTCGGACCCCACTGCCGCGACCCGACTCGCGAGGGCCCTCCGCCGGGACTAGGCGCGGCCGGTCTCGCTCGTCAACGCGTTCCAGGCCGGCTTCGGGGAGCCGTCGGCGTGGAGGAAGCCGAAGAAGTCCTCGGCGTTGGCCGAGTCGCGCTCCGGGGTCTTGAGGTGGAACCAGGTCACCACGTCGACCAGCCGCCATTCGCGCAGCTTGGAGTAGGCCTCACGCACGTACTGGGCCTGGGCAGCCTCGCTGAACGGCCTGTCGCCGCCCGTCGACCATCCCAGCTCGGTGATCCACATGCGGGCGCCCGAGGCGCCGCGCTCGTCGAGGATCCTGCGGATGTCCTGCACGCGGCAGAGCTCGTAGCGGATGGGGTTCCAGGACTTGAACCCCTGGGAGACGGGCTTTCCACGGTCGCACTGGGCGGGGGAGTTGACCGTGTAGGCGTGAAGGCTGACGATGTCGACGTAGCGCCCGAGGTCGGGGACGGCGTCGAAGAGCGCCTCGAGGAAGGGCGGCTGCGGATCGGGCCCGATGATCCCGAGGTCGGCCTCGAGCATGAAGCGCGCCTGCGGGTCGACCCCGCGCACCGCCGAGACGACGGCCTTGAACATGCCCGCGTAGGCTGCG
>JBBPZA010000083.1:0-3122 GCA_038199375.1 Solirubrobacterales bacterium | reverse complement strand
TCGGCGAGATGTCCACGCTGATGAACTACACCTACCAGTCGTTCAACATGCGCGGGCGCACGAAGATCAAGCCCTACTACGACCTCGTCGCCAACATCGCCGCCGAGGAGTACGGGCACATCGAGGTCGTCTCCGCGGTCATCAACGGGCTGCTCAGCGGAGCCTCGGACGGCGACGAGCCCCACGACACGCCGCTCAAGGGCCTCAAGGACTCAGCCGGGCTCCGCCATCACTGGATCAACAGCGGCCTCGGCGCCCTCCCCGTCAACTCCCTCGGCCAGGGCTGGAACGGCGAGTACGTCTTCAACTCCGGCGACCTCGTGCTCGACCTCCTCCACAACTTCTTCCTCGAGAACGGCGCGCGCATGGCCAAGATCCGGGTCTACGAGACGACGGACCACCCGATCGCCCGCCAGATGCTCGGCTACCTGTTCGTCCGCGGCGGCGTCCACGCCCTCGCCTACGCCAAGGCGCTCGAGCAGCTGACCGGCGCAGACGTCAAGAAGATGCTGCCGGTCCCGAACCTGCCAGACGCCGACTTCAAGGAGGCCAGGCCCTTCGTCGACCGCGGGCTGCACGCCAGGCTCTACCGCTTCAGCCCCGACGACTTCAAGGACATCACTGCCGTGTGGACCGGCGAGCACCCCGTCGACGGCACGCCGCTCGAGGTGCTCGACGGCCTGCCCGAAGAGGACGGCGCCACGGCGGATCCGCCTGAGGAGCGCGCGGTGTTCTCGCCCGGCTATCACCCCGAGGAGCTCAAGGAGATCGCCGACCGGTTGATGGGGCAGGCGTAGGCCGACCGGCCGACCTCCGATGGCGACGGAGCGCCTGACCGCAGAGCTGTGGTCGGGGATCGCAGGGACCTACAGGGCGATCCTCGACCACCCGTTCCTCGCCGGGCTGACCGACGGCTCGCTCGATCGGGCGTCGTTCGAGTTCTACGTCGTCCAGGACGCCCACTACCTGCGCGAGTACGCCCGGGCGCTGAGCGTCGCGGCCGCCCGTGCGCCCGGCGAGGCCGAGATCGCCATGTTCGCCGAGCACGCCGCCGGGGCGATCGCCGTGGAGCGCTCCCTTCACCAGGGCTTCTACGCCGAGCTGGGTCTGAGCGAGGAGGACGTCGCTCGCGCCCCGATGGCTCCCACCAACCTGGCCTACACCAGCTACCTCCTCGCGACCGCCTACACCGCGTCCTTCGCCGAGCTGTTGGGTGCGCTGCTCCCCTGCTACTGGATCTACGCGGAGGTCGGCAGGGAGCTGCTCGAACGCGGCTCGCCCGATCCGCTCTACGCCCGGTGGATCGAGACCTACGGGGGCGAGGAGTTCGCTGAGGTCGTCCGGGCGGTGCTCGACCTCGCCGATCGCCTCGGGCCCGAGCTCAGCCCGGTCGAGCGCAGCCGCGCCGCCCGCCGGTTCGCGACCACGAGCCGCTACGAGTGGATGTTCTGGGAGGCGGCCTTCCGGCGCGAGCGCTGGCCGATCGGCCTCGCTATGCCCTGATCACCCGCGTGCCGGAAGCGATGTCGTGCATCGCGCGGCGCTCGCCGTCCCACAGCGGCCACAGGAGGTCGAGCACCGCGCCGATCAACAGCGTGAGCGACCAGAGCACGAACCACTTCATGACGACCTCACGCAGCACGACCCGCGCCGACGCGGGCGTCCCGTCGCGCCCGACGACGCGAATGCCCGTCGCCGCCTTTCCCAGGCTCTGCCCGGCTCCCTGCCCGCGCCGCCTCATGAACGGCACCACCGCGATCAACGCGCCCAGCGGCCAGCCGAAGACGAAGAGCATGAGCCCCGCGACCAAGTCGCTGATCGCCGAGCCCGCCATCATCAGCGCGAGGACGACGATCGCGATGACGAGGCCGTCGATGAGGTAGGCGCCGATGCGCTGCCCATAGCTCGCGAGGTTGGCCTGCGAGGGGGTGGCGGGCGCAGCGCCGCAGCCGGGGCGCGCCGCGGGCGGCTGGCCCCAAGCCTGCCCCGGCGGCGCTGGGGCGGCGCCCCCCGCAGGGGGCGCCGGGGCGGGCGGTGCGGCGGCCGGCGCCGGCGCCCCCGAGACGGTGGCCGACGAGGGCGGCGGCGTGGCGGCGCTCGGCGGCGCGGGCCACGGCCCCGCGCTCGCTCCCGTGGCGGCAGCGCGGGGCGCGGCAGCGAGCTCCCCCGCGGACGCAAATCGGTGCTCCGGATCCTTGGCCATCGCGCGCGCGACCACGGGGTCGAGCGCTGACGGAACTCCGGGTCGGCGCCGGGACGGCGCCGGGGGCGGCTCGGAGACGTGGGCCCACATCTTCGAGACCTCGCTGTCGCGCTCGAAGGGCACGGCGCCCGTCAGCGTCTGGAAGAGGACGCAGCCCAGCGCGTAGACGTCGGTCCGTATGCCCACCTGCCTTCCCTCGATCTGCTCGGGGGAGACGTAGTCGAGCGTTCCCACCCACTGACCGGTCTTGGTGAGCCCGCTCTCCGACGAGCTCTGCTTGGAGAGCCCGAAGTCGGTCAGGTAGACGTGCTCGACGCCCCCGCGTGAGGCGATCAGCACGTTGGCGGGCTTGATGTCGCGGTGCACGAGCCCCCGGGCGTGCGCCGCGTCGAGCGCGTTTGCCACCTGGGTGATGATCCCCGCGGCGCGGATGGGGTCGAGGGGACCCCCGCGGGCGAGGAGCTCGCGCAGGTCGGTTCCGTCCACGTAACGCATCGAGATGAACAGAAGCCCGTCGGCCTCCCCCGCCTCGTGGACCGGGATCACGTTGGGATGCTCGATCGAGGCGGCGATCCGCGACTCGCGCTGGAAGCGCTCCCGGAAGCCTGAGTCCTCGGCCACCTCGGGCGCGATGAGCTTGAGCGCGACCGTCCGGTCCAGGGCGAGCTGAGTTGCGCGATAGACGACGCCCATTCCGCCGCGACCGGCGACGGCGTCGATGCGATAGCCGGCGAGCTGCTGCCCGAGGGCGAGCGAGAGGGCGGAGCTCACCCGACGATCTTAGAAGGTGTTTTGAAACGGTCATTTGCGGCGCTTGGTAGACCACGGCTTGGGTCCCGGTGGTGGGGCGAGGCGGTTGAGCATGAGGGCGATCATGGCCCACTTGACCATCGCTTCGTGGGTGGCGGGCAGGCGTTCG